>NZ_WEZF01000004.1 GCF_009177065.1 Tautonia marina
AACAGACATCCTGCAGAGAGGAACTAAACTCGGGACTGCTTGAACCTGGGTGCTCGATGGTGTCCAATTGAGATACTACACAACGAGTTGCGTTCACCCTCCAGAACGATGCTTGGGGCGAGGCCCTCAATACCACTGGTTGGCAGGCCCTATGACTCGCCTTGCCTCGTCCAGTGACGAAGACGAGGAAGATGTCCGAATGAAACCCTTCATCAATTGGCTGCATGTATTTCTCTTGATTGGTCAAATGTCAGGATTCGCGTCGGGGAACAGCACCGATGGTGAGGGGGTCCAATTCTTTGAGACAAAGATCAGGCCGGTCCTCATCGAGAAGTGTTATCGGTGCCACTCGGTCGAGGCCGATCAAGCAGGAAAACTGAAGGGAGGGCTCCTGCTCGATCATCGGGAAGGGTTGCTGCTGGGAGGGGCAAGTGGTCCGGCAGTGGTGCCCGGAAACGTGGACGAAAGCCTTCTGATCGATGCGTTGCGCTACGATCTGCTTCAGATGCCGCCGGAAGGGAAGCTTCCCGAGACCATCGTCAACGATTTTGTAACGTGGATCGAACAGGGGGCACCCGATCCTCGAACGGGGGATGGAGCGGTTCCCCGAAGCGCTGAGATGGACATTGAGGCGGGTCGAGACCATTGGGCCTATCAGCCCCCTCGGATCGCTCCTGTTCCGGATGTGAACGACTCCACATGGCCTCGGAATGACATCGATCGTTTCATCCTTGCTCGATTGGAAGCCGAAGGATTGCGACCGGTTTCTGATGCCGACCGGATCACGCTGATCCGTCGCCTTTCGTACGACCTGGTTGGCTTGCCACCGTCGCCGGAAGAGATCCAACGCTTTGTTCTGGACCGCTCGCCGACCGCGTATGAAGACCTCGTTGACCGATTCTTGGCGTCTCCTCATTTCGGCGAACGATGGGGACGACACTGGCTTGATGTGGCACGCTTTGGGGAATCCCTCACGCTGAGGGGCCTTGTGTTCAAGGAAGCATGGCGCTATCGGGATTATGTGATCGATGCCTTCAATGAGGATATGCCATTCGATCAGTTCGTTCGAGAGCAAATTGCCGGCGATCTTCTTGACGGAGAAACGATTGAAGATCGTCGCCGTCAAATTGTAGCCACCTCGTTTCTTGTCCTCGGGAATACCAACCTGGAAGAACAGGACAAAGAACAGCTTCGAATGGACATGGTGGACGAGCAGATCGAGACCATCGGAAAAGCACTTCTGGCGCAAACAATTTCCTGCGCGCGATGTCATGATCATAAATTTGATCCCATTCCCACCAGCGACTACTATGCACTCGCAGGAATTTTGAGCAATGCCAAGGCGATGCGCCACGCAAATGTCTCGGCATGGATCGAAGTTCCCTTGCCCATGGAAGCGGATCGGGAAGCAGTCATCGTGGCTCATGAAAAGTCCGTTTCCGCTCTGGAAGCACAGATCAAGGAACTTCGAGCATCGCTTAAGAATTCGGAAGCGGGGAAAGGAATTCTAGAGCCAGAGGATGTCCCGGGAATTGTCGTGGACGACGAACAGGCGGATCGCGTCGGCGAATGGAAATCGTCTACTTACTCAGGGAACTTCATCGGGTCCGGGTATCTGCACGACGACAATCAGGGCAAAGGTGAGAAGACACTGACGTTCCAGCCAGATCTCTCAAAGGCGGGGTTATTCGAGGTCTGGATCGCTTACTCTCCGGGTGCGAGTCGAGCTTCAGCCGTACCCATCACGATTTTGAGTGCGGAGGGGGAGTCGGACCATACCATCGACATGCGGCAGCAGCCACCGATTGAGGGGCGTTATCTCAGGATAGGTGAATTTCGATTCGAAGCAAATGGTCAGGCATATCTTCAGATCTCGAACGAGGGAACTCGGGGGCATGTGACCGCTGATGCCGTGGTCTGGATTCCTGCAGAACAGGTGGCTTCTTCGGCACCATCGAGTTTGACTGAGCAGAATGAGCTGGCGAGGCTTGAATCGGAACTCAAAGCGCTGAGCCAGAATGCTCCACAACGAGACATGGCCATGTCTGTTGTCGAAGAGGATAGCATTCGCGATCTCAAGATTCACATCCGCGGTAGCGTTCACAACCTTGGCCAGGAAGTCCCTCGCGGATTTCTCCGGGTTGCGACCCAGTCAGACAAGGGGCCCCGGTTGCCGGAAGATGAAAGCGGGCGTCGGCAGTTGGCGGATTGGGTTGCTTCGCCACAGAATCCACTCACGGCACGCGTCCTGGTTAACCGAGTCTGGCACTGGCTCATGGGAGAGGGTCTGGTACCGTCCGTGGACAATTTCGGTACGACCGGCGATTCTGCGTCACACCCGGAATTACTGGATACGCTCGCTGTAAGGTTCGTGAACGAAGGCTGGTCGATCAAAACACTCATTCGGAAGATCGTGGTGTCAAGAACATACCAACTTTCGACGGAGCGCGATCCCAGTGCAGAACGCATCGATCCCGAGAATGTGCTGCGATGGCGCATGGATCGGAGGCGGCTGGATGCTGAAAGCATTCGGGATACCATGCTCTGGGCTTCCGGGCAGCTTGACCTTGAAATGAGCGGCCCCTCATTTCCGGAAACCCTTGCTGCGGATTATGGGTTTAAATCAAAACGCACACGACGATCGGTGTATGAACCCGTCTTTAGGAATGCCCTTCCCGAGGTGTTCGAGGCCTTCGATTTTGCGGATCCGAGCCTGGTTGTTGGACGACGAAATACCAGTACCGTTGCCACTCAGGCGCTTTTCCTGATGAATCACCCCTTTGTGATTCAACAGGCGCAGGAAACGGCAGCGCGACTGCTGGAGATGGATTTCAACGCTGTGGACGATCGCATTTCCTACGCGTATCAACTGATTCTGGGTCGTTCACCCACGGAGGAAGAACTCTCGATCGCGTCGCGGTTCGTCAACGACCCCACGCATCCGGAAGAAGGGTCATGGTCGCTCCTGGTGCAATCGATCTTTGCGACGATTGACTTTCGCTCTATTCAGTGAACGTAAAGGCGTTTCCTGCCCTATATTAATCCCCTCAATTGGCTCCACCGTCCGCAGAGTCCCTCATCGCCCCGATCAATCGTGGAGGATACCGTGCCGATTCCTTTGAATCGTCGAGACTTGCTCAGGTCAACTGCATGTGGCTTCGGATCGATCGCTCTGGCTGGGCTCTCGGCATCGCGCTCAAGGGCGGAGTCTCCGGCCAATCGACTCGCGGCACAAGCTCCTCACTTCGCTCCCAGAGCCAAGCGTGTGATCTTTCTGTTCATGCAGGGAGGTGTGAGCCAGGTTGATTCGTTTGACTACAAGCCCCTTTTGTATTCCCAGGATGGCAAGGACATGCCCTTTGACGATGCTCGTGTCATTGCCAATAGCGGGATGAAGGGCTCGGAACAACGAATCATGCGCCCGCTTTGGGATTTCGCCCGCCATGGGGAGTCGGGCCGTTGGGGGTCAGCGTTGTTCCCGGAACTGAATCGGCACGTAGACGATCTTTGCTTTATTCATTCGATGCATACCGAGGGAGTGGCCCACGGTCCGGCAACGCTCTTTCTCCACTGTGGAGCGACGGTGGGGATCCGGCCGTCGATGGGCGCCTGGGTTCAATATGGCCTTGGCACCGAAAATGAAGATCTGCCCGGGTTTGTCACGATTGGACCCTCGGCCGGGAATGGTGGTGCCAGAAATTACGGCCATGCCTTCCTTCCTGCCGTGTATCAAGGGACCGCCATCGGGAAAGCGGGGGCACCTGCTTCTGAAGCAACGATCCGAAACCTCTCGAATCCGTTGCTTTCTCCTGAGGATCAAGCTCGCCAGTTCGAGGTCCTTCGCCGATTGAATTCGGAACAACTTGCGTCGGACACCGACTCGGAGCTGGAGGCAGTGATCTCTTCGTTCGAGTTGGCCTGGCGGATGCAGATGAACGCGCCAGATGTCCTCGATATCTCTGGTGAAAGCCCGGAAACACGGGAGCTTTACGGAATTGACCAGGAACCAACAGACAATTTCGGCCGCCAATGTTTACTGGCTCGACGTCTTTGCGAACGAGGTGTCCGCTTCGTTCAGGTGACCTACGGCGACAGCACCGCGAACCCGGCATGGGACCAGCATTCGAATATGCCTGCGCATGAGCAACATGCTCGTCGGGTGGATCGGCCGATCGCGGGCCTTCTCGCTGATTTAAAACGACGAGGGTTACTTGAGGATACGCTGGTGTGGTGGGGAAGTGAATTTGGCCGAACTCCCTACGCGCAACAAAAAGGAACCGGGCGGGATCATAACCCCGACGGGTTCACCGTTTGGCTTGCTGGAGGAGGGACCAAGGCCGGCCATGCCATTGGGACCACTGATGAGTTCGGTCACAAGGCGGTTGAGAACAAGGTTCACATGCATGACCTGCATGCGACGATCCTTTATCTCCTCGGCCTCGATCATGAACGTCTCACCTATCGGTACAGCGGACGGGACTTCCGATTGACCGATGTCCACGGAAGTGTGATCAAGGATGTTCTCGCCTAAACATTAGCAGAAAGTTTGCCGAGCACTTTACAAGATCATGAAAATGTTCGAAAGTGGAACTTTCGAGCGAGCATGACTCTTGTGAATGCTTCTGGTTCGGGAATTATTCGATCATTGAAAAGTTTGTGCATGCTCAAGACAATAGATTTGTTCGGTTAGTAAAAAAATTCGATCGTTTCTTTCATGAGCTTGTTCGTGAATTGTGTCGGAGTCACTCTTCGGGACATCGTCTTCTTCGAGTGACTCCAAGTACTTCGATTCCTACGGAAGACCGTTGCTGTGAATTCAACTCCCCGCCACAATGTCGAGATGGGGCTCAGCCTACTGATCGCTGCCCAGAGAAATTCTCTAACTGGCCTCCCGGAACCAGTGTTTGTTGGCCTTCCAGGATCCAGAAAGTTTACTTCTCTGCGCAGCGATCAGTAGGCCTGAGGCTCTACCGGGTTTTCTTCTCCTCTTGTCCGTTCGAGATCAAGGTCTTCCCATGTCCAGAACGTCACCGTGGTTGCTCCTTGCAGTGGTGCTCCTGGGGGTGAACAGTCAGGCACGTGGTGTCCAGACTGCCGAGATTATTTATATCAATGGAAATCTCATTACCGTGGATTCTGACTTCGCGCTCGCGACGGGGATGGCCGTCGCGGATGGGCGAATCCTTCGAGTGGGGAGCACAGACGAGGTTCTTGAGACTCAAGGGCCTGAGACTCAGGTGATCGACCTGCGGGGCACCACGGTTGTGCCAGGGCTGATCGATTCGCATACGCACCCCACAGGTGCTTCAATGCACGAGTTCGATCATCCGATTGCGGAAATGGAGACGATTGAAGATGTTTTGAGATACATCAAAGAGCGAGCCGAGCTGCTAGGGGAGGGAAAATGGGTTATCGTACGCCAAGTCTTTATTACGAGGCTTAAGGAACAACGTTATCCCACGAAAGAAGAACTTGATCGAGCCGCGCCCAGGAATCCGGTTCTGTTTGCAACTGGCCCTGACGCTTCGCTGAATTCGCTCGCACTGGACTTGAGTGGAATTGACGAGACATTCGAGCCCGAAGGCCCTGGAAAGGTGGAACGGGATCCGAAGACAGGAATACCTACGGGAATCCTTCGCAACCTGACCCGCTACGTGAAGACCGAATCCCCTGGACGAACGCCCACGAGAGACGAAGAGGACGAACAGTTAACCGAACTTTTTTATGATTACAATTCGGTTGGAATTACTTCGATCATTGATCGAAATGCAAGTTCTTCAGCCGTGGAGCAGTATGCTCGACTCCATGATGCAAACGCATTGACCGTCCGCATCGGGCTCTCGCATGCCGTTGGTTCTTCTGGTCCCTTGGAGGAGATCGAGGCCAACATCCGACAGGTTGCCGAGAAGGCCATCCGCACCAACGATTCCATGCTACGCACGGTTGGAATCAAAATGTTTTTGGATGGGGGTATGCTAACCGGAAGCGCGTACATGCGGGAACCATGGGGTGTGAGCGAAATTTATTCGATTGACGATCCGAAGTATCGAGGAGTCCTCTTCATCCCACCGGAACGACTTCAGCCGTTGGTGCGTGCCACCGTTCGGGCCGGTTTGCAATTCACGGCACACAGCGTTGGAGATGGTGCGGTTCACGCATTGCTTGACGCCTACGAGGCAGTCAACAACGAGTTGCCCGTTGCTCCGACTCGGCCGTGTCTGACGCACTCCAATTTCATGAGCCGAGAATCGATCGAGCAGGCGGCCCGCCTCGGAGTCGTGGTGGACATTCAGCCTGCCTGGCTTTACCTTGATACTCGTACTCTCGTGGCCCAATTCGGCTACGATCGCCTCCGCTATTTTCAACCGCTGCAGAGTCTGTTTCAGGCCGGTGTGACGGTGGGAGGCGGGTCTGATCACATGCAGAAGATCGGTTCGTTCCGATCCATTAATCCTTACAACCCATTTCTGGGAATGTGGGTCGCGACCACGCGACAGGCCAAAGGATACGAAGGATCACTCCATCCCGAAGAGGCGCTGACTCGCGAGCAGGTGATCCAGTTCTACACCATTAATAACGCCAAACTTATGTTTCTTGAGGATGAAATCGGTTCACTGGAAGCCGGCAAACGTGCCGATTTCGTTCTTCTAGATCGAGACATCCTCACATGCTCGGGCGAAGAACTGATCGAGACGAAAGTGCTCGCGACCTATCTTGGCGGAAAACTCATCCATGAACATCAGGATTGAGATTTCGAGTGATTCGGTCCGTGATCTTGCAAGAAAGTCATCAGGGCGGACACACGGCAGTGTGAGTCCGCCCTGGTTTGCTTCAGGATTCGAGATTTTCAGGAAAACGCCCCACGATTATAGACCTGCGGTCGCGTAGGCGTCGCGATACTTCCGGCGAACGAAGCGATTGGCTTCCTCGACGTTAGTCACGCGCATTTCCTCCGCATCCCAGGCGAGTGATGTGGCCGGGAAACGGGTGGCGAGGCAACCAAGAAGGACCATTTCTGTGAGCGGTCCGGCATACGAGAATGGGGTCGACGTCGATCCATTGCCGCGGCATGCCTCCACAAACTGAAGGTAGTGATTGTCGCCAGCGGGTTCAGGCCGCTCATAATCGGCAAAGTCCTCGGCGGGAAGAAGCACCGGAGGAGCGATGTAAGGGGAGTACAGGACACCTTTGGTGCCGATGTAGAGTGAGCCTTGATCGCTGAGCGGGCGATCTCCAATCAGTCTTGCCACGTCTTCAGGAGGACGACGGTCGCCATCGTACCAGGTGAGGGTCAGGGTTTCGGCGGTTTGAGGCGTGGCCGGGAAGGTGTATCGGACCACGGAGTCGAGCCCCCAGCTGTGGTCGTTGGGCGCACCACCTTCCGATCGTACTTCAGTCGGTGCGGTCAGTTCGAGGGCGGCGAAAACCGGGTCGAGGATGTGACATCCCATATCGCCAAACGTTCCGGTACCAAAATCAAGCCGTTTTCGCCAGTTTCCTGGGTGGTACCAGCCAGCGATATACGGGCGCTCGGCGGCGACCCCCAGCCATCCGTTCCAGTCCAGACCGTCGGGGACCGGGTCGGTCCTGTCGGGACGCGGTGATCGATCACCCCACTGCTTCCCGCTCCAGCTGTGAACTTCCTTAACCTTGCCGATCGCTCCATCGTGAATCGTGGCCACGACCGACTTGTGAACCGGATGGGAATGGATCTGGATCCCCATCTGACTCACAATCCCCTTTTCGGCGGCGACCCGAGAAAGCTGACGGGCTTCGTAAATCGTTTGCGTCAGAGGCTTTTGCGTGTACACGTGCAAGCCTTGCTGCATGGCCTGCATGGTGATTGGGGCATGCATGTGGTCAGGGGTCGAAACATTGACCGAGTCGAGATCCTTCTCCTGATCCAGTAATTCGCGGTAGTCCTGATAAACACGGACCTCGGGGAACAGTTTCTTCACTTCGGCCGTGCGGTTGAGGTCAACATCGGCGACGGCGACGAGGCGAAGATGAGGACTGGCGGTCAGCGATCGGATATCCGCCAGTGCCATCCCTGAGGCTCCGAAGCTGGCGTGATTGAGCGTCTCGTTCGGAGATTTGGCGTAACCTCGGGAGACAAACGGGAAGGCAACCGCGCTTCCAATAACCTTGAGCGCGTTGCGGCGGTTCATCTGGGGCATCGACATCTGAGGCGTCCTCAAGGGAGGAAAGGTTCTCTCTGTGGCGAGGCTAACCCCTTCCGGTTGGCAACGCAACCGTCTCCCTTGAATCCGCCGTTGTCGGCCCTGGTTTCCCAGGTTCTCCGCATCAGGAATGGGTCAGGTCTCTTTGAACCGGATGAAGTTGGCGAGAGATCGTTCCTCACGATCCTTCCGCGTGATGGCCGGTGGATTGAATTCGTTCAATCAGAAGGCCGATCGAAGCAAGTGGAATCCTGATCCAGGAAGGGCGATTGTTGAGCTCATATTGAAGTTCATACAGCGATTTATCCAGCATGTAACAGTCGATCAGAAGTGAAAGTTGCTGACGATCACTCGGGACCAGGCCTGCGGGTTCGGCGACTTCCAGATAAGCCCCCAGAAACGATGCTGAGGACCATTGTTCCCAGGTGATCGCCCAGGGGAGCAACCGATCAAAATCAGATGATCGGTCCTGGCTCGCTTCGAACAGCCCTGCGAACGCGGCATAGCTGTAAGAGCGAAGCATGCCGACGACATCTTTGATGGCAGAGTGCTTCGCGCGACGCTGTTCAATCGATTTTGCGGGCTCACCCTCAAAGTCGAGCAGCACATAATCATTTAGCGACCAGAGAACCTGGCCGAGGTGATAATCGCCGTGAACGCGGATGCGCGGTGCGTCGATCTGCGTCTGGGGAAGTGATTCAAGCGGCGAGGTAATGGCATGCTCGGCATCGAGAACACGGCGAGCGAGTGACAGGATCTCAGGCGGAAGTGTCTCGAATCGATCCTTCAGGAGTGTCAGCGCGGATTCGACCTGCGCGCGGATCTCCTGGGCGAGTTGAAGCCGATCGTTCGGCTGCATGGGTTCCGGGGCAAAGTCGGGCTCGCTCGTAAGGCTGGCGAGTGCTCGGTGAAGTTCAGCGGTTCGTTTGCCCAGGGTGGCCGCTGCGGATTGGTAGACCCCCACCGTTTCTCGAACGACTTCCGGAGATTCAGTCCCGACGAGCCCGAGGGGACCGAAAGTCCCGATCGAGGGTGGTTCGAGTTCGGGGCGACTCAAGATCAATTCGTAATAACGTGAGAGTTCGTCGAGCGCGTGTTCCCATCCCACCGATTGGAACGAAACCAACTCCTGGAACACGGCGATCGTTGTCGGGTCCGTATCAGGACGGCGATATTCGATCGATCCGGCGAGTCTCGGGAAATTTTCGAACGACGTTTTTTCCGTCAAGGCTCGGCCGATTTCAAGCTCAGGATTGGTCCCCGACTCAATGCGTCGAAAGAGCTTCATAATCAGGCGCTGACCGAAGATGATACTCGTATTGCTTTGCTCTCCTGTCGTCCGCTTGGGTTTCAGATCGGCGTCAGGACCTCCGAGAGTTTCGGCGAGTGCTGAGGTCGGCTCGGCACGAAATCGGCCGGCGGAGGAACTGAATTCCTTTCGATGCCGGACGGCATCGAGCAGTGCCAGGCAAAAGGAATCATCGGCAATAGCGTCGTGAAGAACGGCCTGACCTTCAGCTCCTTCGAGCATGGCGAGGACGAACTTCGGGACTTGTGCAACCAGATCAAACCCTCCAGCACCGGTCGCGATCCCAAGAGGAAGAGCATACATCTCGACATGACCGTCGTCATACCGGACTTCGACGGTCACAATGGTTGTTCGTTCGGGAAGGTTCCTTGGATGAGTTGCGTCGAGGATCTCCACCGATCGGAATTTTCGTGCCTTCCCGGCGAACCATCGCTGTCGGCGAAGAAAGGCAGGAATCACCTCCGTTTGGAGTCGTTTCCGGGATCGCCCCTTGAGCAATGTGTCCCATCCGCCTTCAAGCTCGATGGTCGGAACAGCGGTTTCCTCGGGGCCGGTCGGAGTCAGATCGAGAATGGTTGGCTCGTTTGAGCGGTGAAGTGTGAACCAGTAGAAGGCATGTGGACCGAGCGTGAGGAAGTACGGAAGTTCGCCGATTTTGGGGAACTCGGTATTGCCGAGCATCTCCATCGGTCGCATTCCCTGAAACTGGGAAAGGTCCAGTTCGCAAGGTTGCACAAATCGAGATAGGTTGGCGATACAGAGAATGATGTCATCCTTGTAGCGCCGGACATACGCGAGTACTTTGCGATTTTCTGGTTTGAGAAATTCCATCGTTCCCCGCCCAAACGCCCGATAGCGTTTGCGCAGGGCGATCATTCGTTTCATCCAGTTGAGCAAGCTGGAAGGGTCGCGTTGCTGAGCCTCAACGTTGATGGCCTGATAGCCGGTGATTGGGTCCATGATTGGCGGAGCAAAGAGCCGGGCAAAGTCGGCGCGAGAGAACCCTGCATTCCGGTCGCCGCTCCATTGCATCGGGGTTCGAACACCGTTGCGATCACCGAGGTAAATGTTATCGCCCATGCCGATCTCGTCACCATAATAGATGACGGGGGTTCCAGGGAATGAGAGCAGAAGGCTGTTCAGCAATTCCAGACGCCTGCGACTGTAATTCACCAGTGGGGCCAGCCGACGCCGAATTCCAAGATTAATACGTGCTTGCGGGTCAGCGGCATATTCGTTGTACATGTAGTCGCGTTCTTCATCGGTCACCATCTCAAGCGTGAGTTCATCATGGTTGCGGAGGAACATTGCCCACTGACAATTCTCGGGAATGTCGGGGGTTCGCTCCATGATCTCGACGATGGGTGTGCGGTCTTCCTGGCGGACGGCCATGAAGATTCGGGGCATGACGGGAAAATGGAAGGCCATGTGGCATTCATCCCCGTCGCCGAAATAGGGGCGAACGTCATCGGGCCACTGGTTCGCCTCGGCCAGGAACATCTTGTCCCGATAATTCGCATCAAGGGCGGCGCGGAGTTTTTTGAGGATTTGATGCGTCTCGGGCAGATTTTCGCAATTCGTGCCGTCTCGTTCGATCAGGTAAGGGATTGCGTCGAGCCGCATCCCATCAACCCCCATATCAAACCAGAATCGCATGATTCGGATGACCGCTTGCAGCACATGGGGATTATCAAAGTTCAGGTCGGGTTGATGGCTGAAGAATCGGTGCCAGTAGTACTGCTGAGCAACCGGATCCCAGGTCCAGTTTGACTTTTCGGTGTCGGTGAAGATGATCCGAGCGTCCTGATAACGCTCGTCCGTATCACTCCAGACGTAGAAGTCGCGCTTCTTCGATCCCTTGGGGGCCTGCCGGGCCGCCTGAAACCAGGAATGCTGGTCGGAGGTGTGGTTGATGACCAGCTCGTTGATGACTCGGAGGCCTCGACGATGCGCCTCCCGAACGAATACCTTGAAGTCTCGCCGCGAGCCATACGACGGATTGATACTGCGATAATTGGCAATATCATAGCCGTCATCCCGGAGCGGAGAGGGGTAGAACGGCAGGATCCAGAGCGAGGTGACTCCCAGATCCTGGAGATAGTCAAGTTTCTCGGTCAGACCCGGAAAATCGCCGATCCCGTCGTGGTTACTGTCGAAAAACGATCGAACATGAAGTTCATAAATGATCGCATCTTTGTACCAGAAGGGGTCGGACGGAATCGCAGAAGCCATGGGGATACCTGGGTGTGCCGAGCCGGAAGATTGAGTCGATGAGGCGTGAATCAGCGGGTCACATGGAAGACATGAGCCGGCATGCGGTGCGGATCCAGCATGACGAAATTTCGAGCCCCGCGCCATTGATACCGAGTGTCGCTAAGCAGGTCATGGACGGTGAGCGTGTCCCCATCAAAGACTCCAAGTTCATCGAGCGAGAGATCGACCCAGCCGGACTGGGTATTGTAGGGGTCGAGGTTGACCACCACCAGGATGACGTCTGATCGGTCGGGGGTCGCCTTGCTGTAGACCAGTAACGATTCGTTATCGACAGGGTGGAATCTGAGATTCCCGTCGGATTGGAGCGCGACGTGGTCCTTCCGGATCCGATTGACGTTCCCGATCAGTTCGCTGAGATTGCCAGGGGCGTTCAGATTCCAGTGCCGTACCTGGAATTTCTCCGAATCCAGGTATTCCTCGGAACCTGGACGTAACGGAGTGCCGAGACACTGCTCGAAGGGAGGACCGTAAATCCCGTAGGCCGAAGTGAGGGTGGCGGCCAGGATGAGCCGGGTTTTGAAGGCGGCAGGCCCCCCCGTTTGCAGGTACTCGTGAAGGATGTCCGGGGTGTTGGCAAAAAAATTGGGTCGCATGTACTCGCGACACTCGGTCGTCGTCAGCTCGGTCAGGTACTCAGTCAAGTCGTCCTTGGAGTTTCGCCAGGTGAAGTAGGTGTAACTCTGCGTGAACCCACCCTTGGCCAACCGTTTCATCATCTTCGGCCGGGTGAAGGCTTCGGACAGAAAGACGGCTTCCGGGCACCGCTCCTTGACCTCGGCGATGCACCAGTCCCAGAAGCGAAACGGCTTGGTGTGCGGGTTGTCCACTCGGAAGATGGTGACTCCATGTTCAACCCAGTAGAGAAAAACATTCCGTAATTCTTCCCAGAGACGCTGCCACTCGGGACCATCAAATTCTAAGGGGTAAATGTCCTGGTACTTTTTCGGTGGGTTTTCCGCGTACTTGATCGTTCCATCCGGGCGATGGCGGAACCATTCGGGATGGTCCCGAACATACGGATGGTCCGGAGAACATTGGAACGCAATGTCGAGCGCGATTTTGATGCCGCGGGCCTCTGCCGCAGCCACGAGGCGATCGAAGTCCTCGATCGTTCCCAGTTCAGGATGAATTGATGTATGGCCACCCTCCGGCGACCCAATCGCCCAGGGACTTCCAGGATCGTCGGGTCCGGCGGTCAGGGTGTTGTTGGGCCCCTTGCGGAAACTGTGGCCAATGGGATGGATGGGAGGAAGATATAAGACGTCAAATCCCATGGATGCCACGTAGGGCAGCCGTGCCTCGACGTCGCGGAAGGTGCCATGGTGCCCAGGTTCCTGGGAGGCAGACCGTGGGAACATCTCGTACCAGGCACCGAACCGGGCGATGGGCGGATCAACCACGACTCCCAGCGTTTTCTCGAAACTCGCACCCCCACTTCGATCGTCGTACCGTTCCATCAACTCGGCAAGCTGAGGATCGAGCGCGAGGGAAGTTCGAGGGACCTGATCACCGGGGGATCGAATGGCCTCGGCCCGTTCCGAGAGCCACTGAATCGCATGCCCCTCGGCGCGTTCGGAGGCGAGCCGGATCAGTTCGGCACCTTCGAGCAATTCACTTCCGATATCCTGACCTGCCGCACTTTTCTTGGAGATCTCATCGCGCCAGGTCGAGAAACGATCAACCCATGCCTCGATCGAATATTCGTATCGGCCAAGCCGATCCACATTGAAGTGGGCTTCCCATCGATCGTTTCCCAGAGCCGTCATGGGACGCTCGGACCACGGCTCTCCTTCGAATCGAAACCGAAGGACGACACGAAGGATGTCGTGTCCCTCGGCGAAGACATCGGCCCCCACGACCACCGATTCCCCTACGGTTCGCTTGATCGGGAACCGTCCGGCATCGATTTGCGGTGTCACGCCTTCGATGATGAGTCTCGAAGGGGCTCGTGTCCGAGAAGCACCGACTGGGGAACTCTGGAGGGTCGCTGTCATCAGTCTCGTGGCTCGAAGGTGAGGGTTTGTCGAAGGAGTCAGGGCACAGCGGAACCGTGACGAAGATTGAGTCGCTATGGAGCGTTGACGTCACGGGTGACGGGCTACGGCACCCGGGCTGGTCTGCGGATCAACGATCGAGCGTTCGACGTCTTCCCGCAGACGCAACAAGGCCACTCGACCACCAATCGAATCTCTATGGCTCAGGAGCCCCTGAACCGAGCAGGCTCGTGCCCTATGTTGAGATCCTCTCGGAGGGTGGTCAATGTCTCTCCTGCCTGATTCGCTGACGGACCTCAACGATCGGTCTCGGGTTTCCCCTGAGATCCCATCGCGAAAGGCCGACAGGATGACATGCTGCCGGTTTCCGCAAGATTCGTGCCACAACACGAGGTATTGGAGAATGCAATCATGGAGTTTTTGGGTGTGTCATGGCGTTTGGAGAGGCCCAGTCCAGGTCCTGGACCGATTCGATGGCCGACGGAAGGTCGTCGGCTTCCACGAACGCAATGACCCCTCGGGCCGTGACGGTTTGGCCTGGAAGGCAGTCGGGAAAGACCGGGTCGGAATGAATGCAGGGACACTCCGGGTTGGCCCAGGCGCGGTGACAATCATCCCAGGCTGTCACAAGCCACTGATTCGGAGTGGTTTGCGATCGACGAGCTGCGTAGGGCGGTTGCAGTGTGGTCCGGTCGTTCGATTGCTCTTGGAATTCCGAGAGCCCGCGAAGCAGGACGCACACCTGAGCCCTCAGCTTGCGCAGGGGCACCTCACCTTCATTGGAGAGGCTCAGCTCCATGAGTACCCCGTGGCGAATGGGACGAATTTTCGAGTCAATCGTGACACCATTGGGCAGGTGCCTCCGATTGCTGAGCGATCCGTCAGAATCGGTGACCCAGGGAACGGGTTCCAACTCGATGCCGGCCCTGGTCCAGAGAGTGGGAATGTGGGTATGGGCCAGGAACAGAAGTTCATCCTCCCACCAGATCGCCTCGGGAAGATCGACCACGGCATATTCCTGCGGAGCCCAGGGGGAGACTAGCGACACCTTGGTATCGGCCCTGGGATCAATCGCCCCGTCAAGGAACCCAAGTCTCGGATGTCGCCCACCGGGGTAGGGAAGGATCAGGAGCGGCCCGTTGTCTGGAGCATTGGGGCGGTCCTCCATCGAAATGCTGAAGTGGTCGAGTGCTCGTTGTACGAAGTCGGTCGAGCGTCCCGTAGCCTTGGCCATTTCTGATTGCGAAAACCCATGATAGAGGAGCATCGATCGGAGTTTCTGTTCCAACGCCGCGTCGAACTCCCCATCGGAGGAATTGGGAACGGGTTCGGGAGTAGGATCCAGATCCTGACGGAGAGCCACGAACAACCACGTTGCGAGAATCAAGGCACTCATGGGACGAGGGTTCCTGAAGGTGATGGATCGAGCAAACCACGGTGTTAAATCAGCTTGTCGGACTCTTCCAGACTCCCCCTTGCAAGCGATGGGAAATGCGCACCGAAGGGAGTTATCGTCCCGGGAACGGGCCATCACGCCAGGACCAGTTGGGCCACCGCGTCGAAGCCGAGGCCATGGTGGTTTCTCCATTGATCCATGTCGCCAGGATGAGAATCAGCGTCATCCCAATCACTCCTGTTGAGACCCAGGCGAGCCAGGGAACTCGGTTACTTCCATCCTCCGGATCAAGCCGACGCTGGGCAGCGGGCCGCGGCCGCACAACGAGGACGTAGATCGTCATCAAGGCCATGAGAGCCCAGAAGACATTATGCATGTTGATGGTATTGGGTTGTGGAGCTTTGAAAAAGTAGAGAGCATTCAGATTCTGGAACAGAAGCATCGTGAGCGAGAGCCAGAGGATCGGAAAGGCGGGCCACCGCTGATTGCCTCGAAAGTGGAGATAGGACCAGAGGGCAACCCCGACGAAACCGAGGACGCACACGCCATCAATCAACCCCAGGACCGTTTGCGCGAGAAGCTCGGGACGCTCCCATCCTTCGGTCGCGAGCGTTGCTGACCAGGCGGGCAGTTTCTCCTCGGGTATGATGCGAGCCAACCGATGCCAGAGTGGAAGAAACCCCAGGACGGTCAAAATTCCGTAAAAAGATGAGAGTTTAATGTTAGGTTCTTTGGGAGGGTCAGGATAGACCCGGTTCACCATTCCGAACGTGAAGATGAACCCGCCGATCATCCCGCAACTGACTTCCATCACATTCCAGTGATTAATACTATAATTATAAACTCCTTGGAAAACGTTGGCCAGATTTCCCAGGAGGCGCCCTCCAGCCATTCCGAGTCCAAACCCGAGATAACCCAGGACGGCACCGCGCAACCCGATCGATTTGTTGTTGTACGCCAGCCAGATCAGCTGGCCGAGCGCGGCCCCCATGAAGGCAACGGAGATGTTGTTTCGAGGGGGATTGATCTGAAACCCGAGAAAATTCACGACAACCAGCGAGACGAGCCATCCGCCGACAAAGAGGCTCCCGAGCAGCCCCAGCCATTCACTCGTTCGGAGTGGCTGACGTTCGAGCATCAACCCGATGAGTGCCCCGCCGAACGTTCCCCAGGCGGAACCTTGAAGGAACAGGGTGAGGAATCCATAGCTGTAGTTGAGAAACGTATCCGACTGGGCGTATCCATGCAGGAGCCCGTAGCTCATGGTCCCACCCGAGCCGATTCCCATGGCCGAGAGGGCCGCCACGATGGGCATCCATCGGTGCAGAGATCGCTGGCCGCTCACCCAGGCGAACGCCAGTCCGAGCGCCGCGCCGGGGTACATGGCACCGATGGAATGGCCGAAGTCGCCTCGGATTCCCCATGCCAGGCCGACCGCGAGGGCGACGAACAGGCTTCGACCAATTCGATCCCAAAGGCTGAGGCTCGTTGCGTCTTGATTGGTACGAGACTCCGACATCGGGCTGAATCCTCCGTCATGGTGAGAGTTTTCTGTGCCGAGGACCGTCGAGAACCCCCTGGTCTCGACGGTGTCGAGGGCGTGTACCCCTTGATCGGGAGAGAAGATTGCGAACGATTCCCGAAGAGTCGGTAAACTCGAAGGAGTGTTGGGCTCGATTCAGGCGCTCCGACCGATCAGGCACCTCAGGAGGAACGACTCATGGGATTGGCACCTTCCCTCGTGCTCAAAGCGGCCTTGCTCCTCGGAGGAGTTCACCCTGCGCCAACGATCGAGCCATCGGAGTTTCAAGACTGGTTTCTCGCATCCTTTGATGGCACCCTGGAGCTCGATGACGATCTCACCGAGCGTGTCCAGGAATTTCGGTACGTTTTCGTGATGGGGTTGATGAATGAACGATCACCGGGGTATCTCGAGCAGAATGTTCGGGAATTGAAACAGTTGGGAGTTCCGTCGAGCAGGATTCACCGCATCGCCCCCAGCTCCGATGCGAGCTTCCGGGAGAACCTTGACGAGATTCGGGCCGCCTTCAAGGAGATCGCCGATCAAGGCCCAGAACCGATGGTCATTATCGGGCACAGTCGAGGGGCTTGCGACGCCTTGGCCTTTGCCCTTCACGAAGCCGAGTTCATTAGCGAGCGAGTGGTAGCCTTGTTCCTGGTTCAAGGCCCATTCGGCGGAAGCGGAGCGGCGGATTACGTGCTCGGGAGCGGTGTTCCCATGGACCGGCAAATTCCGCCTCCGGCGCGAGCGCTGGCAAACCTTTTTCGCAATGCCGAGGCACGGAAGCTGGAACGCGGGAAGCATTCAGGCATTGTCGATTTGACCAGCGACGCTTCGGAACGCTTCTGGAAACGCCTGCTTGATTCCCGACGATCGTCCATTCCGATCGTGGGCCCACGAACCTTCTACATCGAGGCCACGGTCCCTCCTTCCCGACAGCCACCCTTGCGCCGCCCCGTCGCACGCTATCTTGAAACGTATTATGGTCCGAATGACGGGTTGGTGGCCGCCGGTGATCAGTACTTGCCGGAACTGGGGACTCGGCTCGGCATGCTGGAAGTCAGCCACATGGATTTGACGCATCGATTCCCCGCCGCTCGACCTCAGCGTCGGCTCCGAGGCGCTCTGGTCCAGGCGATCGCCGTCTCCGTCGGTCGCGTGAAGAGGGGCAAACACGACCTCAGCGATCGAACCGATCAAGATTCCTCGCCGAGATAACGCTGGATCAATGCCGGTAATTCCGCCGTAAATTTACTGCGAGGAAGGACCGGATCGCAACCGACATCCCGCGCCGCGGAGAGCGCCTGCACGTCAACGTGTGACCCGAAGGCAATGAATCGGGCTTCCGGCGCCAGGTTTCGATACGCCAGGAGGACTTCCGACTGGGCAAAGTGCGGATGAGAGAGGTCGACGAACACAACCCTCGGTTCCCACTGCTGCAACATCGACTCCGCGAGCGGGGCGGTACCGGCCAGCAGGACGCGATACCCCAGCTCGCGGGCCGTCCCGGTGATCTTGCTGGTGAAGATCAGATCCTGACAGAGCAAAATGGCATCAGGACCATCCGAAGCAGGTGATTCACGATCAGTCATGATGTCCGTCTCGGAGAAAAGTTCTGGGAGGTCGGCAGTCGAGGAGTTGCGGCGAGAGGGACCGAGCAACGATGAGGTCAGATCGCCTCGGGGCCACACTCTCCTGTACGAATTCGGATGCAATCCTCAAGCGGAAGGATGAAAATCTTGCCATCACCGATCGCCCCATCCTTGCCGGTTCGGGCCGCGTCGATAATGGCGTTGATGGTCGGCTCCACGAAATCTTCGTTAACGGCAATCTGTAGCTCGATCTTCCGCAGCAAATTCACGGTGAATTCGTGACCCCGGTACACCTCGGTAAAGCCTCGTTGGCGTCCGAATCCCTGAACGTCCATGACCGTCAACCGGTGGACTTCGACCTTCGAGAGCGCGAGTTTCACCGCCTCCAGTTTGGTTGGTTGAATAATCGCGATGATCAGCTTCATGACCGCCCTCATTCTCGAAGACTCAAATCGCTGCCGGCCACGCCGGGCGGAGGTCGTCGTCGCAAGCGTTCCGGTTGGGTTGGCTCGCCGTGACGTGGTGGTGAGGTGTTACTGTACCGAAATCCGGACGATCAACGAAGAACCAGGGTCGAGATCACGCAGATCCCGGCCCTGGGTCGTTGATCGAATTGGCGTCGGACGTGAGTCAAGGAGATCAGCTTGAGGGCGGTGCACTGAACGGAGAATCGGCCGGCGGCAGGGGGATATCGAACGGATCGGTCCCTCGGGGAGGAACCGGAGGGCTATCCGGGGGGCTCGTCGGCTCGGAAGCTGACGACGAGGAACCGCTCGACGGCGCCTGAGCCGGTGCCGGCGAGGGAGGCTGAACGCTTGGGGCTCCGTTCGGAGGGGTGCTGATCACCGATCCGGGAGCCATCTGAGTCGGGGCCAGGACGGTTGTTGGCCCGGTGATGATCGGTTCAATGTGAGTTCCGCCCTCGAACGGATAGGCCGATTGATACGGATAGCCGCAATTCGGTCCGGTACAAGGGGCCGGGAAGTCGTCGCAGGTATCGCAGTGGGCGCACCCGACTGCGAAAGCCGCCAGCGAGGCGGCCAGGACGAGCTGGCGGGGCCGCGGCATCATTGGATTTCCTTTCCTCGATCGGCCAGGGTCTGGCCATCCGGTGAGACCCTCGGAGCGTCGGCCATGCCGGAATCGAACTGCGAGGTTCCGAGAGGAAACCTCAATCCCGAACGTCTTGGCCGCGCCCCGAAGTTCGGAGTCGCTCTACGAGGGGCCGCCGCGCAGGTCCTTCCGGTCCGGCGACTCTCCCATTGACGGTCAAATCGGCAGAAGCCACGACCGAGGATGAACGGAAATCGCTCGAACCGGCCCTGGGCCGGCTCTCCTCGATCGGATCGGATCGACCAGGTAAGGTCCGAGAGGTGACAGGATCCCGCTCCGAAACCGGTTCGTCCGGGACACTCCGGCTCGGCCTGCGACTCCGATTCGACCGACCGGACCTCCTGCACAGTTCGAAGGGGCCTTTTGCGCGATCCGACATGCCTCAGAGCACCGCGAGCTGACCTCGGGTGACGCCGTAGTGGTTGGTGGCCTTCAAGGCCTTCCAGAGCAACCGGGCATCCCGACGGCCGTCGATCGCGTCGCGATAGAGACTCAGCACATGCTCGACCGCCTCCGGGCCGTCGTTCAGAAACTCGACCCTCAGATGTCGGAGCCCTTTACGGATCAATGCTGGCAGGAACTCCGCGGCCGTTTGCGGAACGGCGTTGAACAGCGTGTTCCGGCAACCAATATCGGCAGTCAGGGGATGCTCCTTACCCACGCGATCCCTTAGAGACACCTCATGATGATCGCAGGGACGACCGCAATTGGTCTTATTCGTACCGGGCGAAAGCACGGCGCAAAAAACGCAATGCTCCATGTGGAACATGGGGATTTGCTGATGAATGACGATCTCAAGCCAGGCCGACGGAGTCGCGCGTAGCAGGTCGAACAACTGGTCGGCGCTCAGGTCGTACGAGGCTGTGACCCGAGCCGCTCCTCGAGCTTTCAGCCATTCGACCGTCAGGTCGTTCGCGGCGTTCAGGGAAAAATCCGCGACGAACGGAATCTGTTGATGAGCACAGAAGGCGATCCCCCCTGCGTTTCGCACGAGGAGCCCATCGGCTCCTTGCTTGGCCAGATAGCGAAACAGGTTCGCCTCTCCGGGCTTCTCGATGCGGGTGGTTGCGATCCAGACCTCCGGTGACGCCGCTCCTCGACGGGCGATCCTCACAGCCTCGGCATATCGCTTGATGTCATGGAAATCGAGATAGAGCGTCGAGACCCCGGACGATTGCGCGGCCTCCACTTGCTCGATGGTCCGACAGAGGGCCAACACGTTCGGCTCCTCCGTTGGGATGGATGGAGCCTCCTCGGCCGCGAGCGACTGAAGCGACGCTCTGAGACTTGGCAACACCGAGACTTCGGCGATGGATCGTTCGGGAGCCGTCGCGGCGGCTTCGTCGAGTCGATCGACGAGTGACCTTCTCAGCTCGTTGAGCAGGCTGAGCGGGATCATCGGCTCGCCTTCGAGGATCACCTCCAGCGATCGAAGCTGATAGATCGATCCACCGAGCCGATCAAGCTGCTTCCGAACTGCCACCTCGTCGGTTGCGCGAGTGATCGCCGGTTCGAGCGGAGCGACCGATTCGACCCGTGCATGGTAGCCGGTGATCGTTGTTCCTTCGATGACCAACGCTTCACCGGCGATCGCCCGAACGCGGAGATCGAGGTCCACTCGACGTTTCGACGGACCTTCGAAGGTCTTCTTCAGCCGCTTGCTCAGCTCCGGATCGTCGGTTTTCCAGAGGCGCTGGCCGGGAACGACTCGTCCAAGATTGAGATCATGACGGCCAAAGCCGAGCAATGCCGGTCCAGCCGAGAGCCCTTCCGGACCCGTCGCCGTCACTGTCGTACCGGGCCGACGCCCTTTGCCGGGACGATCGACCACGTAGACTCGCCCCCCCTGCTCCGGCGCTCCGGTCCGGGAGTCGGCGTCGAGGACCACGCCATCACCGGGTTTTACCGGCGAGGCGAGTTCGACCCGAAGCCGATCACCGACGACCTCGACCACCCGTCCCAGGAACACGCCGCGTTTCTTCGCGTAATCGCCTCGAACCAGTCGCTTGTGGTTGTTCCCGTCGAGGAAGCCGTGGCTGAACCCTCGGGAAAAGGACATCTCCATCTCGTAGATGTCGCGGTCACTGATCGGATCGGGCCGACCACTGACGGCCGCGTCAATCGACCGTCGGTAGTTTTTGGTGATATTGGCGACATATTCCGGGCTTTTGAGGCGGCCCTCGATCTTCACGCTGGAAACGCCGAGCGCGACCAGCTCCGGAATCAGGTCGTACGCTGCCAGATCCTGCGGACTGAGGAGGTACGACACATCTCCCAAATCCACCCGCTCTCCATCCCGGATCACCTCATATTCCATTCGGCAGGCCTGGGCACACTCTCCTCGATTGGCCGACCGACCGCCCAGTGCCTCGCTGGTCAGGCACTGTCCGGAATAGGCGACACAGAGCGCCCCGTGAACAAACACCTCGACCGGAAGGCGTGACTGCTCCGTCACCTTCGCGATCTCACGGAGCGACAACTCCCGAGCCAGAATGACCCGCGAACAGCCCAGGTCCTCGGCCATGCGGATCCCCGCCGAGCTGGTGATCGACATCTGGGTCGAGGCGTGGATCTCTAGGTCCGGCGTGATGCTCCGAATCAATCGCGCAAGACCGAGATCCTGGACAATGGCCGCATCGACTCCCGCGGCGGCAACTCGTCGAACGATTTGCTCAACCCGTTCCAGCTCGGCGGGGAAGATCAACGTATTGAGGGTGACATACCCTCGGACCCCCCGGCGATGCAGGATTGCCATGGTCTCCGGCAATTCGTCGAGGTCGAAATTCGTCGCCCTTGCCCGAGCATTGTGCCCTCTGAGTCCGAAATAGACGGCGTCGGCTCCGTTTTCGACCGCCGCGATCAGGCAAGAGCGATCTCCTGCCGGCGCGAGCAGTTCCGGGCGGAGACGAACCGAAGATACTGATGATTGAACCGCGGTTTCGATGGTGGACACAGCAGGATGACAACAGGATGAACAATGGGAACGGGATGCCGATTCCTTCGTGAAATCGACCGCAAGACTCTATCATTCGTCATGGACCAGGGATTCGGCAAGTCGGAACTGAGATCGTCGAGCGAACGCCGTTGCAGGAGTGTTTGACATTGGCTCAGCAAACCGTCACATTTGAGTCCAGTCGCAATGAGTGATCGGCTCGAAGCAACTCGATCGTCTCGGAGGCCTTGCATGAACGGGGACCTCACCCGATCTCCGATGGCAGCGCTGAGGGTTTTCGTCCTCGGAATTGTCCCGCTCGTCTCGATGGCGAAGGCGTTTGAGGAACCGGCCGCAGAGGATGTTCTGCCTCCCCCCGTCAATCGCCCGATCGACTTTCAGGCCGACATTCAACCGATTTTCAGCGCTCGGTGTGTGTCATGTCATGGTCCCGAGGCCCAGAAGTCGGGCCTTCGGCTTGACTCCCGAGAGGCGATGCTCACAGGTGGGGATCTTGGTTCGTCCATCGAGGCGGGAAATAGTGCCGAAAGTCTCCTGATTCACAAGGTCACGGGGTTCGAAGGGGAATCCGTGATGCCCCCGAGCGGCGACCCGCTCTCGGACCTTGAGATTGGTTTGCTCCGAGCCTGGATCGATCAGGGGGCCCCGGGTGAGCGGTCCGAATCCTCGTCACCAACGCTCCGACGCACCAGCAATCACTGGGCCTTTCAACCGATCGAACGCCCCGAGCCTCCCGCGGTTGCGGATAAGTCCTGGGTTCGGAATCCCATCGATGCCTTCATCCTCGATCGTCTGGAGCGCGAGGGAATTGCCCCTTCCCCTGAGGCGGATCGCGCGACCTTGATCCGTCGGCTTTCGCTGGATCTGCTGGGAATCCCGCCGACTCCGGAGGAAGTCGATGCGTTCGTCCAGGACCCGGCGTCGAACGCGGTCGAGACCCTCGTCGATCGCCTTCTGTCCAGCCCTCACTACGGGGAGCGCTGGGGACGCCACTGGCTTGACCTCGCCCGATACGCCGACAGCGACGGCTACGAGAAGGATAACCCCCGGCCCGAGGCCTTCCGATTCCGAGACTGGGTGATCAACGCCCTGAACTCCGACCTTCCCTTCGACCGGTTCACGATCGAGCAACTCGCTGGCGACCTCCTGCCCGACGCCTCGCTCGAGCAACGGACGGCGGCCGGGTTTCATCGGAACACCTTGACGAACACCGAAGGAGGGGTTGACCAGGAAGAATTCCGGATCGCCGCCGTGGTCGATCGCGTCAACACGACCGGCACCGTCTGGCTGGGCCTCACGGTCGGCTGCGCTCAGTGCCACACCCACAAGTACGATCCGATCACGCAACGCGAATACTATCAGTTGTTCGCCTTCTTCAATGCGAGTGACGAGGAGAATCTGCCGCTCGAACCCCCAGCTCCCGACGATTCGTCCGAGGAGACGGACAAGCCCAAGGCAAAAGCCCCCGTCCCCCATATCAGGACGTTCCGGGAACCTCCTCCCGAGTCCCGACGATCGACGCACATCCTCATCCGGGGAGACTTCCTCCGTCCCGGCGAATCGGTCGATCCCGAGACGTTCGAGGTCCTCCCCCCGATGGCTCCCGACGGAGATGACCCCGATCGGCTTGACCTTGCCCAATGGCTCGTCGATCCCGAGAACCCCTTGACGGCCCGAGTCACGGTCAACCGCGTCTGGTTCCATCTGTTCGGTCGAGCGCTCGTGCCGACGATGGATGACTTCGGTATTCAAGGCGAGCCGCCAAGTCACCCGGAACTGCTCGACTGGCTTGCCTCGGAGTTCCAGCGCCTTGGCTGGAGTCAGAAGTCCTTGATTCGAACGATCGTCCTGTCCGCGACCTATCGGCAGGCATCCGCCTCCCGCCCCGAACTCGACGATCGCGACCCTCAGAACGTCTGGCTGGCTCGTCAGAACCGGGTACGGCTGGAAGCTGAGGCAATCCGTGATGCCTCGCTCGCCGTCGCCGGGCTCTTGAGTACGAAGGTCGGCGGCCCGAGCGTCTTTCCTCCTCAGCCGCCGGGGATTTCGGACCTGACCTACGCCCGAAGCGCCCGATGGCAAGAGAGTAGCGGTGAGGATCGCTACCGTCGGGGGCTCTACACCTTCTTCCGACGGACCAGCCCCTACCCGATGCTCACGACATTCGACGCCCCCGATGCCAACGTCTGCGCCGTGGGACGCGAAACGTCGAACACCCCGCTCCAGGCGCTGACGCTTCTCAATGACGCCGTCTTCGTGGAGTGTGCCCGATCGCTGGCCTTGAGGGTCGCCCGGGAATCGGAGGACGAGACCGTTGCCCGAGCTTTTCGGCTGGCGCTTGGTCGCGCTCCCTCCTCAGACGAGCAGCAGATTCTTGAGTCGCTCTACCAGGAGTTTCTTGCGGACTTCCGAGACGATCCGGAAGCCGTTTCGAAGCTGCTCGGGGCCACCTCAGTCCCCGACGACTTGCCCTCTGAGCAGGTTGCCGCCCTGACCGCCACGGCTCGGGTCCTCCTGAACCTCGACGAATTCATGACCAGGGAATGATCGGATCCGCCTCGGCAGCCCCCGTGTTGATCTGCCGATTCGATCGAATCCGGAGCGAGCGATGCATCCGATCCTCGACGCCATCCACCGATCCCGACGCGACTTTCTGACCGGTTCGGCCTCCGGGATCGGCCTGGCCGCTCTGGCCTCGATGCTTGGCGAACAGGGGTTGCTCGCCGCTCCGCTCTCGGATGCAAGGGTTTCCGAGCGGCGGGATGATCCCCTTGCCCCGCGCCCCCCCCACTTCGAGCCACGGGCGAAGGCGTGTATCTGCATCTATCTCGAAGGCGGCCCGAGCCAGATGGATCTGTTTGATCCGAAGCCCGAGCTGAACACGCTCGACGGCCAGCCGTTGCCCGAGTCGTTTACCGAGAACGTCCGGTTCGCCTTCATTCAGAAGGAGTCGGCGACGGTCATGGGCTCTCCCCGAGACTTCCGCCCAAGGGGAGAATGCGGGATGGAGCTGTCCGACCTCTTGCCGCACCTTGGGCAGTGTGCCGACGACCTGGCCCTGATCCGGTCCATGCATACTGACCAGTTCAATCACCACCCCGGCCAGTTGATGATGAATACCGGCTCGCCGATGTTCGGCCGCCCGAGTGTCGGGTCGTGGTTGACGTATGGGCTGGGAAGCGAATCACGGGATCTTCCCGGATACGTCGTACTCACCACCGGCCGAGGCACCAGCGGCGGAACCTCGAACTGGTCGAGTGGCTTCCTTCCGTCAACCTATTCCGGGGTCCTCTTTCGGGATCAAGGCGACCCGGTCTTGCACCTGAGCAATCCCCCGGGCCTCTCCCGTGACCTGCAGCGCGAGTCGATCGACGCCATCTCCGCCCTCAACGCCAGGCGGTTCGACGCCGTCCGGGACCAGGAGATCAACAGCCGGATCGCTTCCTACGAACTGGCCTTTCGAATGCAATCCTCCGCTCCGGAACTAATCAATCTCTCAGGAGAGACCGACGAGACGCTCGAACTCTACGGTGTCGGTCGCGAGGACCCCGAAGGAGGCGGACGGGGGGGCGGAGCCGGCGTTTACAACCAGTTCGCCACCAACTGCCTGCTGGCCCGTCGCCTGGTCGAGCGAGGCGTCCGGTTCGTCAATATCTATCATGCCTCGTGGGATCATCACAGCAATCTCGATGCTGAACTTGCGTTCAATTGCGGGATGGCCGATCGGCCGGTCGCGGCCCTAATTACCGACCTCAAGCGCCGCGGATTGCTCGATTCCACGCTCGTCCTCTGGTGCTCCGAATTTGGCCGCACGCCGCTGGGAGAAAACCGACCGGGCTTCGCGAAGGTCACGGGTCGAGACCATCACCCCTTCGCCTTCTCGCAGTTCCTGGCCGGAGGAGGCATCAAGGGTGGACAGGTCATCGGCAAGACCGACCCGATCGGGTGGAACGTCGTCGAGGACCCAGTCCATGTCCACGACTATCACGCCACGATTCTGAAACTCTTCGGATTCGACCACACCCAACTCACCTATCGCTACCAGGGGCGAGACTTCCGCCTCACCGATGTGGCCGGCCAGGTGGTCGATCGCCTGATCGCCTGACGAGTCGCGATTGATCCCATCTCCAGGGAGTCCACTCCGTCAGACTCCCTGAACACGGGGTCTCAGCCCTCAACCCTTTCCGTCCTGGCAATTACCGGCGGAGATGCTGATGCCGATCCACTCCGCCAAGCGCGAGGCTCAGCTTGGCGAGTGCCTGAGCTTCGAGCTGCCGAACGCGTTCTCGGGTCAGGCCGAGCGATTCTCCTACCTCCCTGAGGGTCATCGGCAGATAGGGATCAAGCCCGAACCGCATCCGAAGGACCGTGCGTTCCCGATCGTCGAGCTGTTCAATCCCGTTGAGCGTGCGTTCCAGGTCGTCGGCCTCGATCAACAGGTCTTCCGGGGCTCGGGCGCGCTCGTCGGTCAAGACGCTATCGATCGCCAGGCCATCGTCTCCCGCGGCCTCCGGCTGCGGGGTCAAGCTGTTGGCGTGGAGCGCCTTCTTCACGATGTTCAGTTTCTTGGTCGAGAGCTTCAGCTCCATCCCGACTTCATCAGGGGTCGGGACTCGACCCATTCGATCTCCCAGGTCCATCGAGGCTCGACGCCATTTGGCCAGCAGGTTGACCATGTAGGCCGGGAGCCGGATGGGTTTCCCGTTGTTCATCACCGCTCGCCGGATCGATTGCTTGATCCAGTAACTGGCATAGGTACTGAATCGCGTGTCCATCGAGCAGTCGAACCCTTCCACCGCTCGGAGCAGGCCGAGGTTCCCCTCTTCGATCAGATCTTCAAGACTCAACCCCTTGCCCAGGTATCCCCGAGCAATGTTGACGACGAGCCGAAGGTTCGCCTTGACCATGTGCTCTCGGGCTTCCCGATCCCCCTCGGCGATCCGGAGCGCAAGCGATCGTTCCTGGTCGGCCGTCAGCAACGCGGTTTCATTGATGTCCTGTAAATAGATTTGTAGCGGGGTCCGGGAGATCACTTCCCGGCGCGCGGAGCGGGTCGACATGGTGAAGTCCTTGAGCTGTGGCGATCGTTCGGAGACCCGGTCCCTGTGCTGGACGCCGTCGTCCAGCGTGTCCGTCTCACGCTCTCAATCAGGACCATAGGACACAAGTACGCTCAGTCAATTCTGAAAACCGAATTGATTGGCCAGGTTTTTTCGCGAGGGTCTTTGCCCTGGTCGTCTTTCGATCACAAAGAGTGTGAGACAGGGCAGACAGTGCCGGTGGGGTTGGCTTGCTTGGAGTCGCATCGAGGATGAGATACACTCGGTTCAACTCGATTCCGGGATGACCCGGATGGCTCGGGAATGAAGGACACGTTGCATGATCTGGCCGACCCGGACCCTGGCCTTGCTTTTCCTGGTTCCGAGCCTTTTGTCGCTCACCTTGCTGCTTCCGGGATCGAGGTTACTCTGGTCGGCTCTGTTCGGCCTCGATGCGATTGTTCTTCTGATCGCGCTGATTGACCTGACCAGCTTGTTCTCGTCACTTCGAATGCGGGCCGCTCGACAATGCGGAATCACGGCGTCGATCGGTGAGGCCCACCCCGTCGAGTTGACCATCATCAACGAGGCGAAACGATCGCGTCTGATGCGCATCAGAGACGACGTACCCGAATCGTTCGACGCCACGCCCGACGAATTCCTGGTCGCCCTTCCCGCCCGTGGGCTCGCGACCCTTGAATACCGGATGACACCAGGACAGCGCGGGGCGTTTGCGTTGCGTCGGGTGTACGCCCTGGAGTTCAGTCGCTGGCGACTTTGGCAACGGTCGAGGCGCATCGCGCTCGAGACCGGAGTGCGGGTCTACCCTGATGTTCGCCAGATCCAACGCTATACACTGCTGGCCCAGAGAGATCGCCTCAGTGTGATGGGCCTTCGGCGATCGCGGCGAGCTGGCACCGACAATGAGTTCGAGCGACTTCGCGACTACGCCGACGGCGACGAACCGCGCCGGATTGACTGGCGAGCCACGGCCCGCCGTCGCAAGGTGACGGTTCGTGATTATCAGGTCAATCAGAGCCAGCGCGTGATTTTCCTGATCGATAGCGGTCGGATGATGGCCGGTGACACCGGTGGAGGCCTCTCACCCCTCGATCATGCGTTCAATGCCATGCTCATGCTCGCTCATGTCGCCCTGGTGCGGGGCGATCAGGTGGGCGTGATGGTCTATGCCGATCGGGTTCGGGCTTACGTGCCTCCCACGGGCGGACCGAAGCGCATCGAACGCCTGGTCCACGCCGTCCACAACCTGTTTCCGATGCTCGTCGAGTCTCGTCACGATCGGGCGTTTGTGGATCTGGAACGTCGATGCCGGAAGCGATCGCTGGTGATTCTGATGACCAACGTCTTTGACGAGGTGGGCGGGCGTCAGGTCCTCGACCACCTCGGCAACATCGTCGGTCGGCACCTTCCCCTCGGGGTCTTTCTTCGCGATGCCGACCTGTTCACTCTGGCGGACGCCGGCCTCGACCCTCTCGATGAGCCGGGAGCCTCGACTGAGCAGCGGCTTTACGCTCCAGCGGCGGCGGCGGCAATGCTCAACTGGCGAGAACGCGTGATTGCCGCCATCCGTCAGCGAGGAGCACTCGCCCTCGACGTGCTCCCCGACGATCTCACCGCCCCGTTAATCAACTCCTATCTTGACGTCAAGGCTCGACATCTGCTCTGACACTGGGAGCGCGGCCTGGACCCTGCCAGTCCAGGTCGAATTGCTCCGATCATTTCCGACCGAACTTGCTGGTCGCTCGCCCATAAACACCGACTCGGAGGAATCCCTGGGCGTCTCCCAACCGTTCCCGAGGTGCCTCGCCGAGATCGGTAACGGGTTCCAGCTCGATCTCCGGCTCGATGCGGGCGACTTCCTCCGGATCCAGGTCGCCGGCATCCCAGACCAGGGCGTTGGCCACGGCACAGGAGATGGCGTGGCGGAGGATCGCTTCCAGGTCGGCACCGGCCAGCCAGCGCTCGACCAATCCCGCCAGCAGGCAATCGCCCGACCCGATCGGGTTGACAACCTCAATTTCCGGAGGATACGCCCGGTAATACTGGCCATCGGCGTGAATCAGCACCGCTTCGGGGCCGTCGGTGACCACCGCGATGCGAACGCCGTGTCCGGCCCATGTCCCCAGGGTCGAGAAGATGTCTTCGTCGGTCAGGGCCTCGCGTCTCAGATGCTGGCTCAGCTCTCGACGGTTGAGTTGGATCACATCGGGCCAGAAGCCCCAGAGCGTTTCGAGCGGGGGGCCGTAGGTGTCAAGAAAGACCGGCAAACGGCGCATCCGGGCCATCGAGATCAGGTCGAGGTAAAGCCCGTGCGTGGCTTCGGAAGGGCTGGAACCGGAGAGCGTGACCGCTTCGATCCCCCCGGCCGCAATCGCCTGATCGACGGCTCGGAGCAGCGCATCGGCTTCATCGGCTGAAATTTCGGGATCGGGATCGAAGAAGGCGGTTTGCTCAGACGACTGTTCCGTTCGAACCGTCAGGATGGTCCGAGTCGGTGCCTTCGAAGAAACGATGAGCGGGTCGAAGCCTTCAGTGTCTCGCAGCAGGGAGGCGCAGCGGTCACCGACCGGACCTCCAAGGAAGGTCGCGGGCCTGGCGTCTCGGCCGAGCCGTTTGAGGGCTCGAGCGACGTTATTTCCTTTGCCTCCAACGACCTCCGACACGGCGGAACCGCGGACCGAATCGCCGGGTTTCCAGGAGGGAACGGTCAGGGTCTTGTCCAGGCAGGGATTCAGGGTAACGCAAAGGATCATCTTCGACCTGGATCACGGCGGGGTTCGGAAGCGGTCGGGGCGACAACCGGCCCGACGCAAGGGGGGGATCGAACGACCTCACGCCACGGTCAATCGGCGTTGAGCGATCGAGGAAGCCGATCGGCCGGGGCGATGCGAGATCGGTGGAGGATCAGGCCGGTCGGTCCAGGGGTTGTGTACCGTGTATTTTCCCCGGATCTCGGTCAAGAGCAACGGCTTGGCCCAAAAAAAGGAGCGAGGTTGGTCCGGACGGGTCGGTTGTTTGCCCAAGCCACGCTGGCATATCCTGGGAAGGTCCCCCGTTTGATTCCATGAAGTGATCGCCCCCCTTCCCTGCCTCGATTTCCGACCGGAGCCCCGCCCGATGTCGATGACCGGCCGACCGCTGGCTCGCTTCCTTCCGTATGCCCTGGCGTTTTTTGCCAGTCTTTGCATCATGACGCTGGAACTGGTCGCCGCCCGACTGGTGGCGCGGCACGTCGGGGCATCGCTCCACGTCTGGACCAGCGTGATCGGGGTGGTCCTCGGGGGCATCTGCCTGGGGAACTTCCTTGGTGGACGACTGGCCGACCGGACCGAGGTCCGCCGCATCGTGGGGCCGCTCTTCGCGATTGGCGCGGCGTTGACGCTCTGGACCTTGTGGATGAACACCATCGTCGGCCGGACACCTGGACTGGAGGTGATGCCCTGGAGTCTCCGGACTTTGGTGGTGGTGTCGCTCAACTTCCTGGTGCCGGCCACCGTGCTTGGCTTGATCGGTCCTGTTGTGGCCAAGGTAGCGGTCGATCAGGCCGATCGCACAGGAAGCGCGATCGGCGACGTCTACTTCTGGGGGGCTGTCGGCTCGATCGTCGGAACGTTTCTGGCCGGGTTCGTACTCATATACGAGTTCCCGACCTCGGTGATCGTGACCGTGGTGGCCGCGGCCTTGCTGATTCCGGCCGTGGGGATGATGGGAGGGAAGCTGGGTGGGCTCGTTGCGCTGCTGGCCACCGGATGCCTGGGGATTGGGTCGGTCGAGCGGATCGGCGCGGCCCTTCCGTCGCTGGACGTGGTCGCAACGACGGTCGCGCCCAATCCCCTAGTCCTCGTCGGGCATGGCCTGGCCCTGGTCGCGGGTGGATTGGGCGTGATCCGATTGCTGGCAGCCAGGCGACCGATCCCACCGAGCACAACCTCCGAAGAGCCGACGACCGGCGAATCGCAGACCTCCCACCGGCCGACCCGACTGGCCGATCTGGCGGCCCTGGCCTTCCTCATCAGCCTGGCGTTCATGAGCCTGGAAATGGTCGCCGGTCGGATGACGACCCGGCATCTCGGGTCGAGTATCTATGGCTGGACCAGCATCATTGGCGTGATGCTCGGTGGGCTCAGTCTGGGCAACCTGATTGGCGGCAAGGTGGCCGACGTTGTTTCGAGCGAGAAGCAGGCGAGCTGGCTGTTTCTGGTTGCCTCGGCGATGGTCCTCCTGATCCTGTTCCTCGAAACGCCGCCGGCCTTCCTCGGACCAGAGCTGGCGGGGTCTTCCTTGTTGACCTACGTCTCGTCGATGGATGGCGTTCCCTGGGCACTTCGGGTGCTGACGGTCGTGGCGGTGATGTTCTTCCTGCCTTCGATCACCATGGGAACGGTCAGCCCGGTCGTGACGAAGCTGGCCATTGATCGCTTGCGGAAGTCGAACCGCACGGGAACGGCGATCGGATCGGTCTACGCCTGGGGGATGGTCGGATCGATTTTGGGAACGTTCCTGGCCGGATTCCTTCTGATCGACCTGCTCGGGACCAAGGGAGTCCTTTTGGCAATCTCGACGGCGATGGCGCTGGTCGCCACGTTGTTGGGAGGGATTGGCCATGCCACTTGGGCAGGCATCCCGCTGGGCCTCACCTTCATTGCCCTGGCCCCGCTGCCGATGCTCCAGCGCCAGGGGGTTGCCTGGGGCATTCGGAACGTCTCAGGAGATCCGGAGGCGGAGAACGGAATCGCGTACCTCGATGAGAGCAATTATTACTACATCAAGGTCGAAAGCGCGGTGGTGCCCCTGTCCAACAGTTCGGAAGCTGAAGCCGAGGATTCGGAGACCACCCCGACTGCGGTTCGCAGAACGTTGGTGCTCGATAACCTGATCCACGGTTACTTCATCCTGGGGCATCCGGAACACATTGAGTATGACTATGAGTTTATTTACGCTCAGGTGACGCGACGGATCGCCGAGGCCAAGGCTGCCAGGCTGGGGCTGGATGATCCCTCGCAGGTGCCTCTGAGGGCACTGTTCCTCGGCGGAGGTTCCTACACCTTTCCAAGATACCTTCAGCACCTCTATCCGAATGCCCATTGCGACGTGGCCGAGATTGACCCGGCCGTGACCCGGGCAAACCACGCGGCGCTCGGATTACCCGAAAACACAACGATTGAGACACACTGGGGAGACGCTCGCCAGTTTGTTGAGCGGTTCGAAGGGAAAGAACCGTACGACCTGATCTTTGGCGACGCCTTCAACGACTTCTCGGTTCCCTGGCACCTGACGACCCGAGAGTTCAACGACCGGCTGGCCGAGTTGCTCGACCCTCATGGGGCGTACATGATCAACATCATTGATGTGTACCGGGCCGACCAGATCGCCGCCGAGCGGGCGCTGGAGCAGGCCCAGATTGATGCGGTCGCCGCCGTGTTCCACGAAGCGGGGAATGTTCAGGACTCGGCCGAAGCATTGTCCCGAGCCATCCGAACCTCGTGGCGAGGCGAACCCCTGGGGAGTCGGTTCGGCCTGATCGGTGAGGCGGTCCAGAACGCACTGGAAGGAGTGGATTCTCGACAACGGAAGGAGATCGAAGCAGCGCTCCGCGATCCCATTGCCGGGCTCGAGACCCCTTTTCGAGGCGATGTGGACCAGTTGGCGGAGGTCGCGCTCGACACGCTGGCCCGAGCCCAGGCACAGCGCGATCAGAACGCCACAGCAGATGCCCTGATCGCCGTGCTGAACCAGAAGAAGGTAGACGCGACGGTCGAGTTGCTCCGCAGGGCCGGGGTCACTCGGCAGCCGGAACAGGTTGCCGAGGCGATCGTCGAGGTCTGGTTTGGCGGAACTCGAACGATTGTCAACCTGCTCGAAGTGATCAACCCCGACACGGACATCGACCGGCTGGCCCAGCAGATTGATTCGGCCTTGCAGGCGGTCGAGGCCGACCTCAAGGAAAGCCCCGCCTTGCTGTCCCATCGGCTCTCGATCCCGGCCGAGCAGCAACGGGAGATGACCTCGGCCCAGCGCGTCGAAGCCCGGCAATCCGACGCGATCTCCCGGAAGCTCCGGGACCTAGGGGTCCGCCGAGGGTCGGAAGACTATGCGAACGCCGTTGCCAAGTCCCTTGCGGAGCGGGCAATCCGAGGAGAACTCGACACCCTGGCACGTCAGGTGGCCGAAGCTGCGCGAGCGGTCGGGAGCGATCCGACTCGGATGACTCGAATTGCGGCCGATGGAGTGACGGAGGCCCGAAACCTCGGGGCCTTTCTGGGGGCATGGACCGAGACGGCCAAGCTGACCTTCTCCGACGTCGAAGTCTTTGGCACCGACACCCCCGGGAATGGATTCCGGGAGACCTTCGTGGTCGTCGCCTCGGAGTCTCCGATTGACCTGAGTGATCTCGGTGATCGGCCGGGAGACCCCAAGTTCGAACAATCGGGTGAGCCGTTTCTGCCTGATCCGTACGGGTTTGAGCATCGCGATGCGCTCCGGATCCGATCGCGGGGGATCATTCTGACCGACGACTACGCTCCGGTTGACAACCTGCTCGCCCCCGTCGCCGCGACCCGAGGTTCGGAGTAATCGATCGCCCGCCTCCGAACCCCGGAGCCTTATGGTTCGTAAAGGGCTCGGAGACGATTCGACGCAACGCAAGACGCTTCCCTCACTCCCGAAAGGTGGGACGCCCATGTCCAAGGACTCCTCCACAGCTCCCGAGATGACCCCCGACGAGTCGGGAGCCCCCTCGGCGACCCAGAAGCTTGAGTCGACCCAGCGCCTGCGAATCCTCTTGATGGCGCTGGCGGTCTTCGCCGGGGGCTTCGTCCTTTACCGGGAGATGGTTGGGACGAACGCCGGAGGCGGCGCTGGAGCCGGCACAACCCAGTACGCCTGGAAGGTCGTGAATCCTGACGGTGCTCCGGTCGACCTGGCCAGCTACAAGGGGAGGCCGGTCCTGCTCAACGTCTGGGCGACCTGGTGCCCTCCGTGCATGATGGAGATGCCGTCGCTCATCGCTCTATCGAAGCGTCCGGAGCTGAAGGATGCCGATGTGGCCGTCGTGCTCGTGTCGGTGGATGACAGCCTCGACCCGGTGCAGCGGTTCCTCAATCGCACGAATATTGGCGAGGCCGAAGTGCTCGTGGCCGCGTCGAACCCTCCCGCCGAGTTCAGCACCAGCGGCATTCCTGCCACCTTCCTGATTGATCCCGATGGCCGGATCGTCCGTCGAGAGGTCGGCGCGATGGATTGGGATACTCCGGAGATTGCCGCCGAACTCGCCTCGTTTGGTCAGGCTCGATAAGCCTCCCATCCTCGGTATTCGGACGATTGGGTTTGTTTGGTCAGAGCAGAGTTCCGAACCCAATGGTGACCCTCGGCCTCCCCAATGAGACCTGGAAGGAGGCCGAGTCTCGCCAAAGGGTCGTTGCTACGCGTCGTGTCGATACGACGATGAACCTGGGCACGGAACGCCCGGGAGCGCGGGTATTGGTGACGAGTAAAGGTTTGCAAGCTCAAGAGTTCCGTCGAACTGCATGGGTTCGTTCCGGGAATTCGCGTTCGGCTCGCAGAGGTTCGATTCGCGTAAAGGGCGGCGACCCATTGGGTGTGTTTGGTTACGCCCTCGATTGAGCAGTTGATGGACGGCTAACGGACTCGGACGCAGGGAACGGCGGGCCAATTAACGCCCTCAAATGAAGCCCGCACGCGGTGAGAGTTACTCGATCATGTTGCCAAAGAAGGGGCGAGGCGAGGTGTGTTCAGGCCCCAGAGAGGGAGCGCAGAGCACCTCAGGCCACGAGGTGGGGAGGTCGGGAATCGATGCCCCACGACCTTGAGTCTCGTGGAAATCGGCAACCTCAGTCACACACTCTGGCGAACGAGGGGAAACTCAGGGAAAGGTGTTTGTTTGGCGGAGGATCTCAACAGGAATGATGGGGGCGAGTTCGGTCAGCGGGGAGGAGACTCGCCGGGCTCGCGGGGGATGGTGAGTTCTCGGGTGAGCTGGCGAACGCCGAGGCCTCGGGAGTTGAGGGAGGGGCGGAGGGTGGTGAAGGCGTTCCAGGCGTCTCGACCGGAGGCATAGCTGAGCCAGGCCTCGAAGCGGCCCAGATCGACTCGGCTGGAGGCATTGAGGACGTTCGGGCGGGAGCGGAGGTGGTCGAACGCGTCGGTGAGCTCGCGGAGGACGGCGTGCAGTTCGACCGGGTCAAGCGGCTGTTCGAGTTGGGTGTCGGGGTCGGGCCAGGTGAGGTGAAGGGAGCCGCTGAACGAACTGGCCTCGGTGCGGTCGAGGAGGGCGTAAATGTCGGCGATCTCCATACGGAACCAGAGAACCTCGACCAGGACCATGCGAGCTGGAGGGAAGTCCTTGTCCCGGACACCGGGGCGAACGCGTTCGGATTCGGCGGCCCAGTCTCGGGAGGGGGCGGCGTGAGGGTCGTGGTCGAGATCGGGGTCGTCGAAGTCGTACGGAGAGGGAGGCGAGACGACCTCGGGAGTGCGCTGGGTCAGCAGTTCGTAGGCTCGGACGACGATCCGAAAGGCCCATTCATCGCCGCCTACATCGGGGTGGTGCTTCTTCGACTTGCGGCGGAAGGCCTCGTGGATGGCCTCGGAGTCGGCGTCGGGAGGGATGCCGAGCACGGTATGAGGGTCGATCGGGAGACCTTCGAGCATCGCACCCGCCACACATCGCCTATTGATCAGAATTCAGAACCAGAGCCGAGCAGCAGCGAACATCTTACGCAACCGATTCGCTCAATAATTCGTGCGGTCGGGAGCCTGCCTTGGGGCGGTTCCCGGACGAGTGCTCGACCACCTCGCGGAAAACCCTGTCAAATTGTTACGTTTTCAGGATGATCCGGTGACAGTCTTCCAAACCAGGACGAGAGGAATCGGGGGGAATCGGCACCCCCCGATGTTCAATCGTCATTCGCGCTCCTCGGCGGCCTGGTTGTCACTGGCGAGGCGGCGGCGGATGTAACCGGCGCGGGCGATGTTGCGTTCGTCAACTTCCAGCGGCTCCCCCTGGATTTTCTGGAGGTGGGCCGGCTGGGTGTGGATGAACAACTCGTTGACGGTCCGGATTTCGAGGTCGTCGATCAGGCCGAGGTTCACCCCCATGCGGACGCTGGAGAGCAGGTGCATGGTCTCGGAGCTGGAGATGGTGTGAGCCGTCTTGAGGACGCCGTAGGCGCGGCTGACCTGGTCGTGCAGGTGCTGGCGGCGCTGGCCGATCCACTCCTGGCGGGCCTGGCGTTCGTAGTTAATGATCTGGGGGACGACCTCGGAGAGGTTGCGGATCAGCTCGCGTTCGCTCTTGCCGAGGGTCTGCTGGTTGGAGATCTGGTAGAAGTCGCCGTCGGCCTGGGTGCCTTCGCCGTAGAGTCCTCGGACGGCGAGGTTGAGCTTGTGGAGGGCGCGGAAGACCTTCTCAATCTGCTTGGTGTTGGCCAGGGCGGGCAGGTGGAGCATAACGCCAACCCGGATACCGGTGCCGACGTTCGTCGGGCAGGCGGTCAGGTAGCCGAGCTGAGGGTTGAAGGCGTAGTGGAGGTACTCCTCGATCTGGTCGTCGAGGGTGTTGATCTGTTCCCAGACGTCGGCCAGGCTGAAGCCCGAGTTCATGACCTGGATGCGCAGGTGGTCTTCCTCGTTGACCATCACCGAGACGTTTTCTCGGGGGCCGATGGCGACCCCTCGGGGGCCTTCACCGGTACTAAGCTCTCGGCTAATGAGCTGGCGTTCGACGAGAAGCTGACGGTCGAGGGCATCGAGGTTGACGACGGATTGGTAGTCGAGTTCCAGGCCGGCCTTGTCCATCGTGGCCCGGCAGATGCGTTCGATCTCGGTCTTTTCGGTGTCGCTGGCGCGATTGGTGAAGGGGAAATCGGCCAGATTGCGGGCGAGCCGGATGCGAGAGCAGATGACGATGTCACTCTCGGGTCCGGTGCCGCGGAGCCACTCGCCGGAGGTGCGAGTCAGGGCGTCAAGGTTCATTGGTCGGCATCCTCCTGGCGGAGCTGGTCCCGGATGGCGGCGGCCAGCTCGTACTCTTCTCGGGAGATGGCCTCCCGGAGCCGGGCGCGGAGCCGGAGTCGAGGAGAGCGGCTCGGCGGGGTTCGTTTGCGGGGAATTTTGCCCACGTGCCGCGAGGCGCCGTGGGCGGCTCGGAGCAAGGGCAGCAGGCCGGGGGTGAAGGCTTCGTAATCGTTCGGGCAGCCGAGGCGACCGCCGGTGCGGAAATCCATGAACTTGAGCCCGCAGAGGGGACAGGAGGTCCTGGCCAGTTCTCCCACGAGTTCCCCGACGTGCTGGACGATCAGGTGATCGACGATGGCTTCGAGGGCGGCGTTGGGAGGAGGGTCGGGCGGGGTCAGACCGGCCTTCCGCGCACAAGGGCCGCACAGATGCAGCTCGCGACGCTGACCATCAACCGTTTCGGAGAGGTGGACCGAAGCCTCCCGGGAGCAGCGCTGGCAGGTCATGGCAGGCAGCTCCTTGGGGGGCAGGAGAGGGTCAGGGGCAGGTTGGCAACGATCCCGAGGAGGCCGATCCGGGTCAACGGCCCTGCTCCTGTTCGAGAGAGCGGATCTCGTCGCGAAGCCGGGCGGCGGCCTCGTAGTCTTCGGCGGCGATGGCGCGCTTCAGATCGTTCCGCAGGCGGATCAGGGTATTTTGCAGTCGGCTGGTCCGAGGGGCTCGCTTGGGAGCCTTGCCCGAGTGGCGGGTTTCACCGTGAATGTTTTCGAGCAAGGGCATCAACTCGTCTCGGAAGACCTCATAATCATAGGGGCAACCGAGGCGGCCGGTACTGCGAAATTCGGCAAAGCTGATCTGACAGTTCGGGCAGCTCAGGGCATCGGCCGGGGAGGATTCGAGGGTGGAACCGGATCCGGACACCAGATCCTTGGCTAGCTGCCCGACCGGAAGACTTTCGGGTTGAGAGGCTGCCGGCGCGAGATGCTGCAAGGCGTGCTCATCGCAAAAATGAAAGACGGCGAACGTTCCCGGTGCCTCGGGGTCGAGGTCGGTAATGTGGTAGGTCGCCGGCTTGGAGCACTTCTGGCATTTCATCGCCGCGGTCCCCGGACCCGATCACAACCGGCGGACCCCGCCGGGAGATCGGCCGGACCCTCCGCGAGACTCCGGCAAAGACGCAGCGCGGGGGGGTCGTGTTTCATCAGCATTGACGATCGCGTTCCATTGTAATGATGCCCCCCGACCTGTCAAGCAACCGGGATCGTCCGCGAGGGGCTGCTCGAAGCGGTTGAGCGAACCTCGGAAGGGATGTTCTGTGTCGGGTGCCATGCTTGCCGGGGGAATCCGGGGGCTGATAAGATCGACCCTCAAGGTCAGGCTGAGGTGCCTTCCCGTCTCGAAGTCTTCGGAATCGATCACCCGCTCATGAGCGACTCGTCACCCGCCCGGCCGATTCTCCATCCCAGTCCCGAGCGCCTTGCCTCACTGATCGGCCAGGGACCGGGCTTTCCGGTGTATCGGGAATTGACCAGCGACGGATTGACCCCCGTTTCGGCGTTTGCGCGGATTGCCCGGCCGGGACCGTCATTCCTGTTTGAGAGTGTCGTCGGAGGAGAAAAAGTCGGTCGCTACAGCTTCCTCGGGACCGAGCCGTTCTTGCGATTCGAGGCCAGAGGGCATCGCGTCTCGATCGTTCCGACCGACGGCAAGGGAGAGCCTCGGCATTTCGAATCGGCCGACCCCTTCGAGAATCTTCGGGAGCTGGTCCACCAGTACGGATCGATTCATCTTCCGGGGCTTCCGCGGTTTTGCGGCGGGGCGGTTGGTTATGCCTCGTACGACGCGGTGCGCTATACCGAACGCTTGCCGAACGCTCCGGTTGACGATCGAGGGTTGCCCGATCTGGCCTTCGCGTTCTTCGACCGGATGGTGATCTTCGACAATATTCGGAAGACCGTGCTGGTGGTCGCCCAGGCGAGGCCCGAGGTCCCGGACGACCCGGCCTCGGTTCAGCATGCGTACGATCGGGCCGCTGCTCGATTGCAGGAACTGGTCGATCGGCTCTCCGGGCCGGGGCCCGACTTGCCTCCGGCCGATCTCGACACGAGGGGAGCCCCGCGCCTGGAACCGGCGTCGAACATGACGCGAGACCAGTTCGAAAACGCGGTCCGACGCTGTCGGGAATACATCAAGGCCGGAGACGTGTTCCAGGTCGTTCCGAGCCAGCGGTTCCGGGTCGAGACGACGGCCGAGCCGTTCGATATTTACCGGGCGTTGCGGGTGGTCAATCCTAGCCCGTTCCTGTTCTACCTGCCGTTTGAGGAGTTCTGCCTGATCGGCTCGTCTCCCGAGATTCTGGTGCGGGTCGAAGATGGCGAGGTGACCATCCGGCCGCTGGCCGGCACTCGCCGCAGGGGCAAGGATGAAGACGAGGATCGCGCCCTGGCCGAGGAACTTCTGGCCGATCCAAAGGAACGGGCCGAGCATGTCATGCTCATCGACCTGGGCCGTAATGACGTCGGCCGCGTGGCCGAGCGATCGAGCGTTCGCTTGACCGAGGTGATGAAGATCGAGCGTTATAGCCACGTCATGCACATTTCTTCAAACGTGGTGGGGAAGCTCGAAGCGGGCAAGGATTGCTTCGATGCCCTGCGGGCCGGGTTGCCGGCCGGGACGGTGAGCGGGGCGCCGAAGGTCAGGGCGATGGAAATTATTGACGAGGTCGAGCCGACTCGTCGCGGACCATACGGTGGGGCGGTCGGCTACATTGACTCGACCGGCAACATGGATACCTGCATCGCCTTGCGGACGCTGGTGGTGCAAGGCAACCTGGCTGATATCCAGGCCGGAGCAGGGATCGTCTTCGACAGCGATCCGGCCACCGAGTACGAGGAGACGGTCAGCAAGGCCCGAGGCATGATCAAGGCCATAGAGCTGGCCCAGGACTGTCTCACTCCGGCTCGATCCGAGCCGGAGTGAGCGACTGCTGGGGCACGCGTTGTGTCTGGGTCGCGGATGTCGGGGGGGGCTTTGGGCGCGAACCTTCGGGATGGAGAAGGTTCGCGCGACGGTGTCGCCCTGTCAGGACGCGAAGCGTTTGATGGATGCCCCCGGTCAAGACCGGATTGGGGCCTCGTATTCCCGGCGATACTCCCCTTCGTCCTTCGGCTTCCAGAACCAGCCGAACAGCAGGCCGTCCAGCGAGAGATAATTGCTGGTGATCGGCGAGAGCCAGAGGATCGCGGCGTTGACGAGCAAGTACGTCATCATGCTGGGATACATGCTCGAATTCTGAAGCACGATCCAGCCGAAGGTGAGGCTCAGCAGGAGCAATCCTGAGAAAAAGGCCGAGAGGGTGGTGAAGAGGCCGGCAATCAGGAGGGCCCCCACGCCGACTTCGGCCAGGGGCAAGAACGCGGTATAGAGATCGAGCGCCGGTTTCAAATCCCGGCCGATCCAGGTGTCGGCGAACATGCCCCGAATGGTCTCGGGATAACGAGGCTCGGCCTCGGCCTCGGGATCAACAGAGGCCGTGGGATCATCGGCGGCGGTCGGCTCGTCGGCCTCGTCGAGCGGTTCGTCGGCCTCGTCGAGTTGATCCACGAGGTCTTCGACCTGGGCCAAAGCGGGTTTCCCGGCCTCGCTCATGTCGTCGAGTTTCTGCAAACCGGCCATCAGGAAAATCAGGCCCAGACCCAGACGAAGCAAGAGGGCGACCAGGCTCCGAATGATGTGGCCGGGTTCCCGGCGGAGGGCGATCGTCTCGGTGGGTCGCATCGGAGAGAATGTCCTTTTCGAAAGGGGAGGATCGCGGGAGTTGGGGAGCGTCAGACGAGCGCGTTGCGGACCTTCTCCAGGATTGGAGTGACCAGGGCCTTGGGCACGAACCGCCCGAGGGCCTCGGGACCGCCGTAGCGGGCGACTTGTTTGATCAAGGAACTGGAGACGTGAGCATATTCGCCGTCTGCCATCAGGAAGACGGTTTCGATGCCGGGGTCGAGCCGGTGGTTGGTCAGGGTCATACTGAATTCATATTCCATGTCGGAAAGGGTGCGCAAGCCCCGCAAGATGACCCGAGCACCGATGCTCCGCACAAAATCGACGGTGAGTCCCTCGAAGGCCCGGACCTCGACGTTTTCGAATTGACCGAGGACGCGCTGGGCCAGATCGACCCGTTCTTCGATCGGGAAGAGGACCTGCTTGGTCGGATTGACACCGATGGCCACGACCAGGTGTTCGAACAGCAATCGTCCTCGGGAGATGACATCGAGGTGCCCGAGCGTGATCGGGTCGAACGTTCCGGTGAAGACGGCCGTTCGGGACGACAATTCCATGAGCGTAGCCTCCCGGCGGAGAGTCTTGTGAGCAAGGCGCCGGAATTCAAGGGGCATCGGAAGAAGTCAGGAGGACGCGCGCAGCCCCTCGGCCAGGCGGTCGAGATCGTCGTCGGAGTTGTAGAGATGGGGGCTGATTCGCAGCTTGCCGCGCCTCGCACTGATGGAGACCCCCGAGGCGCGGAGGGCGCGGACGATGGCGTCGGGGTCGGTCCCCGGGCGGTCGAGGACGACGATTCCCGAGCGATCCGAGGGCCGGTCGGACCCGAGGACCGTCCAGCCGGCAGAGCGGGCACGGTCGCGGACCCCCTCGGCCCGATCGAGGATACGATCGGAGACCCGATCGGGCCCGAGTTCGAGGAACAGTTCGAGGCTATTCCCGAAGCCGAGCAAGCCGGCCATATTGTAGCAGCCCCCTTCCCATCGTCCGGCATCGGGCTTCAAATCGAAGGCGGGTTCGGGATCGTTGTAGGAGCTGGTGACGCTGTTCGAGCCGACAAGGATCGGCCGAAGTCGGTCGATCCAGTCGGATCGGATGAACAGAAGGCCGGCTCCCTCGGGGCCGAGGAGCCACTTGTGCCCATCAGCCGCGAGGAAGTCGATCGGGGTCCGGCGGACGTCGATTGTCAGGGGGCCGAGCCCCTGAATGGCATCGACAAACAGGGCGACGCCGCGCTGGTGGCAGACTTCGGCCAGGGCGTCGAGGTCGTTGCGAAATCCGGAGGCAAACTCGACGTGGCTGATGGCGAGCAATCGGGTGCGGTCGTCCATGACGGCCAGGAGGTCGTCGATCCAGATCCGACCGTCGCGGCTCCGAACGGGCCGGGTTTCCACGCCTCGGGAGGCCAGGTTCATCCAGGGGAACAGGTTCGACGGGTACTCCTCGGCCGGGGTGACGAGGTTATCCCCCTCCTTCCAGGGGAAGCCTTCGGCCACCAGACCGATGCCCATGGTCGTGCTGGTGATGAAGGCAATTTCAGCGGGTTCGGCGTGAATCAGGCGAGCGGCCCGCTGGCGGACCACTTCCAGTTCGTTCCGCCAGGTCATCCAGTGGATGCAACCATTGGTTTCCTGTTCCGTGACCCAGGCCCGCATGGCGTCGCCGGCCCGCCGAGGAATGGGGGCGATGGCGGCGTGGTCGAGGTAGGCCCAGCGCTCGGTCACGGGGAACTCGGCGTCTCGGATCGCCTTCCAGTCCATCTCGCGTCTCGCTTCCATGTACGATGTCGTCAGTCATCGAGAGCCTACCCGCTCTCTGGTCTCAGGGCCAATTCCCTTTGCGAAAAGGACCGGCCATCGGACCGAGCCAGACGCCTTTCGAGAACAGCTCCGGCTCAATGGGTTGGGCTTTCATCGGCGGCGACGACTCAGAGGTCGGACGGACCGTCGGCAGTGGGATCGTCCGGATTGCCTGGTTCCTCGATGGGATCGGACGAGGACGCCGGCTGTCGAGCGATCCATTGGGCGTACTGAGGCGAGGCGACGAAGGAAGCGTATTCGGGAACCTCGGTGAGGTCGGTAAACTCGATGTCGAAGGTCTCGGAGATCAGATCGAGCATCCGGGCCGTTTCATCAAAATCTTCCTGTGTAAGCGAGAGGCCAAGTAAGGCCCAGTACGCCTCGATGAGCGAGGGCTCGGCCTCGATCGCCTTTTCGATCGCGTCGCGAGCCGCGGCGAACCGGTTCTGTTCGATGTGGACACTCGACCGAAGGACCTGCAGGTAGGGGTCGCCGCCGATGGAACGGTCGAGGCGATCGATGGTGGCCAGCGCTGCGTCGAAATCGCGCTGGAGGAAATGGGCGTCGATCATCAAGAGATCGGCGCTGGGGTCGTTGGGGTAGTACTTGCGAAAGTCGGCCAGGGCAGCCTCGTACTCGGCATCATCGACCTGTGAGGCCGCCGTGTAGCGCGGCACAAGGAACAGTCGGTCTTGTTGCAAGGATTCGGGCAAGCCTCGATAGGCCGTGAGCACGGCCTCGAACTGCCCGTTCCGAAGATTCTCGTTCATCTGCAAGAGGGTCGGCAGATGAGTGAGAAGAACCTGTTCCTTCCCGGTGAGCCGATCAATGAGGTTGCGCTGCGACTCGGCCACGGCGGAGAGATAAAAGTGTCGCGTGCTTTGGGCAATCGACTCTCCGACGGCGTAGGGGAAGACATCGACGGCCTTGATTGAGCCATCGGCCCGACGGGCGAGATAGAAATCAAGGTAATTGAGCGCGCCCTCGACGGTGAGCAATCGGAACCGAACCCCGCGTTGAGCTTTGCCCCCGATCAGGTGAAGCGGGGAGCAGGTCCCCCCTTGATTGATGGTTTCGACCAAGGTGGAAACCAGACCGCTTTGGCCTCCCCGACTGGCCTGCACAAAGCTCTGGGAGAAGTCGCGTTTCACATCAGCCGGGGCGTCGATGTCTCGGGTGGCCTCGTCGACCACGGCCTGCCAGTCGATCATCTGAGACAGGGCTTCGGCATCGACCAGGAGCGTGGCGTCCTCAAACGACGCGCCATACTCCCAGCATTCGTCATTGGAGGGAGGGGTTCCGACCGAGGTGCTGACCAGGGGCTTGCCCGGCTCGCCGCTCCCCTTCGCCTCGGTGTTGACCGGTTTCTTGGCGCAACCGATCAGGACCAGGGCGCACAGCATTGCAGCACAGACTTGGAACGTCGAGCGACTCATGGCAGCAGTCTCGTCATGAAAATTCCATGAATCCATGGGGGGATCTCACGCGTCCTGAGCCTATCAGAACCAATCAGCTAATGCGAGTCTTTGGACCTGCAACCTCGGACAGAACCGATCTTGAGCGGTTCGTGGATCCCTGGATTCGGGAATGTCGTTCCTCACAAAGGGGGCGGCGACGCCTGGACCGTGGAGGTGGAGGTATTCAGAGGTTCCAGGATCCGTCGGGGGAGGTCATATATATAATGAGTGGGACGGGTCTCGGGATGGAACGCCGTTGCCCGATCGAGCGGGAAGTCCTGGCTGCGAGGAGGGCTTGAGCCTGTTGACGTGGGGATGGGGACGGCTGATCGGAGTTCTTAAAAGGGGGACAAGGTCTGAATGGATGCTTGCTCGGATTCGTCGTCACCGGGCTTCTTGTTTGCGTACGGCACGCTTGGGCCGAACGATGCGGGGGCAGCCCGTCGGGGAGGCTGGAACGCCGACGCCGTTCGGGGACGTTTGTACGACCTGGGGCCGTATCCGGCGCTGATCGACTGGGACGATCCAGAGGCGGGATGGGTCGAAGGGCACGTGCGATCGGTCGAGCCGATCGAACTGCTTGAGGTGTTGGATCCGTATGAAGGAGTGGCGGAAGGGGAATTTCTCCGGATTGTGGTTCGGACCCGGATGGGTCGAGAAGTGTGGGTCTATGTCTTTCCGCACCCCGTTCCCGAAGGGGCAGTGGGCCCGCTTCCTCGTTGGGAAGGGCCTCGGGTCGATTTGAGTCGGGGAGACGGCCGCTGACGCGATCAACCATCACGAGAGAGGGACGACCATGGCCAGCAACATCGCCGCTCCGTCGCGAGACGGATTGCCACCGTCGCAGCAGCCGACGACGGTTGGCCGCTACCTGATCGACCGGCTTCAGGCGCTCGGGGTCGAACACCTGTTCGGAATCCCTGGCGATTATATCTTGAATCTTTACAAGATGCTCGACGACAGCCCGATTCAGGTCGTCGGCATGACGCGAGAGGATTCCGCCGGTTTCGCGGCCGATGCTTACGCCAGGGTTCGAGGACTCGGCTGCATGGCGGTGACCTATTGCGTCGGCGGCCTGAGCGCCTGCAACAGTATCGCGGGGGCCTATGCCGAGAAGTCGCCGGTGGTCGTGCTGACGGGATCGCCGGGTCTCTCGGAACGGGAGCGGAACCCCCTCTTGCATCACAAGGTCAAGGAGTTCGATACGCAGTATCAGGTGTTCAAGCAATTCACGGCCGCGGCGACGGTGCTGGACGACCCGTTGACGGCCTTCTCGGAGATTGACCGCGTCCTGGCGGCGGCCTTGCGATACAAGCGGCCGGTCTACATTGAAGTGCCGCGCGACATGCTGCTCGCCGAGCAGGTTTATCCGCACGCGGTTCCCGGACCCTTGCCGCCAAGTGATCCCGACGCGCTTCGCGAGGCGCTCGACGAAACCGAGGCGATGCTCCGACAGGCAAAGCGGCCGATGATTCTGGCCGACGTTGAGATTCATCGCTTCGGGCTTCAGAGTGAGTTGCTCGCACTGGCTGAGCAGTCGGGGCTGCCGATCGCCACGACCTTGCTGGGCAAAAGTGTCATCAGTGAGGAGCACCCTTTGTTTGCCGGAATCTATGAAGGGGCGATGGGTCGGGCGGAGGTGACCGACTATGTGGAAGCGTCGGATTGTCTCCTGATGCTGGGTTGCTTCCTGACGGATATCAATCTGGGAATCTTCACGGCCAAGCTCGATTCGTCGCGATGCATCGACGCGACGAGTGAGGATCTTCGGATTCGGCATCATCATTACCGCGATGTTCGGCTCGACGACTTCCTGAAAGGATTGCGTGCGCGGCGTCTTGCGCTAAATGTTCCCGCCCCCCCTTCCCGACCGTTGCCGATTCCGCCGTGGTCGGCACGACCGGGAGAGCCGATGACCTCGGCCCGCCTGTTCGCCCGGCTCAATCATCTGGTGGACGAGAACGTGATGGTGATTGCCGACATCGGCGATTCGCTGTTCGGTTCGGCAGAGCTGCGGATCAGTCGAAGCACCGAGTTCCTTAGCCCCGCCTACTACACGTCGATGGGATTCGCAGTTCCGGCGTCGGTGGGTGCCGGCCTGGCCAACAGGGCCTTGCGTCCGCTGGTTATTGTAGGGGATGGTGCGTTTCAGATGACCGGGATGGAACTGTCAACGGTGATCCGCAACGGCCTGGCGCCAATCGTCGTGGTGCTGAACAACAAGGGATACACGACCGAACGGTATATTCTCGACGGGCCATTCAACGACATTTTGAACTGGTCGTACCACCGGGTTCCTGAATTGCTCGGGGCCGGGCTGGGACTGGAGGCCCGGACCGAGGACGAGCTGGATGTCGCGTTGACCCGAGCCTGGGAGAACCGCGAGAGCTACACCTTGATCAACGTTCATCTCGACGCGATGGACCGGAGCCCGGCCCTGGAGCGACTGGCCGAACGGCTTGCCGGGAAACTCTGAGCGACGGGAGTGTTCGGGAGGAGCGAGTTTGAGCCGATCCTCCAAACCGAAGACGGCCGGCCCATGCTCCGAGTGGGGAGCATGAGCCGGCCGGGTTTGAACTCGGTGCAGATCACCAGCGAGCGATCACCAGCGAGTGCTTAGCGGAGGCCGCCTCGGTTGAGAAGCAACGCCCGGTTTGGAACGAGTCCCGGCGTTGCGGTTCGGAACTGCTGAAGCGGAATGGTCCGGACGCCGTGGTTGATCGGGCCGACGATCTGGCCCGGCTTGAAGCGTCCTCGGGTGAAGACGTTCTTCGGGAGCGTGTAGATGCCGTCGGGCCGGTTCGAGTGAGGCGAGGAGACCGGACGACTGACGGCCGATTCCGGGTGGAAGTAGTTCGTGAACCGCTGGGCGAAGCCCGGCCGAGCGTAGAACTGCCGGAAGGTCGCAGGTCCGAACGGCAAAGGACGGTAGAACGAGAGGCCCGCGGAGAGCGTCTCGGGAGTCGGCACCAACGCCTCGCCGTACTGCGGAGCGGCGGCATTGACCCCGGGGAACTCGAACCGGACGGTTGGCAGGATGGGACCGGGGATCGGCCCGGGTCCAGGGCCAGGTCCGGGTCCAGGGCCAGGTCCGGGAGCAGGAGTGGCCAGCGGGACGAGCCCCCCCTCCAGCAGGAACGCGCTCCCAAATCCGGGGAACGGAAGGGCGTCGAGCGGGGCTCCGATCAGGAAGTCGCCGCGACGATCGGCGTCAACCGTGGCGTTCCGGGTGCTGAACGGGGATACCCCGGAGACGGACCATCCCAGTCGCCCCTCTCCTCGGGGAAGGGTGAACTGAATCCCGGGAGGCAGGTCGGTCGCTCCGGCGGCAATCGAGACCAGGCCGACGGTTGCCGGAAGCGGCTGGGACGTGCCGGCGACCAGATAGGCCGCACCGGCATTGTTCCCGAATCCGGGAGCACCGATCAGGATTTCGGAAAGGCTGTCGTCATTCAGTGAGCGAACGCCGGCCACCGAGAACCCGGTCCCGTCGCCCGGATTGATGCCGTTGAAGTTGCTCGAAACGAAGACGGCGGGATTCAGGCCGGTGAGCGGGAGGTTGCGGTTCGCCAGAGCGGGGCGAGGGCCTCCCATGACCAGAGACGCTCGTCCGGTATCGGGTCCGAATCCGGGAGAGCCGATGAGGATGTCATCGGGAGCGGCACCGTTATAGTTGCCCACGCCCGCAACCGAGAATCCGGTCAGATCGCCCGGGGCCTCTCCCTCGAAGGCAACGCCCTCAACGGTCGTGTTGTTGACCGTGACGTTCAACGCACCGAGCGAGACGGTGGGCGCGACGCCGTTGGTGATGAACTGGCTCAGCAGGTTCGGAGCCCCGTAGACCACGTAAGCGCGGCCTTCGTTCAGATCGAGGGCGCCGGGCGAAGACGGGGCACCGATGAGCAGCTCGCCCCCGGGGTTGCCGTCGAAGTTGCCGCCGCGGCCCACCGAGAATCCGGCTCGGCTTCCGGTCGCGGCCCCTGCGAACAGGATGCCCCGGCTATTTCCGACCGAACCGAAGTTGTCGAGGTTGATCTGCGCCGGGGGATTCGCCGTGCGGAAGGTTTGACCGTTAAACAGATAAACCGCACCGTTATCGACCAATCCGACCCCGACGTCGGCCCGAGGTGCACCCACGGCGAAGTCGGCGAAGGTGTTGTTGATCACATCACCAACGCCGGCCACCGAGGCGCCAAAGCGAGCGCCCGGGAACTGGTTGTTTTCGATGACCGTGACGCGGACGGCGGGGTTGATGTCGGCGGGGCGGTCGAAGTCGACCGTGTTCAGACCGTCGGGAATCTGGTCGAACTGGCGAGAGCCATAGACGACGTAGACCCGGCCCGCATTGTTGTTGAAACCAGGAGCCGAGATGGCGAAATCGGCCAGCCCGTCACCATTCACGTCACCAAGGGCTGCGACGGCGTAGCCGAGGTCGTCGTTCGGAGTCAGGCTGGTGGTAAAGGTCAGCCCATCGAACGGGAAGGTCGGTCCCCCGGTTGCGGGAGAACTTTGGATCGGATTCCCGAGTTGGGTCAGGTCTGCAACCCGTTCGTTTCGGGGCAGGATGGGCGGGTTGACCGTGTCATCGCCGCGAGCATTGATGAGCGACAGGAAGTTCGTCGGCGAAACGTTCGGGTCCGCGGCCCGAGAGCCGAAGACCAGCGAGACGATCCCCGTGATCTGTTCCGCTTCGGGATCACTGAGGATGCTCGTCAACTGGCGGGTGACGAGGAAATCGTCAAATCCATCGCCATTGACGTCACCGGCCACCGCCACGCTGTAACCGGCGCGGGTCTGGTTGGTCGTTGAGGTGAACTGAACGCCGAGCGCCGTCGAGGGGACAACTCGGGGGGGCGGTGGTGCCGTGGGAAAGCCGTCAATGCTGAGGGCATTCGGGCCGGCCTGAACCCCGTTGATCAAGCTGATCACGGTGAGCAGGTCTCGGCGTTCGAGAGACAGCGGGCCGCCAATGTGAGCGCGGTGCCGACGTCGGCGCCAGGCCGGTGGGCGGCTGTTGGGCAAGCCGAAAGGCATCTGGAGACTCCTTCCTCAACCTCCAAGACCGATCGCGTCCATGCCACGGCCCCAGGCGGCGGCAAGCAAGGTACCGACCGGGACCATAACGCGCCGCGGACCCGCCGGATCGTTCGGACACCCGAGGAAAAATCCCGAGGAGATCGATCAATCCAGTTCCGCCAAGCCGGCGCAATGGCCCCGCGCGGTCCTTTGATTCTGCAATGGTTTTTCGGTCCCGGCTGGGCGGCTGCTGAATGGGCCAATCGAGGGGAAGCCGAGTTCGGCTGTCGTAATCGGCTCATCCTGAACAACCGGAGCGACCGATACCCAGAACCGAGATACGACCAAGGAGTCGGGGGGTCGGTCCGTCGGGACCACTCTCGGATTTCAAGTCGAGGGGGCTTCCGGGTCTGGCGAAGGGCTGGACCGTGAGGCTCGCCGGGCCTTACAGAGCGCGGAGGATCAGGATCGTGAACACGTCCAAGACGCGGAGGACGACCGGAGGCTGGAGCGCTCGGCTCGCGATGGTCATCGCGGCGTTGGCGGCCTCGACGGGTTGCACTCGGGAATTCTTCCGCAACTGGGCGGATCAGGATGTGACCGAGGCGGTGTTCGAGAAAAGCCGCGATCCGAGATTTCGGATCGATTTGTTCACGAAAACCCCACCGGCCATGTCACGGTTCGCCGACCCTTATGATCCGGATCGTCCCCCTGCTCCGCCCGATGACTTTGCGGCGCAAGAGCTTTCGCCACAGCCCCAGAAGCCCACGCACCGACTGATTAGCCCCGCCGAGGGAACCGGTTACCTGGACTTACTGGAGCAGTGGCGCCGCGAGGAAGGCCCAAGACGCCTCGTCGATATGACCATCGACACGGGGCCGACGGTCCGAGAGGAGGCCCCTCCGCCGCCCGAATCTCCCTCTCCGTTCCCACTTGATCCGAATGCGGGGCCGAGCGACCCCAGAATGTCGCCTATTCCAGGAGGAGAGTCGGAGGACGCCGCTCCTCCTGACCCGCGACGCCCATCCATCGAATCCACTCCGCTGCCCGACGACCTTTCTATCGAATCAACGCCGTTACCGGACGACCTTTCCCTTCAGCCCAGGCGGGATGACGCTGTGCAGGCCGTAGCCTTGCAGATTCCTGATCCGCTTCAACCCGGCGGGGACATCGACCCTCGGGATCCGTTCGGCCAGGGGCTGACTCCGGAAGAAGCGTCGGGAATCGTTGACGTCCCCCCCGATACCGGCCGCGACCTGATCGACATTCTCAAGCCCGAGGCGATCGTCTTTGACGAGGCCGCTGCCTACGGCTACGGCAAGGACGTTGAACCCTACATTGTCGACGGCCGCAAAATTTTGACCCTGGCCCTTCAGAACAGTCGCGCCTATCAATTTCAGCTGGAGAATCTTTACCTTCAGGGCCTGGCCGTGACGCTCCAGCGGTTCCAGTTCATGCCTCAGTTCGCGGCGGGGATGTCTCCCGGAGGCCCGAGCTTCGGCGGATTCGCCGGCCCGAACCCTGGCAACTCGTATCTCTACCGCACGCAAGAAACCGGCACGCCGGCGTCGTTGATGAACATCGGTACGCTGGCCGGAGTCGGCAAGCTCTTGTCGTTCGGCACGTCGGTGACGGGGAACTTTGCCAATCAGACGGTGATCAATTTCGGGGGTCCGAATGCGGTCTCGACGACCTCGCAATCGTTCCTTCCCCTGAACCTGGTGATCCGATTCCTGCGAGGCGGTGGTCGGGCCTTCGTGCTGGAGCCCTTGACGCAGGCCGAGCGAAACCTGCTCTACGCGATTCGAGACTTCGGGCGCTTCCGCCAGGAGTTCTTCGTCAGCGTGCTGGCCGGCGGTGGTCTCTCGGGTGGCGGCGGCGGCGACCCCCTGACGGGTTACCTCTCGGTTCTCGGTGTGCTGCAGGCGGTCGAGAACAATACGAAGAACGTCGCGGCCTACGAACGGGTGCTCGAGGTCTTCCAGGAGCTGTCCCGAGGTGCCGCCTCGACGGTCGCCCCGCTTGACCTTGTGAACGTCGAGATCGACTTGCAGAGCCAGCGGCTGAGCCTCTTGCAGTCGAGCGTGACCTACCGGAACCAACTCGACAACTTCAAGCAACAGCTTGGTTTGCCGCCGGACCTGCCGCTCTTGCCTGACAGCAACTTGCTGGAAGGCTTCCGAGAGGTCTTCGACGAGATCGACAGTCTGGAAACCAAGCCCAGGCCCGTGCTCGAAGAACTGGTGCAGAAGCTGCCACCGCTGGAAGACGTGGTCATTGACGGCCGTCCGGTCATCGCCCTGTACCGACAGGCCGCCGAGGTCGCCCGCCAGCGACGCCCGATTCAGCAGCGGGTTGCGGATCGTCAGCTCGCCCGATCGACGGCCGAGCAGAAGCGAACGCTCCTACTCGACGCCATGCGGCAGGGACTGCTCGGTCCGGAGCAAGAGGAGGAATTGCGACGCGATCTTGAAGCGACCGAACGGGAAATTGCCTTGCTGAATCCGGCGCTTGACGTCGAAGACCGCGAGGAGATCAATCGCCTCATCGCTCAGGAGCGGGAAATCTTCGTGCTGGCCAACGAGCGGCTGGAAGATTTGCTGCGATCGGCACAACGCGTTGCCCTGGAAAACCGACTCGACTTGATGAATGCCCGGGCACAGCTTTATGATGCATGGCGACAACTGGCCGTGACGGCCAATCAGTTGCTCGGTGTCTTCAACACGACACTGTCCAACCAGTTCCTCACCCCGCCAACCACGAACAACCCGTTTGGCTTCGATCAGCAGAGCAAGCAGTTCTCGCTGACCCTGCAAGCCGAACTGCCCTTGATTCGCGTTGCCGAACGGAATCAGTTCGTCACTGCTCAAATTGCCTACCAACGAGCCCGCCGAGGTCTGATGCAGATTGAGGACTCCTTGAAGAACTCACTCCGCCAGACCATCCGCAATCTGCAGCTCCAGTATCAGCAATACGAAATTAGCAAGACGCAATATGTTGTCGCTCTTGTTACGCTGGACCAGTCGTTCCAGCGGTTCCTGGAGCCGCCTCGTAGCGGGGGTGGTTCTTCTGCCGGTAGCCAGCTCGTGCTGACCTTGCTTCGAGGACTGAACAGCGTGAACTCGGCCCAGAACGGCTTGATCCAACGCTGGGTCCAGTTCCAGACGACTCGCCTGAATCTTTATCGCGATCTCGGCATCATGCCCTACGAGGAGTGGGAGGCATTCTATGAACTTTTCCCTTCAGCAAGCCCCTCAGCCGCCGGCCTCGGGGTCGGAACACGATCTGCCCCCGCTCCAGAACTCGAACCAGCCGCCGTCTTCGGCCAGCCGGGTGCCGGCGCCGAAGAAGCGGGGGTCGGGTTCTAAGCTCGGCCGTCGCCTGGCGGTGCTGACCATGGCCGCGGCGGTGGTCGGCACCGGAGGGTACTTCGCTCTCACGTCCACGGACGAGGTCGGCGGCTCGACACTGTCGACCTTGCCCGGCCTCTCGAAGTGGCTTGCCCCGGCGGCGCCGTCGGTCCTGACCTACGAGGCGAAAAAAGGCCCGCTGATCGTGACCGTCCGGGAACGGGGCAACCTGGAAAGTACCAACAACCTGGAAGCCAAGAGCGAGGTGGAAGGGCAGACGACGATCATCATGATCCTGCCCGAAGGCACTCGGGTCGTGAAGGATCAGCTCGTCTGCGAGCTCGACTCGGCCGCCCTGAAAGACAATCTGGCGAACCAGCAGATTGCGACCGAGCGAGCCGACGCCGACTATCAGAACGCGATCAAGACGCGCGAAGTCGCTGAGATTAATGTTCGCGAGTACATCGAGGGCGTCTTCCCGCAGGAAGAAAAGACGATCATGGGCGAGATCAAGCTCGCCCAGTCCGAGTTGGAACGCTCGAAAGACCGGCTCAACTGGTCGGAAGACATGCTGAAGCTCGGCTACATCAGCCAGGCCCAGAACCTCAGCGACAAGTACGACCTGCAGCGGGCCGAGTTCAATCTGGACCAGGCCGAGAAGCGTCTCGAAGTGCTCAAGCAGTACACCTACGAGAAACAGATCAAGTCGCTCGAAGGGGACGTGGAGAAGGCTCGGGCCGATGAGCTGGCCAAGCAATCGACGTTCGAACTGGAGAAGGAAAAGGAAGAGCGCCTTCGCCGGATGATCGAGAAGTGCAAGATTTACGCTCCCGGCAACGGCATCGTCGTCTACCACCAGGAAGAAGGGCGATGGGGCAGCCAGGATGGCCCCTCGATCATGGAAGGGGCCACCGTCCGCGAGCGGCAGACCATCTTCAAGCTGCCCGACATCGACAACATGCAGGTCAACACCAAGGTCCATGAGTCGATGATCGACAAGGTCAAGCCGGGCATGAGCTCCCGGATTCGAGTCGACGCGTTCCCGAACAACGAGCTGGTGGGCTCGGTCATGGAGGTCAAGCCGCTGCCCGACCCGACCAGCTTCTTCAGCTCCGACGTGAAGGTGTACACCACCCTCGTCAAGATTGAAAACGCCAACGAGGGACTTCGCCCCGGGATGACCGCCGAGGTGACGATTCTGATCGCCCGGCTCGAAGACGTTCTAAGCGTCCCCGTCCAGGCGATCATCGAATACGGCGGCGAACATCACGTCTGGGTCTACCAGGGGGACGGCAAGTGGGACAACCGGGTGGTGAAGGTCGGCATGACCAACACCAAGTATGTCGAGGTCACCGAAGGGCTTGAGGAAGGCGAACGCGTCGCGCTCAATCCTCGGGCGATCATGACCGAAGCCGAGAACCGTGAGGCCTTCGGCGCCGGTGGCGAACGCAAGGGCTCCGAAGAACTCGGCAACTGGAGCGATGATGAGGCCGCCAAGGCCAAGGCCGCAGGCGAGCAGCCTTCGGCCCGCGAAGCGGCCAAGGCCGAGGGTGGCCCCGGCGGCGAGGGGGCTCGGCCGAACCCGGCCATGTTCCAGAAGTTCCAGAACATCAGCCCCGAAGATCGCCAGAAACTCCGCGATGCCTCCGACGAGGAACGCAAGGCCATCATGAAGAAGGCCGGCTTCACCGATGCCGAGATCCAGCAAATGGATCAGATGCGGCAGAGCATGGGAGCCGGTGGAGGTGGTGGCTTCGGCGCGGGCGGCCCCGGGGGTGGACGTCCTGGTGGGGGTGGCCCCGGGGGTCCTGGTGGTGGAGGTCCTCGACCGTGACCCAGATGCAAAACTTCCCGCTCATGGGGGATCAGCTGGACTCTTCCGGAGTCCAGCCGATCGTCCGGCTCAGGGACATTCGCAAGCAGTATGTCATGGGGAAGGCCTCCAGTCGTCAGGAGGCCATCGTCGTGCACGCCCTCCGCGGCGTCTCGGTCGACTTCTACCCGGGCGAGTACGTGGCCATCATGGGGGCGTCGGGCTCGGGCAAGAGTACGATGCTCAACCTGCTCGGTTGCCTCGACCGTCCGACCAGCGGCCAGTACCTGCTCGGCAACCAGGATGTCGCCAACCTCAGTGACGACGATCTCTCGGAAGTCCGGAGCCGGTTTATCGGCTTCATCTTCCAGGCGTATAATTTGATTCAGCAGTACACGGTTCACGAGAATATTCAGTTGCCACTGACGTACCAGGGTTCGGGGAAGCTCACTGAGGAAGATGAGGAGCGAACCCTGGAACTGGCCGAGATGGTGGGGCTGGGGACTCGAATGGACCACCGGCCGAATCAACTCTCCGGCGGTCAGCAGCAGCGCGTGGCGATTGCCCGTTCGCTGATCAACGATCCGTATATCATCCTGGCAGACGAGGCAACCGGGAACCTCGACAGCGCGACCAGCGACGAGATCATGGCGATGCTCGAACGGCTCAATCAGGCCGGCAAGACCATCATCATGGTCACTCACGAAGACGACATCGCCGAGCATGCCCGGCGCGTCATCCGGATGAGGGATGGTCAGATCATTTCCGACGCCCCGAGCGATCGGATGAAAGACGCGCCACCAGAGGTCGTCGGCCTCGGACTCGGCACCGGTTTGCCGGGTTCGCAACTCGCCCCTGTCTGATCGATCCCCCCGAGCTGAGAGAACCGACCGATGGGACGCGTTTGGCGAAGCGTGAATCTGGGGGTCAAAAGCCTCCTCCTGCACAAACTCCGATCGTCGTTGACGATTCTGGGCGTCGTCTTCGGCGTGGCCGCCGTCATCATGATGCTGGCCGTCGGTGAAGGGGCCGCGCGTGACGCCCAGGAGCAAATCGCACAGCTTGGTGCGACGAATATCATCTATCGATCGGTCAAGCCGAGCCAGGACGCCCAGAGCCAGAAGTCGGGGGGGCGTCCGTCTCGCGTCTTGAATTACGGCCTGAAATATGAAGATTTCGACCGGATCCTTGCCACGGTGCCCACGATCACCAAGGCCTTGCCGATCCGGGAAATCAAGCGCGAGGTGCGTCGGTCGAATCAATCGATGGAGGCACGGGTGGTCGGCACGACACACGACTACCAGGAGTTCAATCGCCTCCAAATCGAGCGAGGCCGCTTCCTGCTGCCTTCGGATAATGAGCACTACGAGAATTACTGCGTGCTCGCCGCCGAGACGGCTCGGACCTTGTTTCCGTTTGAGAACCCGCTGCGTCAGTCGATCAAGATCGGGAGCGATTATTACACGGTCGTGGGGGTCACCAAGCCCCGAGGTTCGACGGCGGCGATCGGCGGGAGCATGGCGGCCCAGGAGTACGACAAGGACGTCTACATTCCGCTGAACACCTGCCGGGCCCGGTTCGGTGAGCGCATTCTCTCCAGCCGAGCCGGTTCTCAGGAAGCCGAGGAGACGCAGCTCTCTCAGATCACCCTCCAGGTCAAGGAGATCGACGAGGTCCCGATGACCGCTCCGGTGATCGAGGCCGCGGTTCAGCCGTTCCACGAGGAGAAGAAGGACGTCGATATGGTCGTCCCTTACGAACTCCTGGAACAGGCCAAGCGTCAGGCGGCGATCTTCAGTCTCGTCTTGGGGTCGATCGCGGCCATCTCCTTGATCGTCGGTGGCATTGGCATCATGAACATCATGCTGGCGACGGTGACCGAACGGACCCGAGAGATCGGCATCCGCCGCGCTCTGGGGGCCAAGCGTCGGGATATTACCCAGCAGTTTTTGATCGAGACGGTGGTACTTTCGGGCATTGGTGGGCTGATTGGGGTCGCCATCGGCGTCTTCGTGCCTCCCTTGATCACGCAGTTCTCGGAGATCAAGGCGGTGGTCACGCCCAGCTCGGTCATGCTCTCGTTCGGGGTCTCGGTGCTCGTCGGCATCGTTGCCGGGCTGTACCCGGCCAACCGAGCGGCCAAGATGGATCCGATCGAGGCCCTTCGGCATGAGTAATGGGGCCGGAGCCTGCTCATGCCCCAAAGACTGCTTGGCCTTGCGTTGGGAAGGGCCAAGGACTAGTCTTATTTGAGGATTGATTCGCCCTGAGCCGCGCCCCGGATGATTCGTCCGGGCGCGGTCTTTTGCATTACGTTGCCTCTTGAGCCCCTGAGCCGTCGCTCATTGGGCTCGTTTTTTTACGGCGGCAGAGGCCGCTCCGATTCGACTTTCGTTGACGGTCCCTCCTGCTTGACGGGATCGCATCGCACCAGGAGATTCGCGGCATGTCCACGGACCGCATCCCCATCTCGAAAGAAGGGTACGAGAAGAAGAAGGCCGAGCTCGATCATCTCAAGAACGTTGAGATGTCTAAAATTACCGAGCAGGTGGCCGAGGCCCGGGCCTTTGGGGACCTGTCCGAGAACGCCGAGTATCACGCGGCCCGTGAGAAGCAAGGTGAACTTCAGGCCAAGATCGCCCTGCTTGAAGACCAGCTCGGACGCGCTTACATCGTCGATCGAAGCAATTTGCCGACTGATCGTGTCGTGTTCGGTTCGAAGGTCAAGGTGATCGACCTGGACCTGGACGATGAGGAAGAATTCACGCTGGTCGGTCCCGGCGACGAAGATTACGACCGCAACCGGATTCTGACCAGCAGCCCCATCGGCGAAGGGCTGATCGGCAAAAAAGTGGGCGAGGTCGCCGAGATTCAGGTCCCCCAGGGGATGATCAAGTTCAGGGTCGTCGAGATTGCCATCGCCGAAGACTGATCGGTACTCGGCGATCGCAGACCGCTTCCACACTTATTCCATCGCTCACTCTTCCGGCAGGATGATTCCCGACATTCGCCAGTGTTCCGGAGTGGGGGCCTCGAAATGCATTGGGGTCCGGAGGATGGGATGGTGGATTGTCAGCGATCGGGCATGCAGGGCAATCCCGATCGGAAACGGTCGGTCTGAGCCGTAGGTGCTATCCCCAAGGATCGTGAGGCCCCGGGCCCTGGCCTGCACACGCAACTGGTGCGTCCGGCCAGTTCGGGGCCAGAGAAGGAGTCGGCAACAGCCCTCGGGGAGACTTCCCGAGCGATCGGCCCGATAGCGGGTCAAGGCGTGTCGGGCCCGAGGGGTTTCGGGATGGCAGACCTGGACGATCGGCCCGAGTCCGGTGTCTTCCTCGCAAAGCCAGTCATCCCAGAGCCCTTCCTCGGGGGTTGGATGGCCAGGAACAATGGCCCAGTAGTGCTTCTCGACGTCTCGACGGGCGAACTGCTCGTGGAGCCGTCGGGCAGCCTTGGGGGTCTTACCCCAGATCATGACCCCAGAAACCGGCCGATCGAGCCGGTGGATTGCGGCCAGGTAGACGCGATCGGGATGACTCGGGTCGAGGTAGCGTCGAAGAAGTCCTTCGAGGCTCGACCCTTCGCGGGGCCTTCCTTGCGTCAAGAGTCCTGACGGCTTGATCACCGCGAGGCAGTGGACATCTTCATAGAGGATCGTCAAACGTGGATCGAGCGGCTCGGTCATGAGAGGAGGATTGCAAAACGCCAGAGGGGTGGCCTCGCCGTCGGGCGGAAGGCATCACCCCCCGGAAGGTGGTTGCAGGCGAATCACGAACCACCCTCAAGAAGATGAGGGGGGCCGAGGAGTTGGTGGCGAAGCTCAAGGCATGTTAGGGAGATCATCCGGAATGGGCGGGGCGCTGTTCAAGCCGTCGAGGCCGGGGAACTGATCCGGGGTGGGGAGTGCCGGCGCCTCGGGAGATTCAATGGGAGGCATGCCGATCGAGGTGGCCGCTCCCGAGTTCATCCCAGGAAACGTAGTGGTCGCTCCTCCCGAAGTGTACGAGTCGGCCACGTAAGAAGGCGGCGACGACGGCGAGGCAAACGTCCCTCCGGCGTAGGCCGGGGCGGTCCCGCCCGGGACCTGCGGAACGCCGTAACCGGCCTGGGGATCGTAGGTCGGCGTTGCCGAGGTGCCATAGGAATTGCCGATCGCTCCCGTCACGCCGGAGGTCTGAGTCGTGGCGGGGTCGAACGATCGAGGAGTGCCGAGACTGGCGCCAGCATAGGGATCCATTGCTGACGGGGCGCTCGACAACGGTGAAGCACCGGAGTACGGAACGGCTTCAGGGATTGCCTGAGCGCCGTCGGTATAGTGGGCCGGGGGAGGAACGTTCAAGTTCCGATCTCGGCAACCAGAGGCGGCCATCATCAGAGCCAGACCGCTTGCGGCGATCAGGCAACGCTTCAACAAGAGCCGATCCATCGGCAGGTCCCTCCCTTCCTGAAAGGTACCGGGCATCAAGGGCCCCTTGCAATGGGCAACAGGGACCGAAGGAGTCCGGTACGACCGGGCCGGGTGGGGTCAATCGAGAGGGTGGGCTCTGGTCGAGCGTCGAGACGGGCCCGGAGGCGTGGCTCAGAAACAGATTCGCCCCGACGGGTCCGATCCGTGGGGCGCCGGGATCATACCGGATTGCGATCCGTGGTCAACCCGACTGGTTCCGGAACGAACTCACCCCTTCTTCGACATGGTCGAGGAAGGGGCGGAGTACGAAACGACGGTGGACCGTTGCTCGGAAGCTCAACCCCGAGCGGCCTTGTAGCGTTTCTCGACCTCGGCCCAGTTCACCGTGTTCCACCAGGCGCCGATGTAGTCGGGCCGACGGTTCTGATACTTCAGATAGTAGGCGTGTTCCCAGACGTCGCAGCCCAGGATGGGGATGCCGGAGCCGTCCATCAAGGGGCTGTCCTGGTTCGGCGTCGAGATCACGGCCAGTCGGCCGTGGTTGGACTTGTCCACGATGAGCCAGGCCCAGCCGGAGCCGAAGCGAGTGGCCCCGGCCTTCGAGAACGTCTCTTTGAAGGCATCGAAGCTGCCGAAGGCGTCGTTGATCGCCTGGGCGAGTTCTCCCGAGGGGGTTCCACCACCACCCGGCCCCATGATCGTCCAGAACAGAGAGTGATTGGCGTGGCCACCCCCATTGTTTCGGACGGCCGTGCGGATCGACTCGGGAAGGGCGTCGAGGTTTGCGATCAGCTCCTCGATCGGCTTGCCCTGGTGCTCAGGATGATCCTTCAAGGCAGTGTTCAGATTGGTGACATAAGCGTTGTGATGCTTGCCGTGATGGATCTCCATCGTTTGAGCATCGATGTGCGGCTCCAGCGCATTGGACGGATAGGGAAGCGGGGGCAAAGAATACTCGGCCATCACTGAATTCTCCTCAAGGTGCGAAGCACGTCGAGTTGCGAACACGCGGGCTGCCTGAATCCGATCCGACTGGAGTCGAGGCCCACGCAACCGACCCGGTGAGTGTTCAGTTTCTGTGCCGGGCCGCCTCGATCGCTCGCTAGAATACCATAGGCAAAGCGCGTGCTCAAACCATCGACATCGGGGCAATCACGATCCCTGCAATCGCAGTCATCCGGTCGATCGCAACCAGGAGAGTCCCTCGCTCGGTCACGCTGGGTGGTTTTGGAGATGGTCACACGCCGATGTTCTCCCGAAGTTCGCTCGGACGCTTGACCTTCGGTGACGTCCCGGGTATGACTCAAAGGGTGATTTTCCGTTTCTGTTCTTCTTCACGCAATCATTCAAGTCGACCTTCAGATCCCGGCATTCGTCGGAATCGTGACGTGTCCTTCCACCGATCGTCCGGTCCCGTTCTTCAGGGAGAGACCCGCATGTCGACGGTCGTTCGGCAGTCGTCCGAGGTACCCGCGCCGAGGAAGCGTTCAGACCTACGGCGTTCCAGAGCGATTCGCCTCGCCTTGGTGGCTTTGCTGCTCTGCTCGCTGGCGGGCTCGGGAGTCCTCGCCTGGTTTGCGATGGACCAGAAGCTCCCGTGGTTCGCGTCCGATGCCGAAGAGATTCAGTTCGAGAGCGTGATCGTTGATCGCGGCCCGATCCGATCTTACCTCATCGAAAGTGGAGAGCTGGAAAGCGCCAACAACACCACCATCTACTGCGAGGTCGAAGCCGTGCTCGGCACGGTTGGCGGACCGTCCGGAGGCTCCGGCTCATTCGGAGGGGGCCGTGGCGGAGGGGGAGGCGGCGGTGGTGGTGGCTCGTCCTCGGCCGGTGGATCGACCAGCCTGGGAGGTGGCGCCGGAGGTCTGGGAGGAGGCGCCGGCGGTGCTCTGGGAGGGACGGGCAGCGGGACAGGAGCGGGAGGAGCAGTCGGGGGAGCCAGCGGCGCCGGCGGCGCGGCGGGAGGAGGCGGAAGGTCTGGCGGGGGAGGCCTCGGAGGCGGGGGCGGCGGTGGCTCCGCGGTCTCGGCGCTGGCCGACCGACCCAACATCCGGAGCTTTTCGTACCGGGTTACTCCTCACATGCCCTTGCGAATGGATTCGGGCTCGTTCGGTCAATCGTCGAACCGCTCCTCGACCATGTCTTCCAACTCGTCGGATCGGGGCAATAATGATTTCGAGGAACGAGCCGGTTCCACTCGCATTATCTGGCTGATTGATGAAGGGACCCGCGTTGAACCCGGTGAACTCGTCTGCGAGCTGGATAGCGCTCCGTTTGTGGACGAGCTGGCAACCCAGCGCATTCGGCACGCTCAGGCCCTCTCCTGGGTCAAGCAAGCCGAAACGATTTTCCAGGTGGCCGAGATCGAATTGCGCGAGTATCGAGACGGAATCTATCTGCAGGATATCCGACTCGTGGATCAGTACCTGGAGAATTGCCGGACCAAGGAACAGGAGGCCCGCTCGACTTACGAGTGGTCGCAAGACCTCTTTCGGCAGGGGCTCCGTTCCGAATCGCAGCTTCTGGGCGATCGTCTGGTGTTCGAACAGTGGCAAATCGAGTACGAAAACGCCCTGGAAATGCGGCGTCGCCTGACCGAGTACACTGGTAAGCGCATTCTCAAGAGCCTGGAGGCGAAGGTGGAAGCCGTTCGCTCCGACCTGCTGAGTCAGCGGGCCGCATTCCAGGTGGAGGACGAGCGACTCAAACGACTGGAACAGGCCATCGCCAATTGTCGGCTCTATGCCCCTTCCGAAGGGGTGGTCGTTTACGCTCGCAGCACCAACACCTGGGGACGCGTCGAGGATCAGATCGCCGAAGGGGTCACCGTTCGAGAGAACCAGGCGGTGATTCAGCTTCCCGATCCCGAAAACATGCAAGTCCAGGTCAAGATCAACGAGTCGAAGTATCGGTACATTCAGGAAGGGATGACCGCGACCATTCGGATCGACGCTTTCCCTGATCGGCCCCTTCTGGGAACGATTCGAGAGATCAAGCCCATTCCGGCGCCGGCGAACTTTGTTTCTGACGTCAAGCTTTATTCGGCCACCGTCCGCATCGGCAGTGGTTTTGAAGGGATTCGCCCCGGACTCAGCGCCGAGGTGGCCTTCCATCTCGGTGATCGGACGGAGGTGACCCGAATCCCGGTCGGAGCGATTCGCTGGTTCGACGAGCAACCCTATGCGGCGGTGACGGGGCGTCGCGGCAACGTTTCCTGGAAGCGGCTTGATCTCGGTTTGCGGAACCCAAGTTATGCCGAGGTGCTCAGCGGCCTCTCAGAAGGGGATCGCATTGTGGCTGATCCGTTGCTCCTGCCTGCCCCGGTTCTCGACACCCAGCAGCCGAACGATCAACTGGCTCGGGTCGAGAATCGGGGCCTGTCTGCATCATCGGGCCGATGATGACTCGGGATACGGTTGACCGAGAACGTGCTCGGGATGAGATTCTCGATACGCACGGGCTCGGTCAACTCGGGTCAGGGCCTCAGGGAGGAACGCGAGCGCCTGATCAATCTTGTCGTCCGGCTCTGCGCAGCTGAACCGGAGGAAGCCGGCTCCGGCCGGACCGAAGCACTCTCCTCCCAGACAGGCCACGCCGAAGGCGTCGTCGGCCCCTTCGAGCAAGAACATTGCCAGACCGTGCGAGGTGAGGCCGAGCCGGTTGCAGACGGCTCGAACATCGGGGAAGACATAGAAGGTGCCCGCGGGCCGCTCGACGCTGATTCCCTCAATCGTCGCCAGCCCGTCAGAGAGGCGCTCAACCTTGCGACGGAAGCGGTCCATGTAATCGTTTCGCGTGTCGAGGTCTTCCTCCAGGGCCGCCAGAGCCCCGAGTTGCACGAAGGGAGGGCTGCAGGAGGCTGACGTGTTGATCAGCTTGCCCATTGCCTGCACGATCTCGGGGTGGGCCACCGCAAAACCAAGCCGCCAGCCGCTCATGCTGTACGACTTGCTCATGGTGTAGGCCGCGACGACATGCTCCATCATGCCGGGTCGGGCAAGCAACGACTCATGCCGCCCTTCCCAGACCATGTGGCAGTACGGCTCATCGGACAGAACCACGAGGTTGGTTCCTCGGATAAGCTCGGCGATCGCGTCGAGGTCTTCTCCCGTTGCCACGCCACCGGTCGGGTTGTGGGGGGAGTTCAAGAAGATGGCGCGGGGACGAGCATCGGACTTGAGGAACTCGGCCACCTGTTCCGGTCTCGGGCGAAACCGGTCTTCCGCGCGGAGCGGCACGAGGACCGGCCGAGCCCCGACGCGCTGAAGGTTGGGAATGTAGGTCGGAAACTGAGGCCCGAAGATCAAAACCCCATCGTCGGGTTCAAGAAGGGCCTCGGCAAAATAGGTTTCGAACGGCTTGGCTCCAGAGGCCACAATCACATGGTCGAGATCGGCCTCGATCCCGAACTCTCGACCCACGAAGCTTGCCGCGGCGCGGCGGAACTCCGGTAGTCCAAGGCTCGGGCAGTAACCGGTCCGGTCCTCCTGGATGGCCTGGATTCCGGCAGCCTTCGCGTGAGGAGTGCTCGGAAAGGGGCTGTCGCCGATCTCCAGCTCGATGACTTCCTTGCCGGCGGCCTTGAGTGATCGGGCGACGGCCAGGACGCTAAACGCGGTCTCGGTCGTCAGGTTTTGAGCCAGAGAGCTGAGGCGAGGCATGTCAGAATCTTCCGGGGGTCGGGGCGGACAGGAGAGATCGATTCGAGGGCGCCTGCCTGCGCAGGGCAGCGGCCTCGCCCGGTCGTCTTGAACCGGAGCGAGGCCGCCTGTGATTTTCGGTCGATCGAGTCAGTGAGGCAAGGCCCCTGCCCGCTCAGCGTGGCTTGCTTGCGATCACTTCGAGGCGATGGCCTGGGCCAATGGCTGAACGATCCGAGGGATCACCCGTTGCTGAACCAGCTCCTCACCGATCTGGCACTGGCGCTGGAACGAGTCAACGAAGCTGCGCTCGGGGCCAGTTCCCCAGTACTGCCGAATGGTAAAGTAAAGACTGATCTGGTCTTCGGGATACTCGCCGGTGCGAATCTGATAGGCGTTGGTCCTCGTCTCCACACTCAACCGGCACTGAAGGCGGCACGATTCCTCCAGGGCGAGAGTGATCGAGGGTTCGTAATGAATCACCCGGCCGCCAGCGATGTCGACGAGCCCCTCCGGCCCCCATCCCATGCCGAGGGCCTCGGCCACGACTTCATCGTGGTTTCCCTCGTAGGTCAGGTCGAAGCCGAACATGACGTCGAGCGCCTCGCAGTCGAGCACGCTGATCGTCAACAGGTGAGGCGCCAGGTCGAGCACCATCTCGTGCTGACGATAGGCATCCTCGGGGGTCGGTGGGTTGACGAAGCCGGAGCAAAGCCGACGCTGCTCGATCGCTACCCAGCGATAGCTCCCCCGATCCTTGTCACCTTCAAGGACCAGGTCGCCGTTGTCTCTCGTATAGAAGTTTTGAAGCTCCGGGAAGCCCTTCTTCATCTGCTCAAAGAAGTGCAGCACCGTGTCCCGAGCGGTCGGGAGCTCCATTTCCGTGTTCAGATTGACGTTGATATAGAAGTCGTCTGCGTTGGATTGCAACCGATTCATGGTCGTCTGGTCCTGCCGCGTAGGGGAGCCCGGTGGACCTCCCCGGCGGGGACGGCCGGGGATCGGGCGTGAAGTCGCCGTCCGTGCTCAAACCGAACCATTATAGCGAGTCACTCTCACCGTGTAACGAAAAGGGAGCATCCCGTTCGCGGCTCAGCCTCCTGATTGCGATCCGATTCGGCCTGGATTTCGACGTTGAGTTTTCGTAACTCAATTCAAGAGATTGGGTTGCGAGATATTCTTCGATGGACGCGTCTTGAAGGAAATTCACGCCACATTGCGCAGCCATGCATGCCTGCCTTGGTCGAATTCCTTGCAACAACGTGTCTCAACCCTCGGGGAGACGTTCCGACCGCACCCATCGATCCGCGAGGGGAGCGGCAGTCGATGGGTTCAGACACGGGTCCGTTCGGCCTCGGGGTGGCGGAGGCGAATTGGGGCAATTTCGTCGGCGGGGGCATTGGGATGAACAAAGAGTCGGAGGCGACAGGAGTTGGCCTGTGAGTCTGGGGCAAATCGAAAGAGGTCACCGCCTCGACTTGAAGGGAACTCCGCAAGGATCACACCATCGTCAGCCGAGAGGGGAACCGTGCGAGGGTGGCCGACCAGAACCAGGGGTGGAATCGGGGAGCCCGGAGGATCGGTCTGAACCGAAAGAGTCCACGATCGGCTGGCCAGGCGGGGACGACGAAGCGAGTAGGAGAGGCTGATTTCCGGCACGGGGCCGGGGACGACGGTCCGGGCGGTTGGTTCCAGACCCGGCGAGACGAGGTGCTGACCATCGACGTCGGAAACGCTGTAGACCGTGATGTGGTAGGGAGCAAGGTCTCCCGAAGGCAAGTCGATCGATGCGTATCCACTCCGGCTGTATTCCAGTTCGGAGACCCAGACGCGCAGGGCATCCGGGTCGTCGGGGCCCACGGGGGCGCTTCCCGGCTTGCAGGCGATCAGGGTCTGATTGCTTGACGGGCTCCAACGCCATCGAAGGTGGACACGTCCCGATCCCCCAATCCGAACGGCTCGCAAATCGCTTGGGTCGGGAAGGTGCGCGTAGGCGATTGGCTGGCCAACGGTGCAGGTTCCTGCCCAGGAGGTCAGCGGAACGTAATAGCAAAGGCCCGATGACGGGGGCTTCAGGTCGATTGCATGGTCAGGTCCGGCGATCGGCAAGCGATGGCCTTCCAGGGTCTCGGCGGTTGAGGTCGTCAGGCGTTGCCCTTCATGCAAGGCAGGAGGACGGTCGGTTCGGAGGATGCGGACCTGGCCACGCTCGGGAGGAACCCAGGAAACGCGAACCCCTTCTCCCTCCGGAAGCGGTTCGAGTCGAAGCGCCTCAACGGCCGCGACGGGAGGATGAGGCATCGCCGCGAGGTGGACCCCTCTGGAAAGCCTTGGCGTGCCCTCGGGAGTTCGGTACACGGCATGGATGGCGTAGTGATAAACCGTGTCATCTTTGAGGTTTCGGTCGCAGGCTCCTTCAGGGAGGGTCTCGATCGGAGTCCCGTCGTTCGGACCGGTCGGAGGGCTACCGATTTTCCGGACGACTCGGACCTCACTGGCACCGGCGGGAAGTCGCCAGGCAAGATCGACCTCACCGCTTCGAACCTCGACACGAACGTCGAGCACATCGGCCAGAATCAGGACAGGGCCAACTCCACTCGGGAGCATCGAGTCGATCCCATCCCGATAAGAGAAGACCGCGTAACCGACAATTTGACCTGGGCTCGCATTGAGGTCCCTGCAATGAGTCGCACGGGTTTCGGTGATGAGGGAGCCGTCGTCGGAGGAGTGGGGAATTCCTCGAGCCTTCCGAACCACGCGGAAGGACACGGGCCCCTGGCCGTCGGGGGGCGGCGGCGACCATCGAAGGATGACTGCGTCCTGTTCAACTTCGGCCCGAAGATCGATCGGCGGGTCAGGGGGACAGCGGAGGAGCGCCTCGGCGGCCTCCTGGAGATCGGCCGACGTTTGCAAGGCTCGTTGGAGGAGCTGTCGGGCTTGATTCGGATCGGTCCCGATCAACGAAACACCTCGAGCCGTGAGTGATCGCGCCTCGCGGAGCCCTCGGTTTACCTCCGCAAACGAGGAGCGGACGTCGGGATCGGTCGGATCGACCAGGCCGGCCCATTTCCGCAGGGCGATCTGAGCGGCAACCAGATGCCGTCGGGCCAGTTCTTGCTCGAAGGCCGACCGTGTCTGCTCGATCTGAGCGAGTCGTTCCTTGACCTTCTCGACCGCCTTCCGGGTGCCGGGATGATCGGGGGCGAATTCCTGAATTCGGTGCAGGTGAGCGAGGGCCGAGGCGTAGTCGCGAGCCTTGTGAGCGCGTTGAGCGGCTTCGAAGTGCTGAAGCATCGGCTCGCGGAGTTCCAGGCGGAAGCCGCAGGAGCATCGCGGTTCGTCGACCCAGTGATCGCGGTGGCAGATGGGGCATTCCCAACGAAGCGAATCGCCGCAGTGACGACACGCCCGGCTGTTCCGGCCGGAGTCGGAAAGCTCGGTGACTCCCCGGCACGATCGGCAACGAAGTAGCCGCATTGGACCGGACGGCGATTGATCCCCCGGCGGAGGTTGATCGGTGACGATCCCGAGCTCTCGACAATTCTTGCGAATCAAGCGGAGGGCTCGATCGGGAACGATTCCCAGACTGGCGGCCTCGTCGAGCAAGGCCGATCGGGTTCCTGGGGCCAATCGAGCTTCCCCGTCGAGGCTGAATCGAATCGCCAGGCGAAAGCGATCCTCCGACTCGCGTTCCAAGGTACGGTCGTAGCGTGCTCTGGCCTCAGGGGTACCGAGGTGCGACTGGGCATACGCGATGACTTCAAGCCAGGCGGTCATCTCGGCCGAAACTCGAGATTTCTGCCGCCAGCGTTGGCGTTCTTCATCGGCCCGATGGAGGATTTCCGACTGGGGAGCGTCGCGCTGCAAGCCGAGCGCGTCGTAGAGGTCGAGGCGTCCGAGGTGGTCCAGGGTCCGGCGGATCTGCCCTCGGGTGGCGGAGTCGATGACATCTCCGGGGGGATCGTCCGGTTCGATCGGCTCAGGAGGGGTTTCGGGTAACGGGGGGATGGGCTCCAGGAGTCGGGACAGGGCATCGCCGGGGACGCCGAGTCGTTGGGACTCGGCCTTCAAGCGGTCACGGTCGGAAACCGTGAGCCCTCCCTTGGCGGATCGAAGCCGGATGAGTCGTTGCAACTCGTCGAGCTTGCGATCAAGCTGTTGCCGCCGTTGGGCGGCAAGCTCGGCATCGTAACCCGCTCGTGTGGTCAGGTCGCCGAGCAAGGCGGCGCGGATGGCAGGAATCTGATCAAGGTAGGATTGAAACGTATGGCGATGTTTCGGATTCCTCGCGCCGGCCGACCATTTCGGCTGACAGCGCGCGAGCGCCTCCTCGATCGCGGAGCGATCGGCGTCGGGACTGATGCCGAGCATCTCATAATAGTCGGGGACCATGGGCGATCCGAAAGACGCACACGTCACGAGACCCGGCGGACGATGACGGGTCGAGGCGACAGGCCGTCAGGACCTCGGAACGGAGCGCAATGCTCCGAAGCAGGGACCGAGTCCGAAGCATTGTTGCGCCCAGGCGATTCTCTGTCCAGTCGATGGAGATTTCTGTCCGATTTCCAAAATCCTGCTCTACTGTACTTACAGAGAGGTCCCACCCACTGGGATCAAAGAGGAGTCGAACGATGGACGCTACACGATCGAGGCGCAAGCGAGACCCGGCGCGACGAGCCTGGTATGCTCGCTATCGCCAGTGGCGATTCGCCCGTCACTACGGGTTTCTCGCCACGATCAGCAAACCCGTGCCGAACGAGATGCTCGATCGGTCACAACTCGGGGGTGGCTCCGTGTCCTGAGGTCTGCCGCGAATCCCCTCGTCTCGGTCAGGTCGTCTCCAGGGCGACCCGGAGGATCTCGACGACGACGATCCCCAGGGCCGCGATGCCGAGTGCCCCCAGAACGACGCCACGAGTTGCCCGCGAACCCGGTCGATGCCGACGCTCACTGAGGCTGAGAAAAAAACCGAGCGCCGAGACGATCGCCGCGGCGAAGACTCCGAGTCCGGAAAGCACGAGCGAGAGCAGCAACTGGATGGCTGTCTCCTGTCGAAACGGCGCTCCCGGAACGCCCGGTGCGGGCTTCAACAGCACATAAAGCGCGATCGTGACAACCCAGAGCGCGAGTCCAAGCAGTGAGAGGCTTGGACCCAGGCGGCTCGACCGCTCAGGGACTCCAGGGCCGGACTGGTCAGAGGGCAGGCTCATGGGCAAGGATCACCTCGGAACGAAACGCCGATCAGGGTGAATCGGGGCAAGGGTTGTCCACAACCGCGTGCGACGGAAACAGAGCGTTGGATCACCCTCGCCATTATTCGCCCGGCTTCCTTCGAAATCATTTCGACTCGGGCGCTTCGCCGGACAGTTTGCGGTAGAACGCGCCGAGTTGCTCGACTTTCGCCCAGTCGCGTTGCAGGCCACTCCAGGCGAAGACCATGACGCCGGTCGAAGGGGATCGGGTACCGTGGTCGAGGACCTCGACAACGTCTTCCGGAGAAACCGACTCTCCCCAGTCGGAGAGCTGGACGATCGGCCAGATCACCAGGCGGGCGTCGGGGTCGCCGGAGATCCCCAGGTACTCACCCAGCCAGGCGGTTTGCCGAGAAATCCAGGCGAGATCGTCGGCGTGGCCGAATCGAGCGTGGTAGGGCATCGGGCTGAGTACGTCGAACAGTGGAGCCTGAGCCTTCAGGTCGATGGCGAGTTTGTTTCGGAGCGCGTTGGTGTAATCCGAGTCGGACCAGGGGCAATGGAAGGTGCCGAGAAGGGCGTCGGGACGGGTTTCGTCTCGGATGGATCGGAATTCCCGGACCCAGTCGGTAAAGACGTCGCATCGCCACTGGACCCAGGGTTCTGACATCGGGCCGAGGAGAATGGCCGAACGCTCGGCGGTCGGTGCTTCGGGAAGTTCGAGGCCCGTGTCACGCTGAAACTGGTCGAGGCAACGGTCGCAGAAGCAGGTGTCGGGCAAGAGTGGCGTGTCGCGCTCCCAGCTCGCGTGAGCGTGGTGGTAATCGAGCCAGATGCCGTCGATCTCGAACTCACGGAGGACCCGGCGGAACTCGACCATGCGATTCGCTCGGTAGTCGGGGTGGGTGGGACAGACCCCTTGCCAGCCCTCGGGAGGCGGGCTCGGTCGCCCATCGGGGCCGATCGGCGCCGCGTCGGGATGATCGTTGACGAACGACGCGACGTGCATGGTGTTGAACTCGGCGAAGACCCGCACCCCTTGCTCGCGCATGGCGACGATGTCCTCGGCCCGAAGACCTCCGGAGCCGACCCAGATGGCGTTGATGCCGTAATCGGCCAGCGTTTCGCCCCGATCCAGGATCTGCCGAGGGACACCGCCATAGATGCCCCGAACCGTGACCGATCGTTCCGAAGGCGGTTTCGGCTCGTCGGCTCCCAGGCACGCGAGGGCTGCGAGGCAGGGCAGAATCACTTGGGCGGTGGCGCGTTTCATCAGGGCAAATCCTCCATCAGTGTCGTTTCGGACGGGCTGATCGTATCGTCTGGCGAGGTCCGGAGGAAGTAAATCAAGGCGATCAGGTCGTAAACTCCGTGAGCAACGATCGGAACCAGCAGATTCCCGGTCATCACGAACAGGAGCCCAAGATAGGCCCCGATCAGGGTGGCGACGATCGCATACGTTGGGGTCAACGCGTGCAGCAGTCCAAAGACGATTGAGGCGATGGCCAGCGCCGGCCAGAATCCAAGCCAATCACGCAAAACCTCCTGCATCACCCCTCGAAAGAGGGTTTCCTCACCCAATCCCGCGGCCCCGGCAATGAGAGCGAGCTCCCACCACGGGCGACCTCGAAGGGGAGGGAGCAGGAACTGTTCGAGCAACCCGCGAATGCGTTTCATCGGCCGGAACGCGTCACGGTCGCAGATCAGGAGGAGCAGGATCATCGGCAGGGTCGCTGCAATCCCGATGAGAACGCCCGAGATATTCCCCTCCAGGGCGTTCCAGGGATCGATTCCGAGGGGCAATCCAATCCCGAACGCCAGGACCGCGAGCCCCAACTCGACGATGATTGCAACTCGAACGAACGGTGTCATGGCTGCCGACTGACCGAAACTTAAATTCATCGGGCGCTCCCCCGGTTTGGAACGCTCATGAAGGCGTATCTGATCGAGCCCGAACTCGGATCTCAAGTCCGGTCCGAGGAGCAATTCCGCCGAGCTCCGGGAAGGCTCCGTGGTCACGCGCCACGACTGCCTCCGAGTCGTTGATTGACCCTCATCGTCGGTGCCGACAGACTGTCACCATGCCCTCCCCTGCCCTTCGACCGAGATGTCAACCGTATGCGATTTGCCCTGAAGGATTCGTGGCTCGGCCTGAGAAACTCAACCACACGTCTGCCGTTTCGATACGGCAAGGCGACCTTGAGTCGATGTCCGCAAGCTGTTTTGGAGGTTTCGATCGAGGTCAACGGCCGGTTGCATCGCGGTTGGTCGGGAGATTGTCTCCCACCGGCCTGGTTCGACAAGACCCCGGGACGATCCTATCGCAGGCAAGTGTCAGACATGATCGGCGTGATCGGCCTGGCTCGATCCGCCTTTGCCCAGGCCGCATCGCGTCCAATCACCTTTTTTCAGAGCTGGCGGGAGGCGGATGCCCTCTGCCGAGCCGAGGCAAGGGAGCGGGGATTCCCCGCGCTGCTCGCCGGATTCGGCGTCAGTCTGGTCGAACGAGCGATCATGGATGCCCTGGCTCGCGCGGCGAACCTGAGTTTCGCGAACGCGATTCGAAGTGACCTGTTCGCGATCGAACCGGGGCGTTTGTTTTCGAGCCTGGAGGGATTCCGACCGGCCGACTGGCTCCCGAAGTCCCCTCGTCATGAGGTCTTCGTAAGACACACAATAGGGATTGGTGATCCCTTAAGCGTTCGGGACATCATGCCGGGAGAGGAGGTCAACGATGGCCTGCCACAGGCCCTCGAAACGTACGTTGAGCGGAGCGGAATCCGCTTCGTGAAGGTCAAGCTGTCCGCGGATTGCGGTGGAGATCTCGACCGCCTTCGAGCGATTGCTGAGGTGCTCGAGCGGCACCGCGGCTCCGATTACCGCCTGACACTCGATGGCAATGAACTGTTCCAGGAGGTCGGCCCCCTTCAAACCTTCGTTGAAGCCCTTCGCTCCGACCCTCGCCTTCGAACCCTGAGCGAGAACGTCCTTGCGCTTGAGCAACCCCTTGATCGAGCAGTCGCGCTGGAGGCCGATCAAGAGGGAGGGATCCAAGCGCTTTCCTCGTGGCGACCCGTCATCATCGACGAATCGGACGCGACGACCGAGGCGTTTCGGCAGGCCCTGGCCCTTGGCTACCGAGGGGTGACCAGCAAGAATTGCAAGGGACCGACCAAGGCGATCCTCAACGCGGGGCTCATCTGGTTGAGGAACGATCTCGGGCGAAGGTCGGAGGTCATGATGACCGGCGAAGATCTTTGCTCGGTCGGCGTGATTCCGGTCCAGGCTGATCTTTGCCTTGCCGCATCGCTAGGGCTGTCGCACGTCGAACGCAATGGGCACCACTATCACCCTGGGCTTTCGTATTTGCCCGAGGCGGATCGTCTGGCGGCCCTCAACGCTCATCCCGACCTCTACGCGAGGCAAGGGGCCATCATCGGCCCGATCGTCCGCGAGGGCCGATTCCTCATCGACTCGCTTCAGTGCGTCGGGTTTGGGTTTGCCGTGGTGCCGGATCGGTCCGCGTTCGAACCGGTGGACTCCTGGCGGTTCGAGTCTCTTGGGCTTGCCGATGAGCCGATCAGCGGATGATTCCACGTCGTTCAAGCGTGGGTCGGCAATATTCGAGCAAGGCAAGGTCGGCCAGTTCTTCGAGAATCGCCTCGCGGGTGGGTTCCTGGAGCGAGGTTCGCACGCCATCGAGGAGGGCCATGACGAAGTGGTCGCGGGCCTTGGAAATCGCCTCACGTACCCAGCCGGCCTGAACCGGTTTCCCCAGGATCGCCGAGAGCATCGAGGCCAGCTCCGGAGATTTCATCTTGGGATGCCGCACTCGATGTTGAAGTACCGTATGCAAGGGCTGTCCGGTTCGCTCCTGATGGCGAGCCAACGCGGCCCACGCCTGAGCCATCAGCTCTCGCTTCCAGCTTTCGGCGAACTGCTGATCGAAGTCTGAAGGGCCACCATCTGGGGCAACCGGCTCGGGAACATTCGATCCGTCAATCGATACGGGCGTCCGTTGCCGCTTCCGGTAATGGTCGATCATGAGATTCCGGAGCGCTCGCTTGAGAAAGTCTCGAAAGCGGCCTCGACTGGGATCGGCCCGGTGAAGATCGCCTCGAAGAAACCGCAGGGCGAACTCCTGGTCCAGCTCCGAGGCCAGCTCCGGATCGCGTAATGCCCCGAGCAAGTAGCGGTGGACCGCCCCGGCGTAGCGCACCATCAGTTTCGTCTGGGCGGCCGAGATCTCCTCGGGAGGCCCGTGATGAGCCTGAAAGACCAGATCCCATTCGGTCGAGATCCGGCTGAGATGGGCCTGCTCGTCTCTCATTGACAGGACCTCCCACTCCCGGGACTCGCTGACAGCCCTGATACGCAATCAATCGGATCAGACACCAGACGAGTCTACGGGAATTTTCAGGAATCGGGAAAGAGCCCAAACTGCCGAAATTCTCAACCTCGACAGGTGGTTTCGCCTTCTCTCGGCTGCCTCACCTCACGATTCAGCACCGTCCCGAAAAATTCCGAGAAAGGTTCTGACACTTTCAGGGGGGCACCGTATAGGAAGGTGACGCAAGTCGGCACCGGAGGTTGGCTCCGGAGGTCGCCGGGCCATCGATCGCCAGGATGGTCCCGTTTAGGACCGGGTCTGCCACGTCTCACGCCCCTGACCGTGTCAGGGCAGCGATGGGGGAACGTCCGTACCTTGGCGAGTCGTCTCGGAACGATGAAGGGATGGAGGACAATGGAGACGGTCTCCTTGATCCTTGGGGACGATCACCCTTTGATCCAACTCGGCTTTCGGGGAACGCTCCGGCTCCCAGGGAAAATTGAGGTTCAGATTCTTGGAAGCTCCAGACATCCCCGGATTCGTCGGCGTTTGCCGGCGCGCAAACGTCGTGCCTTACTCTTGATTGCGAAAGGCTGCGAACCTGCCGAACTGGGCAAGCGCCTGGGGCTTTGTCTGGAGCATGCCGAGGCACTCTCCGAGGAACTGACCCTGAAATTCGGCCTGGATCGGATCGGTCGTCAGGTGCTGTCGGCCGTGCGATCCGGTTCTCTTTGCTTGCGAGGAGGTTCCATCTCCTCGGTGCGTTGCCTGCATCCAGGGTATCAACCGTTTCCACACATTGCGGAACAGGGGAACCGAATCATGGCGGATCAGGAGTTGGTTCGGACGCTCTTTCCGGATGCCTTGGCCCGCTGTCAGGCCAGTGGCGAGTGGATGATCCTTCCCGACCCCGAGGATCAACACCGGCTCGGATACGGCCCTTCGGAATCGGAAGCCTGGAGCTGCGCCGCGATTCGACTTTGTCAGGATGAGTGGTTTCGCCCGATCCTTTCGCAACTGATGGCCATGCAAACCGGGCGTCGGGGTGACGCCTGAACCTCGACCTTTCGCCTGCCAAGGGCAGCCCAACTTCCGACGACCGCGTGGTGAGCGGACTCGAAAAGGTTGCATCATGGTGTGCTCGAACGCATGATGCATGGTGTCCTTTCGAGACAGGATCGAGTTCTCAAGGGCAGATTTCGACGAGATCGGACGGTACTCTTTGATTGCTGGCGATCCGCCCACACCTCACCTCCAGGGAGATTCGCTCCATGCGTCGTTTGTTGCTTGTGCCGGCCATGATTGTGCTGATGACGCCCGCAATTCATGCAGATCTGCCTTCGTACATCGAGGCGCCCGATCCGAGTTACTCCTGGGAACAGACCAAGAACGATACCACGGCCCTGGGGACCGTCCATCATTTGACGCTCACCTCGCAGACCTGGCGAGAGATCCCCTGGACCCACCAGTTTCGCATTTATGAGCCGGCGGTGGTTGAACATGAAGATATGATGGTTCTGTTCATCACAGGTGGAAGTAGCCGGTCGGAGCATCGTCCCACCGATGACCTGCTGGCCTTCACCCTGGCCCGCGCGGCCGGTTGCCGGGTGGCCGTGTTGCCGCAAGTGCCCAATCAGCCGCTGCTGGGAGATCGTTTCGAAGACGATCTGATCGCCGAGACGTTCGTCAACTTCCTTCAGTCGGGCGAGCAGGATTGGCCCCTTTTGCAACCGATGGTCAAGAGCGCCGTTAAGGCAATGGATGCCGCTCAGGAGCATGCCGAGCAGCGCGGGCGGCCCGTCGAACGGTTCGTCGTGACGGGGGCCTCGAAGCGAGGCTGGACGACCTGGCTTACTGGAGCAATGGACGACCGAGTGGTCGGGATCGCTCCGATGGTGATTCCGACCCTGAACATGAAAGAGAATACGAAGAACCAGCTGACCCTCTGGGGGAAGTACAGCGAGCAGATTGACGACTATACCCGTCGTGGCTTGACCAGCTCGTTTGAAACCGAAGACGGCGCGAAGCTCTGGGAGATGGTCGATCCGTATTTCTATCTCGACCGGATCTCCATTCCCGTCGTTCAGATCAATGGCACCAACGACCGCTACTGGACCCACGACTCGATGCGATTTTACTGGGACAAGATTCAAGGTCCCTCGTACGTCGTGAACCTCCCGAACGCCGGCCATGGACTGGATGAACACCGGGACTATGCCGTCAATGCGGTCGGAGCTCTGGTCCGCCACATTGCGACCGACACCGAGGCCCCTGAGTTCCAGTGGAAGGCGGTCGATGAGAACGGCTCGACCCAGTTCATTCTGACCTCAGCGTCGGAGGTTCGTCCCAAGTCGGTCTCAGTCTGGGTTGCTGAATCCGACGACCGCGACCTTCGAGATGATGCCTACACCAAGAAATCGGTTGATTCGAAGCGTGAGGACGGTGTCTCGTCCTGGACCTATTCGCTGGATCGTCCCGAGTCGGGGTCGCTGGCGGCGTTCTTCGACTTGACGTACGAGGTCGATGGCCTGACCTATCACGTCTCCACGCCGATTCACGAATTCCGATCCGATCCGAACGAGGATACCTCCACGGGCGAGTCGGACGAATGAGCCGGGTGTGTTCCGTCAACGTGGGCCGTCCTCGCCTGTTGCAACGGCGGGGACGGACCATCTCGACCGCCATCATCAAACGCCCTGTCGAAGGCAGGGTGGCCGTTCGTCGGGAAAACCTCGACGGGGATCAACAGGCCGATCTCTCCGTTCATGGGGGACCTGACAAGGCGGTCTATGCCTACCCGGTTGAGCATTACGACGCCTGGCAACGTGAACTGCCCGATGTCGAGCTATCGTGGGGAGCGTTCGGAGAAAATCTGACCTGCTCCGGTGGATGGCGAGAGGACGAGGTCCGCATCGGCGACCGCTTTCGCATCGGTGATGCCGAATTCGAGGTTTCGCAGCCAAGGCTTCCTTGCGGGAAGCTCAACCTGCGATTTGATCGCACCGACATGGTCAAGCGGATGCTCGCTAACGGTTGGTTCGGCTTCTACTTCCGGGTCGTCCAGGAAGGAAGCGTCGCTGTGGGGGATGCGGTGGATCGGATCGCCCGATCGCCGTACAACTTCACGGTCGCCGAGGCCGCACGGCTTGAAGCGATCGACAGAGATGACCCGGAGCTGCTCCGACGCGCGATCGAGGTCGAAGCTTTGCCTGCTTCGTGGCTTCTAACGTTCCGGCAACGCTTGCGGAACCTGGAGTCGCAGGACTGATCGCGAGTCGCCTTGCCCTCGCCGTCGGCTTACGGTACCGTCCGAAACCTCAAACAGGATCATCCCCTTCTCCGATTTGCGTCGCCACAAGGGAGCGGAGCGATGCCCTCGACAGTCATGGACGACGAATTCGCCACGATTCCCTGGTTCCACCGCATCGACCTTGGGAACGGTGTCACGACCCCTGGGGTCGACGATACCGTGACAAAACTCGATCAAGTCCACTTCCCTAAGGACCTGACTGGAAAGTCGGTTCTCGACGTCGGGGCCTGGGATGGCTTCTTCTCCTTCGAGGCCGAGCGCCGAGGAGCCAGCCGGGTGGTTGCCCTCGACGGCGGGGTCTGGAATGCTCCTCAGATCGGCCGACGGGGGTTCGATTACGCCCGCCGGGCGCTGAGTTCGAGTGTCGAAGACGTGACCATGGAAGTCCTCGAGATGACCCCCGATCAGCCGGGGATCTTCGATGTTGTGCTGTTCCTCGGGGTGCTCTACCATCTGCCGAATCCGCTCGCGGGCCTCTGTCAGGTTGCCGCGTGCACCCGAGAACAGATCATTCTCGAAACGCATGTCGACCTGCTCGACATCTCACGACCTGCGATTGCGTACTACGGCTCGGATGAATGCGCGAATGACCCGACGAACTGGTGCGGGCCGAATCAGGCCGCGCTCGAAGGAATGCTCCGAACTGCTGGGTTCAGCCGCATTAAGGCGTTTCCCGCCGTCACGGACGTCCATTACTCGGTCAACGGCGCGAAACGAGGAACGTTCGGTCGCATGGTCGTTCACGCCTGGAAGTGACGGAGAGGCAGGCGCATCACCGGAAACTGGCAACCAGAGCCCTGACGTAGTCCTCCAGTTGCGGGCGACCTCCGAAGGTCATTCCGAGCGACCGGAGTTTTCCGGTTTCAATTTGATGCTTGGGCCGGGTGGCTTCACCGATCACTCGGCCTGGGGCCCCCGCTTCCCGGGCAAGGGTGGCCACATCGTGCTCTGAAACGTAAAGGTCATAGCAATTGAAGCTCTGTCCGGTCACCTGATCCGCAGGTGCATCAAGCAGCAACGCGACGGCGCGGGCCACGTCGATCGCATGCACTTCCTTGCCTCCGCGTCGCACTGTGACATCTCGGCCTTCCACCAGTTCCCGAATCAGGCTGTACCATTTGCTTTGCTCGATCGGGCGGGCAAGGCCGTAGATGCCGGTCGGTCGCAAGCTGCAAATCGGCAGACCGCGTTTGCTGAAGCTCTGCACAAAGGCCTCCAACGCGGCTTTGTGAGCCCCGTAGTGGCTTCCCGGCCAGAGCGGGTGCGTTTCATCCAGCGGACGTTCGTCCAGGATTGTCTCGTAGACCGCACAGGTTGAAACGAAAACGAATCGAGCGACGCCGGCCTGCTCCGCGGCCTGGAACAGCCGAAGCGAACCCATCAGATTTGCCTCGGCAAAGCTGAGCAGGTCACCTTCGGCGCCGATGAAGCCTGCTCCAGGACGATCCAGCGCGGTGTGCACCACCGCGTCGCATCCCCGAAGCAACGCCGTCTCACTCTCGGGGTCGCGAAGCGATCCGGGAACCCACTCGATCGATGAGGAAAGGTTATTGAAGCCGCCTCGATCGCTCTGCATCCGATACCAGCAGCGGCAGGTGTGGCCCCGCTCGGCCAGGATCGAGACGATGGAGCGACCCAGAAATCCCGTTGCACCGGTCACGGCAATTTGCATTGTACGCCTCTCCTGGGTGACCGATCGGTTGGAAAAAACCGCGACCGGTCAGGATGCACGATCCAGCAATGCCACCCAGATTCCATCACCTGGAGAATCAAGGGAAACAGAAGGGCCCGCCTTAACCTTTTCCTTTGACGATGGCTGCCACTTCCCCAAGTTGACATCGAGCCAACGGATCTCGAACAAGCCCTCCTCGCCAGAGAGGTCGAGATTGACCGACCCGCCATCGGTGAACAGTACGGCGTACTGCTTCCCGGGAATGTGGGTCAGATAGGCTTCATTCTCAACTCGATGGGAGAGCAACCGACTGTCACGATCGGGGATGGCGCTGGTGACATCGAACGCTTCGGTGAGCATCCGAGCCGCTCGCAGATGCTCGACCGCGCGATCATTCAAGCCCTGGCCGGAATCGGGGCGGTGGAATCGGGTCGAGGCCAGGCCACCGATGAGATTCCGCCAGAACCGTTCGATGCCGTCGCGGTCATTCCCGAATCGCCCAGTATCGGCCCCGTAAACCTTCACGCAATTAATCGGTCTGGGCTGATCCGCGAGGCGTTGCCGAAAGGCTTGCATGTTGTCCCAGTGGGCCTGACCACGCTGATGATTGTTTTGCGAGATATCAACAAACGTGTATCGTTCAGGATGGTCGATCGTGTGACGATGCATTGGGTGAGAGAGGTTCCAGGGGTCCCACATCTCGGTGGTGTGCACCGTCACTCCCTTCTTGCTGGCCGCGTTTCGGATGTAATCGGCCCAGTAAGCACCCCATTCGGGACGCCCGCTCGTTTCGTTATCCATACAATACAAAACGTTTGGATAGTCAAGGCTGATCGAGAGCATTCGATCCACCTGGGCCTGTTGATAACGCAGAACCTGTGCGTTGTCGTCGAGTTTTGGAACGCTGAAGAAAAAGCGATTATCGTTCTGCCCCGGATGATTCGGGTACTGCGTCTGAAGGCCGGATTCCTCGACCGAGTAAGTTCGGTTGTTCGCGGGGTTGTAGGGATTCACCAGCCAGGGTTCGCGGGCAAAATCAAAGCGATCCCAGACCTCGATCTGAACAATGATGTCGCGTTCGAGGGCCAACCGAAGCAAGGTCTCGAAGTGGTTCCAGTACTGTTCGTTCGGGTGATCGAGGTCGTAACGACCGTCATCTCCCTGAGCGAACGGCCAGAGATTTCCCTCGTCTCGACTGGACATGGTGTTGCGGATGTAGTTGCCTCCCGCGTTCACCAAGCGGTCAAGCTGCTCGCGAAGCTCGGCCTCATTCCACTGGAACAGATTGTCGTCATCGCTCCCTCCCAGCAGGACGACGGTTTCCCCTCGAAATTGCCAGAAGGAAGGATGGGAGACACTCGGCCGAATGGACTCGGTGTCGCTGGCCAGGGCATTTCCAAACACCATCAGGATGGCCGCGTACGCACACATCTGCATCCGCCCGTGATGGACCATCGTCCTCATGATCGGCTCCGAGTCGTGAAGGTCAGGCGATGATGTCGTGCACGATCCGACCATGAACATCGGTCAGGCGGAAGTCTCGACCGGCGTAACGGTAAGTGAACTGTTCGTGGTCGAAGCCGAGCAACGCGAGCATTGTCGCATGAAGGTCATGAATATGAACGGGATTTTCAACCGCCTTGAACCCGAACTCATCGGTCGCGCCGTGAACGTACCCCCCCTTGACCCCGCCACCGGCCAGCCACATGGTGAACCCATAGTGATTGTGGTCGCGGCCATTCATCTTGCCGGCGTTGGCTCCGGGGGTGGGCAACTCGACGGTTGGGGTCCGGCCAAACTCTCCTCCCCAGATCACCAGGGTTTCGTCAAGCATCCCCCGTTCCTTGAGGTCTTTGAGCAAGGCGGCGATGGGCCGGTCGCACTGACCAGCGAGACGGCGGTGGCCTTGCTCGATGTCGTCGTGATTGTCCCAGGGCTGTCCGTTGCCGTGGTACACCTGCAGATAACGAACCCCTCGCTCAAGCAACCGCCGCGCGATGAGCAACTGTCTGCCGTGAACCCCTTCACCATAACGCTGTCGGACATGCTCCGGCTCTTGCGAGACATCAAACGCATCGGCTGCCTCCGATTGCATCCGGAAAGCCAGCTCGAACGACTGGATGCGAGCCTCCAGCTCGGAGTCACGCTGTCGGCGTTCGAGATGCTGCTGATTCAGCTTTGACAGCAGGTCAAGTTGAGCCCGCTGCGCAGGAGTCGCGAGCCGATCATTCTTGATATATTCGATCAGTTTATCGAGACTCGTGTGATTCGAATCAATATGCGTTCCTTGATAAATTCCGGGCAGAAACGCCGATTTCCAGTTCGAGGACTCGGCAATCGGATACCCACCCGGACAAAGGACCACAAAACCGGGCAAATTTTGATTCTCGGTCCCCAGACCGTAGAGTACCCAGGAACCGACGCTCGGACGCGGCAAGCGCGCGTCTCCGCAATTCATGAGCATCAAGGATGGCTCATGATTCGGCACGTCCGCCTGCATCGATCGAATGACACAAATATCATCGATACACTCGGCGACATTCGAGAACAGCTCGCTCACCTCGATCCCGCTCTCGCCATGTTTCTTGAACTTGAACGGCGATCCAAGAGCTGCTCCGGTTCGGCGCTCGGTTCGAAGATTTTCGGTCGGCAGTTCTTTCCCGGCATATCGGGAGAGCATCGGCTTGGGGTCAAACGTATCAACCTGAGAAGGACCACCATTCATGAACAGATGAATCACTCGTTTGGCGCGAGGAGCCATCGGCGGAGACTTCGGCGCAAGCGATGATCGAACGGAGTCATCGGCACTTGCCGGGCGTGTAAACACTCCCGAGTCGGTCATCAGGCTGCCAAGGGCCAACGCTCCGAACCCCATGCCGGACCGGCAGAGAAGTTCACGACGAGTCACAGGAAGGTTCGCCAGGTTCGGTCGATCGTGCGGCATCGGTCCGTGCTCCCTTCAGGGCCGTGGGAATACGGCCCGTTCTATCGCTTCAATTAATCGATGTACAAAAACTCGTTTGTCATAAGCAATGCCTGGGCATACTGTTCCTCTGGTGTCGGAGGAGCAATGGCGGGGCCGTGGAAGTCCGACCGAGAATCCCAGGTGGCTTGCGATCCGTCCGAGGTTTCGAGCGTGACCACGGGCGACCATTCAAACGAATCATGATTCGTGGTTTCCAGGCAATCGACGACGAAGTCGACAACCTCACCGGCGTGCACCTCGAACGAAGGGACAACGGTTCGGGATCGGCCGTCATGTGCCACCCATTCCCCGAGTAAACCCGACGACTCGGAGACAATCCGACCCCGCACACCATCCCCGTTGGAGTTGCGATGAACCAGTCGGCCTTCGATTCGGACGATTCCCGTCTCTGGTGCGGTCCAGCGACGAATGGCTGCCTGATCGGGACCATTGCCGACGTGGCCACCTTCGGCCTTCAGGTTCAGGTAGCCACCCTCGGGATGCGGGAACTCTGCTCCGAATTGCCAGGCGTTTCCCGTCCAGTGAGGGAGGTCCTGATACTGAATCACACGCTGAGAATCCTCATCGAAGCGTCCAAAACCGTAGCTCCATTGCGATTGGAGCGGTTCGGCCATCGTGCCTGGGTTGTTCAGGAATCGCTCGCCGAGTTCCAGTTCAGAAGGTTCAGGGAGCCGCCCATACAGCAATTGATACATCCGTCGAATGCGATCGGTAGACTCGTCCGAGGCGGCCTCGTCTCGGCATCGGTCGGCGAGCGCCCGAGCCTGCTTGGCCATGAACGGGCTGTTCATCAGGAACAGAGCCTGCTGCGGCACAATCGTCTGGGGCCGATTGGGGTTCGAAACCTCCGTGCTGGCGAAGTCGAACGTCCGATAAACCCCATCGAGGAAGGTGCGGTCAATCATCGAATAGAGCGTGCGCCGGGTGCCGTCCGGGACGGACGGGGACGGGCTTGGCCGACCACCGAAGCGAGCATCCAGCCTCCCGGAGACGGCGAGCATGGCGTCTCGCATCGGTTCCAGTTCCAGCCGTTTCCGATTCTGCCGCCATAGCAGGCGATTCTCAGGATCGATCGCGGTGGCCTCGGGACGATCGAGACTTACCTGACGGTAGGATCGAGAGTTGAGAATCAACCGGTGCATCTCCTTGATCGACCATCCGCGTTTCACAAACTGAGAGGCCAGGAAGTCGAGTAATTCTGGATGCGTCGGCACGTCGCTCCGAGTTCCGAAATCGCTCGGAGTTCCGACGATCGGCTGGCCAAAGTGGTGCATCCAGATACGGTTCACCATGACCCGAGCCGTCAGGGGGTTGCTCGGATCGGCGATCTTTTGCGCCAGTTCCAGACGACCACTTCCCTGGCTGAACGGCCGGCGATCGTCACCTTCGAGCAACTGGAGGAATTGCCTGGGAACCTCAGGGCCGCGGTTTCCCGGGTTCCCTCGGACGAAAATGACGGGCTCGCGGGGTTTCTCGGTGTCCACCATCACCATGGCCCGGGGAGGGGCTCCGGGATGGTTGACCTGAAGTTCCTCGGCTTTTCGTTCGAGGTTCCGCTGCTCATTCCGCTCATCCCGTTCGAGCAGGCGCTGGGCTTCGTCGATCGAGGCGACGGCCAGTGCACCCGACTCCGGCAGGAACAGGGCATCAAGAGCGGATCGGCCGGGCTGATCCGTCTCTCCTTCGGATCGGTCAGAAAACGCCTGGGCATAACGCTCGATCACCTCGGCAAACGTGGCCGGTGGTGCCGGTTGTACGAGTGCGGCCTTGATGATCGGATTAACTTCAAGCGCTGTGTTTGAGCTCAATGACTCAAGCATTTGCGCGGCGTTATCTGCGAACGATTCGGGTGGCAAGGTGGCCAATGCGTGCCAGGGGGCGAGGATCGGGTCGGTGCTCGGGTCGGACTGTTCTACCATCGTTGTCCACTTGTCGAGAAAGGCACCAAGTCGTCGAGGGGGAAGTTCTCGCGCTCGGGCTTCTCGGTCGATGGCATTGTCGTCTCGTCTCCGCCCCGCCGAGCCGAGCTCACCGGTCGACTGGATCACATGGGTCGCCTCCAAATACGATCGGCTTCGCCGTTGGAAATCCGAGTTGATCTCATCCCGTTTGGAACGAAGAAACGTCTCGATCGCAGCCTCACGCTCACGGAGTTGCCTGAGAAAATCGTCTCGCTCAGGACCCTTCGAATCGACCAATTCCGTGATGAGCGGTAAGGTGTCGGGCTCGGTCGAGCTGTTCAAGACACCATAGAGCGAATAGTAGTCGGCAGTAGGGATCGGATCATACTTGTGATCGTGACATCGTGCGCAGGAGACGGTCAGCCCCATCAATCCCCGGCTAATGACGTCGATGCGATCATCGATCATGTCGTGCGTATTGTTCAGAAAGCGCTGACCGACCGTGAGATATCCCATTGCGGCGAGGGCCGGATCACCGGGAGGGAGATCGAGCTGATCGGCGGCGAGTTGTTCGAGGATGAAACGATCGAAGGGCTTATCCTCGTTGAACGATCGAACCACGTAATCGCGATAGGTGTAGGCATAAGGATATCGCCGTTCTTCCGTGAACACATACCCTTTTGTGTCTGCGTAGCGGGCGACGTCGAGCCAATGTCGTCCCCACCGCTCGCCGTAGTGGGGATTGGCAAGCAGTCGATCAACGACGTCGGCAAACGCTTCATCGTCGGACCTCGGGTCCTGAAGAAATGCTTCGACCTCATCGGGGGTCGGAGGTAGGCCGATCAGGTCGAAGGTGACGCGCCGGAGCAAGGTTCGCCGATCGGCCGAAGGCGAGGGAGTGATCCCCTCGTCATCGAGGCGTTTTCGGAGAAATGCATCGACCGGTGTGGCAATCCACGAAGGGTCGGAGACCTCTGGCGGGGCAGGATCGGTCCTTGCCTGAAACGCCCAGTGGGTCGTCGAGGCGTCGGCGACGACTTCAGGGGTGGGAATGGTGGCGTCGTCGGGCCAGGGCATTCCCATCTGGACCCATCGCTCAAACGCGCCGATCACCTCGTCGGCAAGTTTCTGGTCGGGGGGCATCTTCAGTTCGGAGTCGTGCCGCAGGACGTCCAGTAAGGGACTCACCGCGGGGTCGTCGAGATAAACAGCTGGCCCTTCGATCAACCCACCCTCAAGGATTGCCGATCGCGAATCGAGGCGGAGCCCCGATGTCTGTTTTCGCGCTCCGTGGCAAGACAGACACTGCTCGGCCAACACCGGACGGATCCGTTCCTCAAAGAAGCTCAGGGCTTCCGGCGGCCAATCCGTGGTACGATCCTCCTGGGCACAGGAGACTTGGGGTGAGACGACCGCCAGAACGGCCGAGAGCCAGACCCCTGCGGTCGTCACGATCCAGGTTCGGAATGGTCCGGTCGCCAGCATTGAGGCTAATGCTCCAGAAAACTGAAGAAACGGAAGGAATGGGGCTCTCGGCCCCTTGAGAGATCCAGGATGCTCTCCCAGACCGGCAAGCAACGTCGGCCTCAGGCAGCCAATGATCCCAAAAAACTTAACAAATTATTGAACATGCTCCCCCCTGAGATCAAGGGAATGTCTCCAGACGGTGAATGCCTGCCAATCACTCGGTGGGTCCATGCCGGTTGGTGGGAGCGGCTTGAAGCACCGTTCGGTGTCCGCGATTTCGCCAGCACTTCTTCCGAGAGAGCCTCCCCGACTGGTGATCCTCCGGTGGGCCCTTGTACGTTCACCGATTGTCCGCTAAATCGTTCGATGACGTGAGGCGTTTCTTGCGGTTTCGCACCGGCGAGAGTTCGTCCTACAATCCCTCGATTCTTTTCGAACCACGAGAGACAGATGACCAAATTTTGCTCAACCCTGACTGTCCTGACCACAGCGCTGATCCTCAGTGGCGGAACTCTTGCTTCCGCAGGTGTTTCCGAGGATCAAGAAGGATTTCACGATCTTTTTAATGGAAAAGACCTGACCGGTTGGTTTGGTGCAACCGACGGTTATGCGGTTGAGGACGGTATCCTGTACTGCATTCAGGGAAGCGGCGGAAAGCTCTACACCGAAGAGGAATACGACGATTTTGTGTTCCGATTTGAATTCAAATTGACTCCCGGCTCGAACAATGGCATCGGCTTGCGGGCATCGACGGAAGGCGATCCGGCCTTCTCCGCGATGGAAATTCAAATCCTTGACAATACGGCTGAGAAATATTCCAATCTCGCCCCATACCAGTATCATGGATCAATCTATGGTGTCGTTCCGGCCAAGCGAGGATTTCTCCGCCCGGTCGGCGAATGGAACGAGCAGGAAATTTCCTGTATCGGCAATCGGATTCGTATTGTGCTGAACGGAGAGACCATTGTTGACGCTGATATTGCGGAAGCTTCGAAGGATGGAACGCTTGATAAGCGAGAGCATCCGGGGTTGAAGCGTCGATCAGGTTATCTCGCATTGCTCGGTCATGGTGACCGAGTCGATTTTCGAAATCTCAAAATTAAGCGGGTTGATGTCACAAACCCCTGAGTCGCAGAGTATCCCCAGGGTTCCCGCCTGTATTTGTTGGAATTGCCGGGCGGGTGCGGCTCAGGAACTCCGGAGAACCCGGTTATGGCCCCGCCGCACAACCCCGGAGGACCCGGCAGGGAGCGCCTTGCTCCTGCCGGGTGGATGGTGAGACTCCTGGGGTGGTGTGCCCCGGTGCTGGGAGCCTCGCTCGTTCTGACTCTCGGTTCTCTTTGGATACTGACACCGACCGAGGCGTGGATCCTTTCCAGAACAGAACGGATCGTCGTCATCGGTGGCCTTATGGTCGTGGTCGTCGGGTTGATGATCTGCCTGCAGGTGCGGGTGTACCGGTCAGCTCGTCGGCTCCAGGCGACCGAGCAATCGCTCCGATTCCTTTCCGATGCCCTGCTCCAGGCCCATCGGGAGATGGAACACTATCGCGAGTCGGAGCAGGCCCTTCGAGATGCCGACCGATCCAAGGATGAATTTCTGGCAACGCTCTGCCATGAGTTGCGCAACCCGCTCGCTGCCATTGATCACGCCGGCGAATTATTGATCGATCTGGATGATGACCAGGAACAGCGTGAGTGGGCAGTCCGGATCATCCGAAATCAGACCCGACAACTTGCCCTGCTGATCGATGATTTGCTCGACCTTTCACGGATTGCCAAGGGAACTCTGACCTTAAACCTCCGTCCTGCGTCGCTCGCCCACCTCGTTCGATCGGCGGTCGATGCGGCTCGATCATTTCTGGAAGATGCCCACCAGAGGGTGGTTTTTCAGATCAGTGATGAGCCGATGTGGGTCGAAGTCGATCCGTCTCGAATTCAGCAGGTATTGATTAACTTGCTCTCGAATGCCTGCCGTTATTCCGATCCAGGAAAGTCGATCACGATTTCCGTTCAAGCCAGTAAAACTGAGGTTGTCTTCTCGGTCAAGGATCAAGGCATCGGAATCGACCCCGCGTTGATGCCCCGGATTTTCGGCATGTTCATCCGGGGAGACGCGGCCCGCGATCGCTCCCCCTCGGGGCTCGGGATCGGGCTTCGATTGGTCAAGCTCATCGTCGAGCGCCACGGGGGCACGATTCTCGCTCGGAGTGACGGAATCGGTCACGGCAGCGAATTTGAAATCCGATTGCCGAAGATTGCGTCCCCCCCTCATCTCTCGACCGCCTCGAATCCTGAGCTTTCTGCGACCTTGCCTCGGTTACTCCTCGTCGACGATAACCGGCCCATGGTCGAAGCCCTGCGTTTGCTCTTGCAACGCGAGGGTCATGAGGTTCGAATCGCTCGAACCGGCCGAGACGCGATCGAAGCGGTGGCGATCGAACGTCCGGATGTCATCCTCCTCGACCTCGAATTACCGGATACCGACGGAATTGAACTCGCTCAGGCAATTCGGTCGAACGACCACTCCAGCTGTCCCCCCATCATTGCCCTGACCGGATCAGGACGACCCGTCGATCTCGAAGGCTTGCAGCAGGCAGGAATCCGGGTTTTGATCCAGAAACCTGTGCGGATTGATGAACTCCGCGAAACGCTCGCGCGTATTTCACGCGAAGGGGCCGGAACCCTCTAGCCAACAAGGCTGAAAAGGGCTCCGTAAGACGATTGAGCCGCTCAGAGCCTTCGCTCAGTGCGAGAGAAATACTGCGGCCTTGCTGTCTTTCAGTACAGATCGAGTGGTCGAACCAAGGAAAAATTCCCGGAGTGTCGACTTTCCGTAAGCCCCCATCACCAGCAGATCGGCTTCGGTCTTCCCGAGATGCTCCAGAATGACCTCGGCGGGACCGTGGTCAGACGCCAACGTGATGGGTGTCGCCTTCAACCCATGGAAACTGAGATACTCGATGGCACGATCCGCTTTCCGAGCGGCTTCGACCTTGTCCGGACCGACTGTCAAGACCCGGATCGTCTGGCCTTCCCCAAGTCCTGTGCCCCGGAAGGCTTGCAACGCTCGTGCCGCTTGCACACTGCCGTCGTAAGCGATCAGGACCGACTTGCGCTCCTCGTCGAGGCGTTCGGGGGCGGCCACCACCGGCCTCGGGTTCTCGGTCAGCACCCGCCGAAGGGTATCGTCGGCAGCGTCTTGCCAGCCAAACCGAAAGTGAGTCCGCTGGCCCATGATAATCAGATCATAACGCTGTGCTTCGATCACAATGCGCTCGTGGGGAGTGCCGATGTCTTCCAGAGGCTTGAACGACACGTCTGCCTCGACACAGCGCAAGGCGGCACGCTCCAGGGTCCGCTCGACCTCTCGACGAACGTCCTCGGTGAGTCGTTCGTTGATTTGTCGGAAGTAAACCTCGCCCAGCCAGGTTTCTTCAGCACCGTGAATCCCAGGTTCATCAATCACACCAAGGCCCACGAGCAAAGCATTGAACCGCTTGGCCCATCGAAGTCCGAGTTCCAGCGCGGCGTCACCGTGCTCGCTGCCGTCCAGTCCAACCAGCAAACTCTTAAGCATCGTGCAAACTCCGAAAGAGTTCGGGAACACTGGTCCCCGCATTGCGGTGGAACGTCTGGCTCAGACGAGCCAATACGTTCAGGCAGGAGCATCTTCATTCTGATCGATTTCGCGAAGGAAGGCCCGGAGATCAGCCATCGCTTCCTCAATGGATTGCCGATGACTGGGATCACCCGCGCTGTCCAGATTCTTCTCGAAGAGATTCAGAAGTTGACGAGCCGCCATCGCCGGAGTTTCCCCCGGCGACCAGTTTTCCGGAAAATCGCGATGGTAGATGCAGATGTGAGCGCCCCCGTGTGCTTCACAGGGACCCTCCGAAACGATGACTCGACTCTGAATGCTCATCATGGGAGGAGTCTCCCATTCGATCGCCTTGAAACTTGTGGCCGGAGTGGTCCGCTTGGTTTCACGACGAAGACGCGATGGAGAAGAGAGGGGGTACAACGACGGTCGAGTTCTGGCGTTCGGCACTTACCCTCGGCTGACGGATAAAAAAACCCCGAGCCTGTGCATCACGACCATGACACAGGACGGGGGCTGACTCAGCCGGGAACACACGACCCGCCATGAGTCGAATGCTCCATTTCATTAAATACCTTGCCAGGGTACGAAGTCAAACAAAATCAACCACGATCGTGCTCTCTGGTTTCACCGTCCTCGGAAGGGGGATCTGCCTTCTGGGTTGCACAGACCTGAACCATCGATTGGGATCAGCGGCGCGATGCCGCCGGATGTCACGGCGTAATCGCGTCATTTTCACGGTTTCGCTTGGGAGGGAACGTTGCCGAGCGGTTGTTCAACGTCCTCGAAGACGGCCGGAATTGGTGCCCTCGCAACGTCACCGATTGTCGAGATTCGGTGGTCCTGACGTCGAGATCATCGGGTGGATTGAATCTCCCCAAACGGGATGGACAGAGATATGACCGGACAAGGTTTCCCCCGATTTCAATGATTCGAAAATGCAATTGTCCCTGCAACTGCTCTCTCAATCCCATCCCATGCCGTCGGCCCCGATCGGGGATTTCCTTCCCCAACCGAGTGTGGGGGCTTGCCAGCCGGAGAGAGCAGGCTCTAGCATGGGTTCTCAGGCTAATCGGTCGGATCGGACGTGATTCGGCCTGACCTTTCGAATGTGACGGCGACGCAAGCGTTGGGTTCCGTCTTGATCGACTGAACGACGGGGGCGGAGCGCCTCGAATGGGAGACACGGATCGGATCCTTGCTCGGTACCGCGAAGTGAAGCGGTATCTTGATTGGGACGAGCGACACGATTACGAACGGCTGGTCGGACTCTTCCCGGTCATTACTCCGCATTTCCCCGGGTTGATAGAGGATTTCTACGAAGAAATTCAGCGCCATCCTGGTGCCTCTGCGGTCATCACAGGGGGAGAGGAACAGGTTTCTCGATTGAAGGCCACGCTCCATCAGTGGCTGATCGGTTTGTTCCAAACCCCTCCCGATGAGGATTATGCTCAGCGGTGCTGGCGGATCGGTCGTCGGCATGCCGAGATCGGGTTGGACCCGCTTTATGTCATTGCCGCCATGGCCCGGCTGCGCTCAGCCATGTGTCGGGTCTTGCGATCGTCCTGGACCGGAGAGTTCGAGCAACTGGCCGAATCGCTTCGATCCCTCTATCGACGCCTCGACCTCGACCTCGCCTTGATTCAGGATGCCTACCAGGCCGAGAGTGAAGATCGGCTTCAGCGGGCCGAACGCATGGCCACTCTTGGTCAGGTTGCCGGTGGCCTGGCGCACGAGTTGCGCAACCCGTTGAACGTGGTCAAGACGTCGGTCTACTACCTCAAGAATGCTCGATCGGCCTCGGCCGAAAAGGTCGCCGAGCATCTGCAACGGATTGGCCGGGGTGTTGATCGTGCCGATGCGGTCATCACCGCTCTCTCAAGCTTTGCCCGGCTTCCAACTCCAGAGGCTCGGCCCACCCCTTTGCTTGAGATGGTCCGTGACTCTCTGGAGACCAATCCGCCGGATCCCGCGATCGAGGTTCAGCTTGAGATTGAGCCTTCGCTGACGGTCGCGGTCGATCCAGCACAATTGCAAATCGTCCTCGGCAATTTGCTACGCAACGCGAACGAGGCGATGGATCAAGCGGGGACGCTAACCGTCCGAGCCCGGACCCTGGAGAACGGCCGGATCGAACTCGATGTCGAGGACACCGGAATCGGCATGGCTCCGGAACTGCGCGATCGGGTCACGGAGCCGCTCTTTTCCACGAAGGCCCGAGGGCTCGGGCTGGGCCTGGCCATCTCTCGGGAAATCCTCACCAAGAACGGTGGCACCCTTCGAATCAGTAGCGAACCAGGGGTTGGGAGCATCTTTACCCTGGTGCTTAACCCGTCTTCGGAGACCGGAGATCGAGATCGATGAACGATCCGGCACCTGCCATTTTGCTTGTTGACGACGATATTGACGCATGCCGCAATGTCTCGGACATCTTGAAGGATCTGGGCTATCAGGTCGACATCGCTCACGAAGGCCAGTCTGCCCTCGAATTGGCGAGCCGGCGACCCTACGACGTCGCCGTTCTCGACTTCAAGATGCCGGGCATGGACGGCGTGACCCTCTATCGCCATCTGCGGGCCCGGCACCCCGGCGTCGTTGCTTTGCTGCTTACCGCCTATGCCAGCGAAGACACGGCAACGGCGGCCCGGTCGGCCGGGACGTGGAAAGTCCTGCGCAAGCCGGTTGATATTCCGGCCCTGCTTGGCTTGATCGACGAGGCGGTCGGCCAACCCCTTGTGCTGGTCGTTGACGACGACCTCGACCTTTGTGAAAACCTCTGGGACCTCCTCCGATCACGCGACATTCGCGTCTGCACCGCTCACGATTCGGCTCAGGCTGTCGAGCGACTCCGAGAGGCCCGATACCAGGCCGTGCTGATCGACATGAAATTGCCCGGTTCCGACGGTTGCTCGGTCTTCCGAACCGTTCGAACAGTCGATCCTCGCGCCCGAACGGTGTTGATTACCGGCTTTCGCCCCGAAACCGAGCCCTTGATCGAGGTCGCTCTGGCCGAGGGGGCTGACGCGGTCTGTTACAAGCCGTTCGACTCCCCTGCCCTGATTGACTTGCTCGAACGCCTGGTTGGACCGACTCCCTCTCAATCAAGGTGATTGCCGCGATGGATACGGCCTCCGCCCGGCGTCTCGGATCGAGGCGCGTCCTGGTCATTGAGGACGACGCCGATGCTCTGGCCAACATCTGCGATATCCTCGAACTCGACGATTTCGCGGTCGATGCCGCGTCATCGGCTCATGAGGCGCTCGATCGTCCGGCCCAGCGCTGGGCCTCCTACGAGGCCATCATCCTCGACCGTCGCTTGCCCGATGCCGACTTCGACTCCCTGATGCCCCGGCTCCGTGCCCTTGCCCCCGATGCCGAGCTGATCATCGTCACCGGCATGGCCGATCTTCGGGGCGCCATCGATGCCCTTCGCGGCGGAGCCACCGACTACATCCTCAAGCCGCTCGATCCCGATGCCCTGCGGGCGAGTCTCGCCCGCGCCCTCGATCGCCGCAATCTCCGGCTTGCCAAGCGACGCAGTGAGGACGCCTTCCGCACCCTGGTCGAGTCGGCCGAAGCCGTCATCGTCATCACCCGCCTCGACCGTTCGATCGTCTATTTCAGCTCCTTCGCCGAACGCCTGACCGGCTATCGGGCCGAGGAGTTGATCGGTCAGAACTTCCGCGACCGCCTTGTGCACGAACACGACCGTGCCCTTTCGGACGACGCGGTGCTTCGCCTCGGGGTTGGCGAGTCGATTCGAGGCCTAGAATATCGTCTCCGATCCCGAGACGGGTCCTCCCGCTGTCTTCTCTGGAACGCCCGGCGACTCGATGATTATGAGGGCGAAGCCGCCATTCTGGCCGTCGGTCACGACATCACCGACCTGAAGCAAGCGCAGCAGCGTGCCCTGCAATCCGAGCGGCTCGCGGCGATCGGTCAGATGGTTACAGGACTGGCTCACGAGAGCCGCAATGCTCTGCAGCGTGGGCAGTCGTGCCTCGAAATGCTCGCCTTGAAGGTCGTCGATCGCCCCGAAGCGCTCGACTTGATCCGACGGACCCAGCAGGCGCAGGACCACCTGCATCATCTCTTTGAGGATGTACGGAGTTACGCCGCTCCCATTCGCCTGGAGTCCGGCCGGTTCGATCTGACGACCGTCTGGCGGGAAGCCTGGTCGTATCTCGAACCCTCGGTTCGAGAACACTCGGCGATTCTCGATGAATGGATCGACGCCCCGGAGACCCGTTGCTGGCTCGATCCCTTCCGTCTGGTTCAGGTGTTCCGCAACATCTTCGAGAACGCACTGGCCGCCGGGACCGATCCTGTCGAGGTTCGGATTCAATGTGTTTCAACGCTCCTTGACGGGAGTGATGCGTTGCGCGTCTCAATCCGCGATAATGGACCAGGCTTGACGGCCGAACAGGCAGATCGCATCTTCGAGCCGTTTTACACCACCAAGGCCCGAGGAACGGGCCTGGGCATGGCCATCTGCCGTCGGATCGTCGAAGCCCACGGGGGAAGAATCGCCGTTGGTCCCCCCGGAGTTCCCGGCGCTGAGATCCTTCTGACCCTCCCCCGTGAACCGTCATGACTCGACCCCTACGCATCGCCGTCGCGGATGACGAACCCGATATGCGGGACTACTACCGCACGATTCTCCCCGTCCTTGGGCACGAGGTGGTCGCTGCTTGCGCGGATGGCGAGGAACTCGTTGAGCGCTGCCGGGCCCTGCAACCCGATCTGGTCATCGCCGACATCAAAATGCCCGGAACCGACGGGATCGAAGCCTCGTCTCGGATCGAACGCGAACGACCCGTGCCGATCATCCTCGTCTCCGCCTTTCACGACGCCGAACTCATCGACCGGGCCGAGACCGATCACGTCCTGGCTTACCTCGTCAAACCGATCAAGCAGGCCGACCTGGAGCCGGCCATCGCCATCGCTCTGCGAAGGTTTGAGCAGTTTCAGGCCCTTCGCAAGGAGGCTGCCGATCTCCGTCAGGCGCTCGAAGACCGGAAGATCATCGAACGCGCCAAGGGAATCCTGATGAAGCGATCGAACCTGGACGAAGGAGCTGCGTTCCGTCGCCTCCAAAAATTGGCTAGTGAAAAAAATCTCAAATTGATCGAGCTTTCGAAGATGATTCTCACTGCCGAAGAAGCCCTGGGAGGCTGAAGCCCTTTCGCACCCCGTTCCTGTCCCTCAGAGCGCAAGGACGCGAAGCAATCCGGGAAGCTCGTCCAGGGCGAACTGCGATCGGATCGCACCGGCCTCAAAGGCCGCCTTGTTCATCCCGTAAATTACCGAGGTAGCCTCATCCTGGCCGAGCGTCGCGCCGCCGGCCTCGAGAATCTTTTGACAGCCGTCGACCCCATCGCGCCCCATTCCGGTCATCAGAACCCCGACCGCCTCGGACCCAAACACCTCGGCCGCCGACCGAAACAGCACGTCGATCGACGGCCGGTGCCCACTCACTGCGGGTCCGTCTGACAGTGCGATGCGAACGAACGGAGGCCGGCCCACCAGCGACATTTGCCGTCCTCCGGGTGCCACCAGGATCAGATCCGACTCGACCCGATCTCCCTCCTTCGCTTCCCGAACCGCGATCCGACACCGCCGGTCCAATCGATCGGCAAAGACCTTGGTAAAGGTCGGAGGCATGTGCTGAACGACCAGAATGGGGGGCAGCGGCGGCTCCAGTTCGGAAAAGACCCGAGTCAGGGTTTGCGGCCCCCCCGTAGAAATCCCTAGCACCACGCATCGCGTCGCCGCTCGGCCCCCAGAAGGCGTCCGGGGTTCCCGAGGACCGGTCGTTGCCACCCGCGGCTGCGCAGGACGCGATCGTCGCACTCGGCTCCCCGCGGCGGTCAACAACTTGGCGACCAGCACATCCCGTGCTCCACGAAGTTGTGAGAAATGCTTGCGATCGGGCTTCGGCAAGAAGTCCACCGCGCCGAGTTCCAGCGCGGACAGCGTAATGTCGGCCCCCTCCTGGGTCCAACTACTGACCATGACCACCGGAACCTCTTGTTGCTCAAGCAACCTCGGCAAGACCTCCAGGCCAGAGAGCCCCGGCATCTCAACATCGAGCGTCACGACATCAGGACGCAATTGCGCTGCCAGGGCGAGCGCTTCCTCGCCGTCTCGGGCCGCACCGACGACCTCAAGCTCAGAGCTCGATCGGACCATCTCGGAAAGCATCTTGCGCATGAGTGCCGAGTCATCGACGATCAGGACTCGAACAGGCCGATGAGGCATCGGAATTCATCCTCCCGGTCAATTCCGGGTCAGACGTTAGGGGTGCTGCCAAGCTTTGTCAGCATGCCAAGCATCTGTTCACGTTGAAATGGTTTGACGATGAAGTCCATTGCGCCGGCATTGATGGATGCGGCCAGCGTCTCCTTCTGGTCAAGCGCGGTGACGATAATCACCCGTGCCTGCGGATCTTCGGCTCGAATCTGTTTCAACGCTTCGAGCCCGCCCATGATCGGCATGACCAGGTCCATGGTCACAAGATCGGGTCGGAGCGATCGGTAGCACTCAACAGCCTCCTGGCCGTCACCGGCCTCGGCCACGACCTGCCAGCCAGCGGTCTCGGCGACACCCCGGATCAGCTTCCGCATGATCAAGGCATCATCCACAATCAGGAGTCGCTTCATCGGTGGGTCCCCGGTCGCATCAGACTGGTCGCTCGATTCGGGCCACACCGGCCGAGAGGTCGTAACTGGGTCCACCGGGAATACGAACCCGGACCACCCCCGAGGCCGTGTCGAGCGTCACGTTTCTGCCGGTCGATCCTCCGGCATCCTGCGCCAATATCGGAATCTTCAGGGTACGAAGCAGGCGTTCGGCGGCCTCAAGATTTTGCCGACCGATGTCGGCATTCGGCGCCGATCGAAACATGGCGGCTCCTCCGACCAGCATTGCCGAAAACGTCGATCGGCCGAGAAGCGAATGGCCCTGAAGTCGTGCCAGGTCCCCGAGCAAGGCGGGGACCGCCGTATCGACATATTTTCCGAGCCCGTCCTCACGCCCTCGGGAATCAGGAAGAACAATGTGCGCCATTCCACCAATCCGGGCCGCTCGGTCGTGCAGGATGATTGCCACGCAAGAGCCGAGCAAGGTTCGCAGGCTCGTCGGCGAGCGGGCGACAGCCCATTGGCCAATCATCACACTAACGATCGGAGAAGGTTCGGGAACGGGTGATCGGCTCACGACAGGCTCTCCGGCTGGTCTGACTCGGAGTCGTCGATGCCAAGCGTTTCGAGCCCTCCAGTTGCCGGAACGATGACCATCGCCCAGTCATTGGTAATGCCATCTACCGAAAAGTGAATCTCGACCATCACGATCCGATCATTCCGACTCGCCTGATCCATCAGGGCGAATTCGATCAGGCTCCCGGCGAATTCGAAGCGGAACTCAGGTGGCCCAGGAACCATCAGCCCACCCGGATCAAGCGACTCGGCCATCGCGTTGACGAATGCACAAACAACGATGTTGCTGGTTTCCTGCGCGGCCGACTGCTCCATCTCTCCCCATTCCGTCGCGGAGCCCTCCGGCCGACCAATCAGGGCGTCGATCATGGGCATCGCCGATCGGTCATCGAAGATCATCAAGACCGTTCCCGGGAGCGGGCCGGACAGGGGAATCGCGCAGGCCGGAACCACCGAGTCAGCCGGGCCGAGTGCCTCGGTCGCCTCGGAAATCTCCGCAAAACGGACCCGACTGACCACAAGCGACGCGGGCCGACCGAGCCACTTCGAAAGCGACTGCGAGGCCGCCTCAGCCCCCTTCCGAATCGCCTGCTCGATCCTTGGGGAAATCTGTTCCGATGAATCGTCCCCCGTCATCATGGATCTCGCCTCGATGTCGCGATAAGTTCATGCTCAGCCTTCGAGAAGGTGTGCAAGGGTCGGGTTCCCAGTTCGATCAGGGCATCGACGTCAAGAATGAGCGCGACGCGACCATTTCCCAGGATACTGGCCCCTGAGAGACCTCGCACGGACTTGTAGTTCTTCTCGATGGATTTCAAAACGATTTCCTGAATGCCGATCAGCTCATCAACCATCAGCCCAATCGTCGTCAACGTGCTTTGCACGACCACCACCGGACGACGCGTCGAACGCTCCTGAGGCGCCGATCCGGCGGTTCGACTCGGATGGACCCCTCCTCCCCACTGAAACACATCGTCAAGTGAGAGAAGCGAAATCACTCGGCCTCGAACCTCGATGGCTCTACTCCCCTGAACGTCGAGAATCTGATCCGGGCTGATCTCGACGATTTCCCGAATTTCTCCCAGCGGCAAGGCATACGTTTCTTCGTAAATGCGGACCAGTAAGCTTGGCATGATCGCGAGTGTGAGCGGGAGCCGGATGGTGAAGGTTGTCCCCTGGCCAGGTTCGGTTCGGACAAAAACGGTGCCGTTGAGCTGTTCGATCCGGTGCTTCACCACGTCCATTCCGACGCCTCGACCGGAGATGTCGGAAACCGCATCAGCCGTGCTCAGGCCGGCATGAAAGATATACGGGATCACCTCGGGGGGCGAAAGCCGGGCGGCTTCAGCCTCGGGCAACAGACCGTGGGCGGCGATTTTCCGGCGAAGGCGGACAACATCCAGTCCTTTGCCGTCATCCGCCACAGTAATGACCACGCGATTCCCCCGGTGAGCCGCGGCGAGGGTCACGGTTCCGGTTCTGGGTTTGCCCAACGACGCGCGCACCTCTGGGGCTTCCAGGCCATGATCGACCGCGTTACGGACCATGTGAATCAGCGGATCACTCAACTCATCGATCATCCGCTTGTCCAGCTCGGTCGCTTCCCCCTGGATCTGAAGCAGAACGTCTTTGCCCGAACCCACGCTGACATCGCGCACCACGCGCCGGAAGCGTTCAAACAAGGGACCTATCGGCACCATCCGAGTGTCCAGGACTCCCTTCTGGATTCGGTCGCAAACTCGTCCGAGCTGATCGATCGCTTCGGCCATCTCGGACAGATGGTCCCGACCGATCCGGAGCCGATCCAGGTTCGCTCGCAACTCACGGATGTTTTCGGTGAGTCGCCGAAATTGGGATCGCCATCGTTCCCGGATTCCTTGACTTCGTTCCGACGAGTCAAGCACGGCCTCGAACCCCTCAATCAGACAATCGAGTCGATCCTGACTGTCGGCCGCCAGCAATCGAACATCCGAATCACGAAACAATGCCTCCAGCTCTTGGGTCAAATCGGCGAACCGAGCGCGACTAATCACCAGCTCTCCCGCAAGATTCATGAGATGATCAAGTCGGTCGACGTCGACCCGTAGCGTCTCGGCAATTTTTGCTTTTGTCGGGGTTTTCGGCAGAACCATCTCCGTTGGTCCGGCGGATTCAGATCGCACCGGTCGGAATTCTGTCACCTCGAAATTCGTCTCCGGTGTCAGAACCTCAGGGGCGGACGTATCCGAAACTTCCGAGAGGCTAACCTCGTCCAAGGACTCTTCAGCATCCCCAAACTGGATGGCAGCGACTCCATCGACCTCGGCCAGTGATCGAAGCTCTTCACGATCCGCGTCAGCTTCAACCCATGCGGTGAAGGTGGGTCTCGACTCGACCTCGTCCAGTCGATCGGCGGGTGGATCACTTCCCAGGACCCGAACACGAGAAGAAAGTCGATTGAGAATCAACCGCGCTTTCATGTCTCGCCATTGCAGGTTCGGATCAAACACGACCGTCACCGCAAGACCTTCGGGCTGTCCTTGCTCGACAATCGTTGGGCCGGAAACCGATTCTGGGGTTTCGACCTCCGAAACAACTTCGTGAGATTCGACCTCGACATCCTCCATCGGAAGCTCGATGGCGTCCGGCGCATTGATCGATGGAGAAATATCTTCAGGAATGGATTCGTTGGCGCTCTTGGTTGGCGCTTCGTCCGCCCCCAGATACGACACGACCGCGTCGATCATGTCACTGAGGTCGCTCCCTTTCCCTTCGGATCGAAGATCCCGATGATAATCACGCAGTCGATCAAGGCTTTGGAAGCTGAGTTGAAGCGCATCAAAATCGAGCGATCGTTTGCCGCTTCGGAGCTGATCGAACAGGGTTTCCAGATGATGGGCCAGTCGATTGACCTGATCAAACCCCATCACACTCGCCGAACCCTTCAGACTGTGAACCAGTCGAAAGGTTTCCTGAAGCGCGGCCGCGTCGGTTTGGTCGTTCTCAAGACGGAGCAGGGTGTCGTTGAGCGTGCCGATTTGCTCATCAGTCTCGTCAAGATAGAACGGCAAGAGCTCTGATACGTCGAAACCCGACATGAGTGTCATCCCCCGTCCGGTCTGCGGTAGAGCCAACTCTCGACACGTTCCAGCCGATTGAGCATTCCGTAAATTCCCTCCGTCGGTCCGACCACAAGATACCCGCCCGGTTCGAGGGCATTGACCATGTGTCGGACGACTCGCGCTTTTGACTCGGCATCAAAATAGATCAGCACATTTTTCAAAAAGATGCAATCAAATGGCCCTTCTCGGATCGGGTGCAAGAGGTTGTGCGTGCGAAACGTGGCACGACCTTTCAGTTCCTCACTCAGTTTCCATCGGTTGGTACCAGAATCAAAGGTGAACCACCGTTTCCGCTCCGCCTGGGTCACCGAGCGAAGCGATCGATCCCCATAACTCGCCTCTCGCGCCGATCGGAGTGCGGCCTCGCTGATGTCCGTTCCCAGTGCCCGAAGCTCCCAGGTTGGAGGAGGCTGATGGACCTCGGCCAGACGGATCAGGGCCGAGTAAAGCTCTTCGCCTCCACTGCACGCGGCCGACCAAATCGCCATGCTTTTGGGGTGTTTCTTCACTCGGCTTCGTTCGATCAGTTCCTTTGCAAATCGATCGGCCAGCCATTGGAAGTGGTGCGGATCACGAAAAAAATAGGTTTCTCGGGTGGTGATCGCATCTACGAATCGACCAATTTCCAGGCGATCGCCACCTGCGGCCAAGCGAGCATAGTAGGCTTCGAAGGTTCCGTCGCCAGTCGCCTGGACCCGTCGTTTCAGGCGGTTGGAGAGCATCACACGCTTGGTTTCAGGAATGCGAATCCCCGTGGTCCGGTAAATCATGGCTCGGAACTGATCAAAAAGATCATCGGGGAGCAAATCCTGTTGCATTGTCTCTCGCCTCACACCGACGCCTGCGAACTCCAGAACCCCCGGAATGGATTCACGGAGGTTCCGGTTCGAAGGAGTCGTCGCATCAGACCTTGAAGCCCGAAACCGCCTGACGCAAGGCCTGGGCCTGGGCTCCAAGCTCCTCAGCACTGGCCGATAGCTCCTCGGCACTCGATGCGTTCGTTTCGGTGATGCCCGAGACGTCCTGAATCGCCTTGGTCACCTCCGAAGCGGATTCGGACTGCTCATGCGTGGCTCGGGCGATCTTACCGATTCGTTCGGTCGTTTCTTCGACTCCCTTCACGATCGTTGCGAGGGAAGACCCGGCTTTCTCGGACAGGCGAGCACCATCCGCCACGCGACGTGTCGATTCCTTGATCAAGGACGTAATCTCTTTCGCCGCAGCGCTGGAGCGTTCCGCGAGTTTGCGGACCTCGTCGGCGACCACCGCGAAACCCAAACCATGCTCCCCGGCCCTTGCGGCCTCGATGGCGGCATTGAGCGCGAGCAGGTTTGTCTGACTGGCGATCTCCCCGATGACCTGGGTAATGTCACTGACCTGTTCACTCGACTTGGTAATCAAGCCCATGGCCTCGATGGCCTGCTCGACCGCCTCCCCTCCTTGCCGGGCCAGTCCCCAGGTTTCTTCGGCCTGTGTGCGAGCAGCCTCGGCATTTTGATTGATCTCGGTAATCGCCCGGCCGAGTTGCTCGATCGAGGCCGACATCTCCTCGACCGTCGCGGCCTGACTCTGAGACGATTCACTCAGATAGGTCGCACTCTCGGCGATCACCTGAGAGCCTTCTGCAAACTGGCCGGTCGATTCGGCAATTTGACTAATGATCTCTTTCAGATCCCTGATCATGTTGGCCATCGCGGCGCCAAGACGCCCCAGATCGTCTTCGCCCTGAACCGGAACCTCCACCGTCAGATTCCCTGCCGCCGCGGCCGAAGCCACGTTCATCAGCGAAGTGACCTTTTCTTCCAGATCGCGTTTTTCTGCCTCAGCCCGGAATTGTCGATCGACCCGATCAAGGGCCGAGGAGACCAGCCTGCCGACACTCCGCATCACTTCGAGTCGATTTTCGGATGGATCAATTGTTTCTCTCGTGAGAAAATCCATGGCGCCGAGAAACGAGCCGTTCAGCTGAATCGGGATGGCCAGGGCCGACGAAACCTCGCACCGGCGCGCCACGCCGGCTCGGGGACATCCCGAGAGTTCTGACAATTCGGGGACGAACACAAGGTCGTGCTGCTGCCAGCAACGACCACTCAGGCCCTGTCCTTCGACGTAGCGAGAGGCTTTCGTCGCCCGCTTGAACTCGTCTGGCATTTCTCCTGATTCATACGCGAATACGAGCGATCGCTCCTCAGTGTCCAGTTTCCAGAACGAACCGTAAAGCCATCCGAACGCTTCTCGGACGGTTTCCAGTGCGATCCTGATCACTTCCTCCGGCGTATTTGCCTTGCCTAACCGCATCAACAGGAAGTTCACCGCGTTCGAGTCGGCCAGCATCTCCGTTTCTCGAACCGCTTGGAGATGCTTCCCCGTGACAATTTCCCAGGTCAGCATGGGACCAAGGTACTCACCCGTCTCGTCAACGATCGCAGATGCAACCAGATCGATCAGTTCCGATCCAAGGTGCATCGTGCCGTGATACGGCAGGTTCGCAGGGTCCGAGAGCAAGGTGCGCTGATGCTCAGGATTCTTATGGAACACGTCGAGCGATTGGCCAATCATCTTCTCAACCGGCACGCTAAACGACGCTTGAAGACGGGTCAGGGTTTCGATGGACTTCGGGTTCAAATAGCGAATTCGGAGATCGCTATCCGCAAACATCATGTTCAGCGGTGCGTTGGCAACCATCTGGGCCAAGCGGTTCATCTCGCGCGACTGGTTCAGGTGGCTGATCTTGTTCGAGGCCGTCTGAGCGATGGCCGTGAGTGCATCCATCCGAAGTTCGGTGATCTCGATCGGACGGGTCGAGCCGAACTCGAGCACGGAGATCACCTCGCCGCTGCTTCGGATCGGCAGCGCGATCATTCCCCTGAGTCCAGCCTCTTTCGCGATCCGATCCTTCATCGACGGATGGTCTGCAAGCAAGTCCTCAATCGACACCGACTCGCCGCGCTGCCAGGCAATTCCCGAAACCCCTTCGTTGGCACGAATCACTCGTTCCTGAGCCAATCGGCGCAAGAGAACATTGCCTGTTCCCGAATCGAGTCCGAATACGAGCGTGTTGGTCGAGGGATCCGGTCTCCGAGCGCACGCGATCTCCCAGCCATAGGTCGCCTGGATCGCCGAAAGCACTTCGCGCAGAATGTCGTTGGTCGAGTTCGCTCGGACAAGACCTGCGAAAGCCTCAATCATGGCTCTCGTATCGGCCTTCGATTCTTCGAGCCGATCGAACGCATCTTCTGCCAAGGCCATCGGCTCCAACTCGGAGGTGGGGCGAGCCGTTCGGTTTCGGGTTCGAGAGCTTGATGATCGCTTCGAGGAACGACTCGACGGTGCCTCCTCCGCCGTCGGAGAAGGGACGTCCATCGGTTCGGGATCGCGCTGATCGTGACTCATGAATCGTGCTCAGGAGGGGTCGCTGGGAAGAAGAACCTGGCCTCCTGCCCCGTTCTTTGGATCCGTCACCAATCAAATGCGATCGGAGATTCGGGGGCAGTCCCCGAATCTCAAGTTCCGTCCGATTCGAGATCGAGATGACCGAGCAGGCGGTCAACATCGAGCGCGATGACGAGATGATCGCCATCTCGGAACAGCCCCGAGATGGCGGAAGAGGCCACCGACGCGATCCCTGGCGGGGGGGGCTGAAGCTGGTCCTCACCGACCCGCATGACCTGAGAGACGGAATCGACGATCAATCCAACCGTTCGCGATTGAACATTGACGACCACCACGCGGGTCTGCTCGTCGAACGGCTTCGGGGGCACGCCAAATTTGGTCCGGAGATTGATCACCGGCAGAACGGTCCCACGCAGATTCATCAGCCCTTCGACATCCGCCGGGGTCTGCGGCAGCCGCGTGATCGCCGGCATCAGGATAATTTCTTGCACCCGGCGAATTGCAACCGCGTAGTCGGAACGGTCGAGCCGGAATCCCACAAACTGCAGAAGTGTCCCTTCAGTGCGAGGAGCCGCCGGTGTGGGAGTTGACGCCTGGGGTGGATTCGAAGCAGAGGACATGGTCGCAAATGCCCATCAATCCGAGGAGTCAACCGAATCCGGACAACCCGATCGCCACGAGATGCCGCGACCGAGACTCTCTTCAGTTTACCTTATGAAACTCCCAAAGGACGGCGGATCAGGAGGCATCCCCCCGCGGACCGGGCATGAGGCGGATCTGGACAATCGAGAAATCGTCCTCGAACCCCGGTTTGCCCGACAGAGAACCAAGGTACTCAATCAGCGCGTCCATCGCAGAGCCCTCGGCCCTTGACTGCTGGCCCAGATAGGAAACGAACTCGCTAAACGGCCACATCGTTTGATCCGTTCGCTGGACCTCAAAAACTCCATCACTGTAAACGAACACCGTCGCCGGCCCCTGGAGTGCATACTCCTTCGTCTCAAATTCGAGTCCGTCGAACGCTCCCACCATCGGTCCGGTTGCCTCAAGCATGATCGTTTCTCCCGAAGCGTCCGAAACCAGGAGCGCGGGGGGATGACCGCCTCCGGTGTAGCGGATGACTCCGGTCGGCAGATGGTACACACCGTACCAGGCCGTGAAATACTTGTCCGCCTGGCGAGACATCTCGAACCGCTCGTTCAGGGCAGTCAGAACCTGCCCGGGGTCCTTAAAATCGGTGCCGGGAAGCGACTGCGACCGAATGGCGTTCAACACTGAAACGGAAAGCAGCGCCGCTCCGACCCCATGACCCACCACATCAATCAAATAAACGGCGAAGTGATCGTCATCAAGCTGGTGATATCCGAAGGTGTCTCCCCCTAGTTGTGCCGAGGGAATAAACCGCCAGTCTGCTTGAATGGCCCCCTGATCGATCGGGGCTGGGAGCAAGGACTGGACGTACCGGGCCGCCTCGGCCACGTCATGTGCGAGTGCTTCCTGGCTGGCAACCAGCGCCCGATAGGCTTCATCGCGTTGAAGTTGGTTGATGTAGCCCTTTGAGTGGTGTCGGATCCGAGCAAGCAGTTCGAGCCGATCCGGGAGCTTGACGATATAGTCGTTCGCACCAAAGGCAAAGGCATCCGCCTTGGTCTGCGGTTCTTCCCGGGTTGAAAGCACGATCACTGGAACGTCCCGGGTTGCCTCGCGACTCCGGTAGAGTTTCACGAGATCAAGCCCGTCCACGTCGGGCAAAACGAGGTCCTGAAGGATTACGGTCGGTTGAAATGCCTCGGCCGTCTCCATCGCCTGCGACGGATCCTTGCAATACTGAAACTCAATGTCCTGCTCGTTGGCGAGCATCCGCTTCACGGCTTCACCAATCAAGGGTTGATCATCGATCAGGAGAACCTTGACCTTGTGTTCGCTCAGGCCGGTGGCCATCAAAGGGGCCTCGCTGCAGACGTGACCGATCGGACGAGAAAGACGACGTGAATCTCACACCGAAGAAACGATCCTAGCCTGTTCCGGCGATTGAGAACAGCAGGCACTCAACCAATTGCAGACGATCGGACAGGCCGAGGCTGGGACAGAAACTCACCGGGACACAGCCTCTTGAGGAAGCCATTCTGAGTTCGGAACACGACGACGATCAGGTCGCGAGGACCGAGCCAGGTCTTCTCACGTCAGATTGACGGGTCAGACAACGGGGACCGATCCTCGCCATCAACAGGCCAGGCTCCGGCTTCCGACGACGCGATCGGGCCATAGAGGACTGATTGTCGTCAGACGTGGATTTCAAGAATTAGATGATTTGTCGAATCGGATCGGCCCCTTCCACTCCCACGAGTGTCTGATCAAGTCCGCCATAGAAGAAGTTCAGGCGGTCGGGATCCAGTCCGAGCTGAGTCAAGATTGTCGCATGCAAATGCTTCACATGAAAACGATCGCTCACTGCAGCGGCGCCAAGGTCGTCGGTCTCTCCGACCGAGGTCCCTCCTTTCACTCCGCCGCCGGCCATCCACATGGTAAAGCCGTAGGAATTGTGATCTCGACCGGTGCCCTTCTCGTATTCGGCCGTTGGCTGGCGGCCGAACTCGCCTCCCCAGACGATCAAGGTTTCATCGAGGAGTCCCCGACGCTTGAGGTCGGTGAGCAGGCCGGCGATCGGCTTGTCGGTGCGTCCGCAATGGAAGTTGTGATTGGCCTCGATGTCGGTATGGGCATCCCAGTTATCGTCGTTGTGAGCCCCTCCCGCATAAATTTGAACAAAACGTACACCACGTTCGACCAGCCGACGCGCCAGGAGGCAACGGCGGCCGAAATTCTCGGTCTTTGGGTCGTCGATCCCATAAAGCCGCTGCGTTTCTTCCGTCTCTCCCTGAATCTCAGTCGCCTCGGGAGCGGCCATCTGCATCTTGTACGCCAGCTCAAAACTGGAGATCCGGGCGGCCAGGTCCGACTGATCCGACCGGGCAGCGAGATGATCCGAGTTGTACTCGTTCAAGGTGTCGATCAGGCGCCGCTGAACGGCGTCGGTCATGCCGTCGGGCCGACTGAGATCGACGATCGGATCGCCCTGTGATCGTAGGATCGTTCCTTGATACGTCGAGGGCATGTAGCCGCTCGACCAGTTTTTTGCCCCCGAGATCGGACCTCCCACCGGGTCGAGCATGACTACGAACCCAGGAAGATTCTCGTTCTCGGAGCCGAGACCATACGTCACCCAGCTTCCCAGGCACGGACTGCCGCTCAAGATTTTCCCGGAGTTCATCTGGAGCATCGCCGAGCCATGCAACGGGCTATCGGCCGTCATCGACTTGATGAACGCCAAGTCGTCCACGCATCCGGCGAGGTGCGGAAACAGGTCGCTGACCCACTGGCCCGACTCGCCGTACCGTTGAAAGTTCCACTTCGGCCCGACAATGCGCCCTTCATTCCGAGAACCGGCCCTTCCCTTCGTCTTGACGGCAATCGTCTTGCCATCGAGCCGGAACAGATCAGGCTTGTAATCGAAGGTGTCAATATGACTCGGTCCACCATACATGAACAGGAAAATGACAGACTTGGCCTTCGGAGTGAAGTGCGGGGTCTTGGGCGCCATCGGGTTGACGTACGAGCCGGTCGATCCGGCGTCCGCCTGAGCCGACTTCGAGAAGAATCCGTCCCGAGACAGGAGATCCACCAACCCCAACGAGGTGAAGCCAAGACCCGTTTGCCAGACGAACTCACGGCGAGTTCGTCCGCAGAAGGAACCCCTCGATCGATTCGGGTTGCTCATCACACACGTCTCCATGGACTCGGGGGGCTTACGGGTCGCCTTCGTTCCGAGAATCATCAATCGATATAAAGAAATTCGTTTAAGTTCAGTGCCAGCAGACAGAACAGGTGGAAGGCCTGATCATCCTCGACACCATGCTCGTCCTGGAATTCCTCGACCAGAGCGATCCCTCGGTTGATTTCCTCGGCCGAAGGGGTCCGCGAGGTGACCAGGTGAAGGACTCGGCGGATTCGCCCGGGCAGATCGCCGCCGATCTCCGAACGAACCCGGGCACTGAGCGCACTGGCCTGCTCGTGCAGCAACGGGCCGTTCAAGGTGCTCAATGCCTGGGTCGGCTGGGTCGTCGCAAAGCGAACCGGGCAGGAAAAATCGGTATCGGCCGCGTCGAAGCTGGCGAGAATCGGAGTTACGAGTGACCGTTTCACGTAGATGTAAACACTTCTTCGAGCTTGCTCTGCTTCCGACGACTGCCCCCATCCTGCTCCCGGGCGCGACTGACCCGCCAGATACGCTTTCTGAATTTCCGGGTAAAAACTCGGACCGCCCATCTTTGGGTTCAGAGTGCCCGTCACGGCGAGCATGGCGTCCCGGAATTCTTCCGCCGAAAGGCGTCTCAGGTTGAAGCGCCAGAACAGGTCGTTTTCCGGATCGATCGCCAGCGCCTTGGGGTTCCCCTGCGACGACATCCGGTACGTACTCGACATCACAATCTGTTTGTGCAACGGCTTGAATCGCCAGTCATTCTCCATGAATTCGGCGGCCAGCCAATCGAGCAACGCGGGATGGGTCGGCACACTGCCCTGAAAGCCGAAGTCGTTGGGGGAGCGGACAATTCCTCGGCTGAAGTGGTAATGCCAGACCCGGTTCACCGCGACCCGAGCGGTCAACGGGTTGTTCGGACTCGCGATCCACTCGGCCAGCACCCGTCGACGACCCGACGAGGTCGCCCCGGCCGAAGGCGCTGGCAGGGTCGGATCCGCAGTCCCCAGCACCTCCGGGAACCCTGGTGTCACCGCCTCGCCCGGAGCGTGAGCACTGCCTCGGATCAGGACCGCGGTTTCCGGCGCCTGGGGGCCGTCTTCGCGGGCGCTCAGAGCCATCGGCAACGGCGGCACCGGTGGAATGGCCTTCCACTGGCCGATCAGGGCACGGTACAGGTCCAATTCCTCGGCCGACAGCTCCTGCTCGGCCATGCCGTCGAGGACATGCCGACGCTCCTCAAACGTGCCGTTCCGAAGATTCGACCGTCTCGGTTCCGGAACCGTCGCCAGCAGTTTCGATTCGATCGGAGACAGATTCTCCTGGATCGCGGCTTCGCGTCGTGAGCGCTCGGCGATCGCGTGTTCGTGCGCTTCGCGCTCTTCGTCCGAGGCGATCTCCGTAAGAATGTGATCTTCGCGATACGAATAAGGTTTCAGGTTGTGGAAGAAGGCGAGGAATCGGTAATAGTCGCGCTGAGGGATCGGATCGATCTTGTGATCGTGGCATCGGGCGCAGTTGATCGTCAGCCCGAGCATCGCCTGCGAGGTCGTGCTGAGGATATCGTCCAGCTCGTCAAATCGTGCCTGAGGTGGGTCGGTCGGCTCATCATCCCAGGCACCCAGACGATAAAATCCGGTGGCGATGATCGACTCGGCCGAGACGTCATCGAGTTCGTCTCCGGCCAGTTGTTCAAGAAGGAATCGATTGTACGGCTTGTCGTCATTCAGAGACTTGATCACATAATCGCGATAACGCCATGCATTCGGCTTGTTGTTGTCGCGCTCGAAGCTGTTGGATTCCGCGTACCGCACGACATCGAGCCAGTGTCGCCCCCACCGTTCGCCGTAGTGCGGAGAATCGAGCAGGCGATCCACGAGCGCTTCGTACGCGTCGGGTGACTCGTCGGCCAGAAACGCTTCGACCTCTTCCGGTGTCGGCGGTAAGCCGGTCAGATCGTACGAGAGTCGTCGGATGAGGGTCGCCTTCGAGGCTTCCGGTGCGGGAGAGAGCCCCGCGTCCTCGAGCTTGCGCAGGACAAACGCATCAATCGGATCGCGAACCCACTCAGCGTCCCGAACGTCCGGCACCTCCGGCCGCTGGATGGCTTGAAAGGACCAGAAGCGTCGATCCTCGTCCGAAATCAAACCTTCCGGATCATCCCCGCCTGAAGGGGTGGGCGTGTCGGGATCATCCCCGCTGTATTGAGCTCCTTGATTGACCCATTCGGTGAGGATGGCGATGGAGTCGGGGTCAAGCTTGCCGGTCGGGGGCATTTCCAGGCCGGCGTAAGTGATCGCTTCGATGAGCAGGCTCTCACCGGGCAAATCCAGATCGACCGCCGGACCGAGATCTCCCCCTTTGAGCAATCCGGCACGCGAGGTCAGATCAAGCCCTCCTCGCGTCTTCCCGTCTGCTCCGTGGCATCGCAGGCAGTGCTGCTCAAGAATCGGACGAACCGACGTCTCGAAGACTTGGGAACGGTCACGATCGACAGCCTCGTTCTGGCCTCGACTCAAACCGGGGACCACGAAGAGGCTCAGCAAGACGAGCCGGCCGAGACGCATCATCAGGCAAGGTCCTCGGGAGAAGAAGCCGTGACGTTCAACCGTTGATCAAACCCTTGTTGATCGTACCGAAGACGGACCGATCGGGTCAACCAAACGAAGTTCTGATCGATCGGTCACTCGACCCCCTCACAGGAGATACGACGCTCGAAACTCCTGAAGCCACGCCATCAAGGGTTTGGCCTGCCCTTCCGCATCGAAGAGGCCGGCGTGAGGGAAGACGTGCGGAGCGGCATCGGTGGCGTGGGTCCAGATCACGGATCGAACGTACGGCTTGGCAACCGCCAGGGCGATCCACCGGGCGGCCATGTCGCGCTGAGAGTCCGGAGTGGGGGCGCCCGGCCACTGCCGGCGCTCGACTTTCAGTTCACCGGAGGACTGAGGGTCTTTACCTCGGGTCGAAGGGAGGGCGATGGTGACATGAAGCGGCTGATTGAGCAGGGCGAACAGGTCGAGCATCCGCGAAAACTCGAAAAGATCACGCATGTGACTCCCCGGCGCGCTGAAGCCGGGAGCAACCTCCAGCCCGACGCCCGCCAGACCGATCTCAGCCCTCGACAGTGAATCGGCCACATGTAAGGGGCCGATTCGGAAGGGGCTGGAGCCGAGCCACTCGGCCCAGGGCTGGTCGAAGTCCACGATCAAGGGGGTCACGGGATCGACCTGATGAGCGACCTGAACGCATCGGGCGGCCAGGCGGATTTGCTCCTCCTCGGACATGCCGAGCACGTCTCCCGAGGCGGGACGCGCGACCAGATGCCAGTGACCAAGCTTCCCCTTGTAGCGCGTGACCGCCTGGCGAACGAGATCAATCGCCATCGAGCTGATCGCCTCGACGTCTCCGGCCCAGAGCCATAGCCAGTCGGGGAAGGACGACGGTCGAAACTCCAGAATCGGCCCGGCCATCGGCATCAAATTCTGGGATTGACACCATTCAATTTGAGCATCGAGTGCTTCCCAGCGATACCGGCCTTCGGTCGGGGCCAGCTCCGCCCAGGAACAGCGCAGGCGAGCCGCGTTGATCACGCCGACGAGCGATTCCGCCCAGGGGCTTCCGACCGGATCGGCGTTCAGGCCACACCCGAGCAGCGTCGGCAGTTTCGCGGCATGTTCCAGGCGTTTTCGGATGACCTGAGTCGTGTAGGTCGCGGTCAGCTGCTCGCCGGCCCGGAAGGAGGCAGCCAGGCTTGCCCGAGCAAACGAGGCGGCCCGTGCCGGGTCATCGCAAGTCACTGCTCTGGAGAAGGCTCGGATGGCTTCAGCCAGCGGGGCCGACACTTCGTTCGGCAGGTGCAGCCCCATGTGCCGCCAATCAGCGGCCTGTCCGCGCACGTCGAACAGTTTCCCTCGGGCCAGTTCCACGGTGAGATCAAAGGGTCGGGATCGTTCCGCCAGGGTGGCCGTGCTGACGAACGGCATCCCGAACCCCTCGACCGGGAACGGCACATGAAGACGGCCACTGTCCGGGGCATCTCGCTGAGTCACCAGCAAACCGGGCCGCAGGTCGATCGAGACCGGCTCTGGGGTGCGATCGAGCCCGGTGAAATACCCTCGCCGCAGTTCGGGCAGTCGCTCGGACAGATCAGGAGGCGTTAATCGAAACTTCATGACGCCCATCGTCCACGAGTCCTACCCGAGAAGTCCATCAAAGGGTCACCCAAGGCGAACATGAGTGCGTTGAGGCCTTGGTGTCGTTCCACCAACTTTGTCACAGAATTCGCCGGTCTGCCTTGTGACTGCAAGTGGAGGAACGGAATTCCGATCATCCCCCGCCATCTCGGCGAAGCTCGAACGCCCTGGGGTGGTGTCGAGGATTCTCGGTAGTGTCGGCCTCGATCCGAACGGGGCAGACCGGTTCGCCATCGATCGACCTCAAGCAGTTCGGCTCGCGCGGGGTCGAGCATGAACCAAGACCTCGAATGCGTCGGCAAGTTCCTCGATCAGGAAACGACCAACGTCGGGAGCCGGTCGGCTGATCAAGTCGCGTTCTGGCACGATTGAGTCGCTCCGGTCCTGAGGATCGGGCGTTGGATCGACCGACTCTAAGATGCCTTGCCCTCAGCATGATCCTACCACTCTTGCCTTGTCGATGCCCAGAAACTCAGGGCAAAACTCGGGCCACGAGTCGGGCACCGACCGTCCGAAGCGGTTATCATGCGGATCGGTACGAGGATCTGAACCGAAACGTGGTCGGAATTCTCCGGATCGATTCTCCAACGGACGCTCGAATCATGCCGCTCGCCCTGATTGGTGCCAGCCCCATTCGCCACCAGCCCGGCCCCTTCCGCAACCTGCTCCACAACGGGGGGTTTCAGACCCTGGACCCGGAGGGTGATGATGTCCTGACCGAATCCCAGTTATTTGCCAGCTTGCCGGATTGCGAGGCGATCGTCGCTGGAGGAGAGCGAATCTCGGCGACCCTGATTGAGGCGTCCCCCAAACTCCGCGTGATTGCTCGAACCGGGGTGGGTTACGACGCGGTGGACGTGGCAGCGGCTTCGGCCCGAAAGATCGTCGTGACCATCACGCCGGGAACTAATCATGAGAGCGTTGCCGAGCAGGCGTTTGCCTTGCTCCTCGGCGTTGCTCGACGTGTGGCCATCAACGACCGGATCATCCGATCAGGAGGGTGGGACCGGACGATTGTTCGTCCCTTGCGGAACACGACCCTCGGACTCGTCGGACTCGGAAGGATCGGCCGGGCGATGGTTCCTCGGGCCAGGGCGTTCGGGATGCGGGTGCTGGCGTATGACGAGGTGATCGACTCCGCTTTTGAGGCGGAGCAGGGAGTCGAGCGACGCTCCTTTGAGGCACTCCTGGCCGAGTCGGACGTGGTCAGTCTTCACGTCCCTCTGAACGACGCGACCCGAAATCTGATCGACGAACGTCGAATCGCACTGATGAAGCCGGGGGCGATCCTGATCAACACAAGCCGGGGAGGCCTGGTCGATGAGGAGGCCCTGTATCAGGCCCTCACGTCCGGACACCTGGCGGGGGCCGGTCTGGACGTGTACCGCATCGAGCCGACCTCGGCCGATCATCCACTCATTGCCCTGCCGAACGTCGTCTCCAGCCCTCATATCGCCGGGGTGGACGAACGATCGATGGCAGACATGGCCGAGCTGGCGGCGCGATGTATCGTCGATCTGCACGAGGGCCGATGGCCGGGCCACTGCGTGGTCAACCCCGAAGTCGGCCCCGACTGGACCTGGTAAGCGATCGCCCGCTCGATGGCCCGGAGGAGAGCCTCGCCGGCCCTTCATTCCAAGGGCCGGCGAGCGGCATCGAGCGATCCGCTCTCACCAATTCCCAGGGCCAGCCAAGGTCAGACCTGGAACGAGCTTCCGCAGCCGCAGCTCTTGGTCACGTTCGGGTTGTTGAAGGCAAACCCGCGACGGCCGAGGTCGTCGATGAAATCGATGATGGTCCCGTCGAGATACGGGTCGAACTTCTTTTCGATGGCCAGACGAACGCCGTGGAACTCGGCCACGCGATCGCGCTCGCTGGTCTCGGAGTCAAAGTTCAGGCTGTAGGAGAAGCCGCTGCAACCGCCACCCTGCACCCCCACGCGCAGGACCAGTTCCTGACCGTTGCCTTGTTCTTCAATGATCCGCTTGACCTCGCTGGCGGCCTTTTCGGTGAGCGTGACACTCATCGGGTTCGTGCTCCTGACTCTTGGAAGACGGAGGGAGGAACGGCGAACGTACTTCGCCGGTGGGTGCGATCAACGTTAGACATTCTACGCAGTTGTCGGCCAATCACAAGTCGGCCCGCGCAAGATCCGGGTGATTGACCTGGCTGTTGCAAGTCGATTGACGCAGTCGGGTCACGGTTTCCGCGACGATTGTCGAGGCAAGCTCAACCTCCTCACACGTGGTGAACCGGCCGAGCCCGAAGCGAAGGCTGGCCCGACCAAGCCGCTCGTCTCGACCCATTGCCCGAAGGACGTGGCTCGGTTCGGGTTCGGACGAGGAACAGGCCGCTCCCGAGCTGACGGCGAGGGTTCGAAGGTTCATCATCAGGGCCTCACCTTCCACTCCTTCGAAGCTGAGGTTCAGGTTGTTCGGCAAGCGTTCCGTGGGATGGCCGTTGAGCACGACCCCCTGATTGTGAAGCAAGGTCCGGATGGACTGGTCCAATCGGTCACGAAGCGATCGCATCCGATCGGCATCGGCCGGGCCTTCCTCCCGGGCCAGTTCGGCCGCCCGACCGAGCCCGACGATCAAGGGAACCGGCAAGGTGCCGCTCCTCAATCCGCGCTCGTGCCCACCGCCATCGACCAGAGACGCCAGCCGAGCCCGTCGGCCCTGGCGACGGACAAAGAGGGCGCCGATCCCCTTTGGACCGTGAAACTTATGCGCGGTCAGGCTCAGCAAGTCGATGGCATCGGCCTGCACATCGATCGGGATCTTGCCGACCGTCTGGGCCGCGTCGGTATGAAACACGATGCCACGATCCTGACAGAGACGCCCGATCGCCCCGATCGGGTTGAGGGTGCCGACCTCATTATTCGCGGCCATCACCGAGACGAGGACCGTGCGATCAGTCAGGGCCTGCTCGACGGCCTCAACTGAGATCCGCCCGTGAGGGTCTGAGGGAACGATCGTCAGGTGCCAGCCCGATTCCCGAGCCAGGCGGCGGAGGGGATCGAGGACGGCGCGGTGCTCGACACTCGAACAGACGAGGTGATCCCCCCCCTGCCCTGGCCCTCGGGCGGCGAGGGCGGTTCCTTTGAGGGCGAGGTTATTGGCCTCGGTCGCGCCGGAGGTGAACACGATCTCGGACGGCTCGGCCCCGATCAACGCGGCGACCTGTTCGCGGGCGCGATCCACCGCGTCGCTTGCCTCCCACCCGAATCGGTGAGACACGCTGGAGGCGTTGCCATACTGCTCGGTGAAATACGGGAGCATCGCCTCGACGACGCGGGGGTCGGTGCGGGTGGTGGCGTGGTTGTCGAGGTAGATGGGCATCGCGGTCACGGCGAGAAGCTCCCGATCGAGGGGAGATCGGTCGGAGGTTCGGGGAAAATCCACCTTGTCGAAAAATGGCGTCTCGATCAAGCTACGTCGGCCCCCCCTCGGGAAGGAACCCGCACGAGACGGTCATCGAAGGACGCGACCCAATGGGCTACGACAAGCAGCAAGCCACGGAAGAGTTCGTCCGCTGGAGTGAGTCGTACGACCGCTGCATCCTCCAGTGGTTGCTTTTTGGCCCCTCGCACCGGGCCTTGATTCGAAGAATCTGGGAGCGGTTCGGCGACCGGCCGATCCGGGTCCTCGATGCTGGGTGTGGGACCGGCCAGTTCGGTGAGAAGATTCTCGAGGCCCTGCCGAATGCCCAGGTTTTCGGCATGGACCTCGTCGCCGAGATGCTCCAGGGCGGAGCGAGACGCTGGGCCTCGCACCAGGACGCCTTGATGCCAGTCCAGGGGGACAGCGAGCACCTGCCCTTCGCCAGCGGAAGCTTCGACGTGGTGACCTGCGCCAACAGCTTCCACCACTATCCCGACCAGCAGCGGGCCGTAACCGAGATGCACCGCGTCCTCAAGCCGGGGGGCCGGTTGATGCTGGTTGACGGCTATCGAGATGCCCCCTGGGGCTGGTTCATCTACGACGTCTGCGTGGAGACGGTCGAGGGGAACGTGCATCACTGCTCTCGGGCCCGGATGCGCGACCTCTTTGCCAACGCCGGATTCGTCGAGACAGAACAGACGGTCCATCGAGGCCCCGCCCCGTTCCTGTTGACGGAAGGGCTGGCGCGATCGGCCACAACCCTCGGCCGGCCGCACTTCGCCGTGGCCCCCGCACAGGTTCGCCAGTCGAGCGGAACGCGATGATCGCATGATATGTTGGCCCCTCAGGTCACGGCGCCGGTGGTGGTGGAGAACGGCCGCCAGGCGCCGGAGTCGAGGATCTCGGCAATGGCATCGAGGGCCAGGTCCAGCTCATCATCCCGCGAGTAGAAGTGAGGGGAGAGGCGGATCCCGGCTCCGGGCCGATAGTCGCAGAGGATCTCCCGGGCCTTCAGGGCTCGGGAGACGGCCAGGCCCTCCGGCACGTCGAGGGCCACGGTCCCCGCGCGTCGGCCTGGATCGCGGGGGGTCGTCGATCGGAAGCCGCGGGCGTCGGCCAGCCGGAGCAAGCGGTCGGTCTGGCGGATCGACTTGGAGCGGATCGCCTCGATGCCGGCCTCCTGGATGATCTCCAGGCCCGGCCTTGCGGCGTAGAGGGCGGGGATGCTTGGGGTGCCGTTGAGGAACCGCCAGGCGTCGGCCCGGCGCTCGAGCGTCGGTTCGAACGCAAACGGACGAACGTGCGACATCCAGCCGGTCAGGCGAGGGGTGAGGTCCTCCCGGATCTCGGGACGGACCCAGAGGAACGCAGTCCCCGGACCCCCGCAGAGCCACTTGAGGCAGCCTCCGAGATAGACATCGACCCCGAGCTCTCGGACATCGACCGGGATCGATCCGACCGACTGGTAGCCGTCGATGATCGTGATCGCGCCGACCTGCCTGGCCCGATCGGCGATGCTGGCCACGTCGTGGATGTACGAGCTCTTGAACAGGACGTGTGAGAGGTTGACGAAGGCGGTCCGCTCGTCGATGGCCTCGATGACGCGGGTGGTGTCGATGGTGATGCCGTCGTCGGTCGGGATGTCGATGACCTCGGCCCCGAGGCTCCGCTGCTCCTCGATCAGGTAGCGGATAGAGGGGAAGTGCATGGCGTCGGTGACGATCCGCGGGCGGAAGCCCCGGAAGTCGAAGCAGCTAAAGATGACGGCGTGAGTCAGCGTGACGCTCGGCTGGAAGACTACCTCACCCGGCCCGGCTCCGATCAGGGGGGCGACCAGATCGCCGGTCGAGGCGGCCAGGTCCCACCAGGTTTCCTCCCAGGCTCGGACCCCTCGGGAGGCCCAGGTGGCGTAGTACTCGTGGAGGCACTCATCCACAGCGCTGGGCACGGCGCCGAGGGAGTTGCTGATGAGGTAGGTCGTCGTCCCCAGGATCGGGAAGCGGTCGCGGAAGCTCAGGAGTGAGTCGGTCGGGCTAGCGGGGCTCATGAGGGAAGGGTCCTCAGGATGGCTCGGACGGGGCTGGCGTCGAACCCGACGAGTCGAAGCGGCAGGGCGATCAGCTCATATCGGCCTTCGGGCACGTCGGCAAGGACCAGCCCTTCGAGGATCGTCATGCCAAGGTCGAGGAACCGGTGATGGGCGGGGAGATCCTTCGACGAGAAGGGATCGACGCTCGGGGTATCGAGTCCGACGAGCCGGACGCCTAGATCGTGTAGCCAGGCGACGAGGTCGGGGTCGAGGGCGTTGAAGTCTTCGCGGAACAGCTCGGGGTCGGGGAACGAGTCGGTGGCGATGAGGAGGCGGGGGGCGTCGATCGTGGTCCCTCGAAGGTGATCGACGCGGACCAACGCTCCCGGCTCAACCGCCACGCGGATGACCTGACAGGTGCCGATGAATCGGTCGATCGGCCAGGAATCGACTCCGGCCGAGCCCCGGCCGTAGTGGTTCGGGCCGTCCACGTGGGAGCCGAGGTGAACGGTCGCGTGCAGGGTCGAGAGGGTGAGGTTGTCCCCCCGGTTGAGGTCAAGCAGCACCTCCCGGCGGGGCGGGGTGTCGCCTGGCCAGACCTTGAGACGGTCGGAGATGGGAGGGGAGAGGTCGAAGATCATGCGAAGAAGCCTCCGATCCCTCGGACCTCGTCGAGGCTCTTGCGGAGGGTCTGGACCGAGTGGACGAAGGCGTCTCGCTCGGCAGGGGTCAGCGGGAGGTCGATGACGTGCTCGGCCCCTCCTCGGCCGACGACGCTGGGCAGGCTGCTCGACATCGGGCCGGAAAGCCCTTCGAGGTTGGTCAGAGGGGAGCAGACGGTCAGGACGGTCTTCTGATCGCGGAGGATCGCCTCGACGATGCCGACCAGGGCCAGGCCGATGGCGTAGTAGGTGGCCTGCTTACGCTGGATGATCTCGTAGGCGGCGGTGCGGGTCTGCTCGGCGATCCGATCGCGGTCGGCCAGGTCCTTGGAGCGGCCTTGAGCCCCGACGAAGGTTTCGAGGCCGACGCCGCCGATCGACGCGAGGCTCCAGACGGGAACCTGGGTGTCGCCGTGCTCGCCGATGATGTAGGCGTGGACGCTCCGGGGGTTGACGCGGAAGTGCTCGCCCAGCAGGAAGCGGAAGCGGGCCGTGTCAAGCACGGTGCCGGAGCCGAGCACCCGGCCTTGCGGCAATCCGGCTTTCTCAGCGGCGATCTGGGTCAGAACGTCCACGGGGTTGGTGGCGATCAACTGGATGGCGCTGGGAGAGGCGGCGACGATCTTCGGCACGATGTCCTCAATGACGGCGGCGTTCTTGGCCAGCAGGTCGAGCCGGGTTTCACCGGGGCGCTGGTTGCGGCCGGCGGTGATGACAACGACCTCGGCATCGGCCAGGTCGTCGTAGGTTCCGGCCCGAACGCGCATGGGAGAGACGAAGGGGAGGCCGTGGTTCAGGTCCATTGCCTCCCCCTCGGCCCGGCGGTGGTCGAGGTCGATCATGACCAGCTCGGAGGCTACCCGGCGCTGCATGAGGGCGTAGGCAAAGGAGCTGCCGACCATGCCCGTGCCAACCAGGCCGACCTTGCCGCCGCGTGCTTCACCGATCATTTGTCGGCCTCCTCAACCAGAACGTGTCGTGCGTGGATCAAGGGTCTTCGACTAGCGTATCGGATCGACCAGGCTTCGGCGACCGATCGGGGCGGGGTTGGTTCGGATCGGCTCAAGCTCGGGTGGGCAACCGAGCCGAAGGATGGTAGAGACGGACCCACGGCCGGAGTGCGCCCAGAGCAATCCGGCCTCCCCCCAAATGGATGGAGCGTGGAGATCCGACCGATGGACCGGCGACAGGCGATCAAAGCAGCGGGCCTCTTGATGGCACAGGCGTCGATCGGGGCTTCGGTGGCGAAGGGCCAGGACTTCGGGGCCCTGCTCGAAGACTTCGGCAAGGAGCTGCTCCGTCAGCAATTGAGCCCCGAGAACATCCAGCGGACACTCAAGCCTCACCTGACAGGAGAGACGTTCCCGATCCGGACGGTTGACGGCTGGACGCTGGTTGCTCATCGCTTCCGGCCGAGTACCGGGGTCAGGCCGGGCACGATGCCGGTCATCCTCTGCCACGGCCTGAGCTACAACGCCCAGTTCTGGGACATCAGCCCCGAGGTCAGCTTCCCCCAGTACCTGGCCGAACGAGGATGGGACGTCTGGGTGGTAAACCTGCGAGGGTCGGGCCTCAGCTCGAAGTGGGTGGCGAAGATCGACGCCGCGCCGACGATGGTGGTGGGCGGCCTGATCCGAAGGGCCACCAACAACCGGATGGCCCCGACCGGCTACGCAACGCTCGACCCGAAGTTCGCCCGGTGGAACCTGGACGACCACATCAACTACGACCTCCCGGCCCTGGTGCATCTGGTCCGATCGCACACGAGGGCGCCCGAGGTGGCCTGGGTCGGCCACTCGATGGGAGGGATCATCGGCCTTTGCCATCTGGCCCGGTATCAGAACCCGGGGATCGGCCGCCTGGTCACGGTCGGGAGCCAGGTGACGATGCCGAACGGGCAGCTCGCGACCCAGTTCCTCATGGAGTTGATGACGCTCCGTCAGGGGCAGATCGCCGGGGAGATCCTGCCCGAAGAGTTGATCATCGACTCGAAGACGAGCATCGACAACATGTTCTTCAATAACAGCCATGTGGACCCCAGGGTGTATCGGGCCTTGACGCACGACGGGATCGACGTGCCCTCGATCGGACTCTTGCAGCAATACCTCACGTTGGCGGCCCGGAAAGAACTGCTCGACGCAGGGAAGACCTTCAGCTACGCCGCCATGCTGCCGAACGTCCAGGCGCCGATCCTGGTCGCCTGCGGGGCGGCCGATCAACTGGCCCCTCCAACCGTGCAGCAGACGATTTATGAGCGGGTCGGGTCGACCGATAAGACCTTGATGTACTTCGGTCGCGCCCAGGGCTTCGCCGCCGATTCAGGGCACTCCGACGCCCTTGTCGGGCGGACGAGCCGGCAGCAGGTTTACCCGACCATCGAGCAATGGCTCCTCGGGGCCCGATAGCCACACGCCTTGGGGGTCGCCATGCGGAAGGAGCCCCCCTTTGCTCCGTCCGGGTGTGGTCTGGGTGTTGAGTGCGTGTTCATCCCGATCGTCAATCGGATGGAGACCCGAGTTCGCGCTTGGAGTCCGAGCCTGCCTGGCCGGACTGACGATCGAGGACCCGGGTCCCCATTCCAAACCGATTGGCGGATCGTGTCGCTCCGTCGGCACGTCAAGAGAGGGATGAGGGTCGATCTCAATGAGTCATCGTCTGGTCGTCCGAGGGTTGGTGGGGCTGGTGGTTGTCTGGGGGGGGCTCGCGGTCGGGAACACGGCGAGGGCCGGCCTGATCGTTAATCTCGACTTCAGCAAGGGGGATAACCTTTCGACCATCGCCGCACAGGGGCTGACGTTTCTGGCCTCGCCGAACGTGCAGGAGTCGCAATTCGCTCAGGTCGTCGATGGCAAGCTGATTCTGAACACCATGGGTTTTCCCTCCGATATCTATGCCGGGTATCAGCTTGCTCCCGCCTACGCCGCCGATCGAGACACCACGCTAGAGGTCGTCACCCGGGTGACGAACAGCACGAGCGCTTTCGGGCTCTATCTCGGGTTTGGGGGTGAGGAGGAGTACGCAGTGCTCTTCGCCAATCCTAACTCCTGGCACATGTACCAGATCGCAAGCGGGTCGGTCTCGGGTGAGGTCAAGTACACCCTTTCGACATCGGCCAACTCGAACAGTTATGTCCTGAAGATCGATGATGTTGTTGTCAACACAGGGACCCTTCCGGGTGGGGCCGCGAACAATGCTGCGCTCTATTTCGGGGACGGCACCCCGACCGGCGGGAACATGAGGGCAGAGATCACCTCGATTCGGTACTCCTCGGTCATTCCAGGGGGCGATGCCGTGGCGGTGCCCGAACCCTCGAATCTGGTGATGGCACTGACGGGCACGCTTTGCATGTCGGTCGGCTACCTGCATCGAATCCGAAGCCGTCGCCAGGCGCGCAGGAGCCTTGCGTCCTAAGACGTTTGGACTCAGTCGAGGCGAGACGATTCTCGATCCGTCCCCGAGAGAGGGGGCGGGCGACCCGGCTGGAGGTCGGAGTGTCGGGGACGGTCAAGAACGGCGTCGGGCAGTGGCGGCTTGAGCCCGTCGCGCCCGGCGGTTCGAAGGGGGTAACGGGGTGCGAAGCACCGATCGGAGGGAGCCGGCGGGCGAGGGAGCGCGGCTGGGCATGGGTTCGTTTCGCGCCGGGGAGCTTGAAGCAGTCGGGGCCGTCGAGCAAGCCGAGGCGTTGGGATCCGAGGGATTTGACGTGGGATAGACATCGGGCCGACATCGCGTGACCGAACGGTCGGGTCGAGGGCCGGGAGAGTGAGACTCGACCTCGGGAGTCGGGGCGGTCGTGGAGCGGTTGCCGAGGGACTGGAGTCGGCGCAACTCATTGATTGAACGAGTGATCTGGCGTCGAGCGTCGGCAGCATAGCGTTCGAGGAGGCGGATCGGGGCGGGGTCGGTGGCGTGCAGGCCGGCCTCGGCATCGAGGCGATGACGGGCGTCTCGGGCATCAAGGTAGGCGTCGAGGCGATCTCGGAGGGCGAGGACGGCCTGGGAGACGAGATCGAGGCCGGGAGAGGCGGTCTTGTCTTCGGGATCGAGATCCCAGGGCCCGGTGCCGTCTCGGGCGAAGGGGGAAACGCCAAGCAGGTCGAGGGCGAGGTTCCAGGTGTCTCGGGTCCAGCCCTCGTGGCGGTGGAGGGAGTCGGCCACCTCGTCCCAGCGCTCGAGAAGCCACAGGACACCATGCCTGGATTGAAGCAAGAGGAGCTGGATGCGGTCGGGGTGGCTGGCGAGGCGGTAGCCGAGCGAGGCGGCCTCGGCGGCGCGGTCGTCGTCCCAGGATTCGGAAGCGGTCGTGGCGAGTTCGGCGCGGGCGGCGACGATGCGGGCCTCGCACGCATCGAGGCGGACGGATTCGGCCACGAGGCGATCGAAGTGCCACCGTTGCGCGGGTCCGTCTGGCCGGTAGTCGGGGGACCAGAGTTGCTGACGCTCGGCGATGGTCGCTGCCATGTTTTCGGGCGGGCAGGTGCCGACGCGGGAGAGTCCGTGCGTCTGGGCGTTGCGACGCGAGGCGGCCTTGCCCGCCTCGGTCTTCGGGCCGGTGGAGCGGAGCGCGTTGAGGCGATTGGCGAGGATTTGTGACAGTGTGGCGGCCATGAGGGAGGTCCTGAAGGGTGCTGATTCAAAAGGGTGCCAAGAGAACGCGACTGCGGAGCGGACGCGCGCGTCTTCCCTGGTATGATCGAGAAATTCAGGACCTTTAATTGCGGAAATCCGGGAGAACATGGGGAGTCGGGCGCGGAAGGCCCCTGATACGCCGTGGAAGCATGAACGAGGGAGATCTGAGGCAGGCAGGTTGGAGGGATTCGGGTTCGAGATGGTTGGGAGGCTCGTACGCAGACGGGGCGACTCACGCGTCGGAGTCGCCCCGAGATGTTGCCGAAGATCAGAAGCTCAGAGCGACTGGAACCGCGCACTGGGGACGTAGAGAACTCCAGGCTCCAGCGGAGGAATCACAACCCGCTTCCCCATGACGATTGGGTGCATATCCCAGGCCCGCCAGACATAAACTTTCCGAGGGCCGGGGAGCAGTTCAAACACCGAGACCGAATCATAAGGTCCGATCCGATGGTCTTCGAAGATCGAAGGGTTGAAGTCGTGAGTCACTCTCACCCGGATCTCGAAGGGGAGTTCGTTTTGGATTCGGACGGTTGCCACGGGTTCGCTCGACGCGGCGGTCTGCGACTCGGTCATCGCGAGGAATCCGGCGACGAGGAAACTGAACAACGCGAGCCAGGCGATTGGGTGGTGGCGGAACATGGAACCATCCCCCCATCCCCCCTCTCCATTGAGGGGGAAAACAAGAAAGGCCCCACCCTCGCGCAAGATCGCAAGGAGGGGCCTTCGTGGCAAGAACAGGCTTCCCCGTCAAGAGAAAGCCATCATAGGACCATAATCCCGACCCTCAGTAGGTGTCAAGGAAAAATCGGCACGTCTGGATGTTTTTCGGGGAGAGGATCGCGCTCTGTGCGTCAGTTGCGCAGAGCTGGTCGAAATCATCCCTTCCGAGCGGATTGTCGATCGGGATGAGCGGCGGAATCGCGGAACATGTAGGCCTTGGGGATGCTCGACGCCGGGGGAGGGGCGGATCGATCGGTCAGGAAGCGGCCGAGGATGAAGTGTCGGACGGCGCGGTAGGGACGGCGAACGAGGCTATGGAGGATCAGGAGCGGCCCTTTGCGACGGGCGGAGGAGAGTTCGGCCTCGGTGAAATCCTCGGGGCGCTGGCGGCGGTGGAGCTTGCGGAGGTGGTAGCGATCGACGCGCTGAAGGTACGAGAGGATTGGGCGGCCGAGCCAGCGGGGGAACAGTTCGAGGGCGATTTGCAGGTCGATGATCGCCGGAGAACCGTCGGGGAGAACCAGGACGTTCTCGGGCTTCGAGAGGTCGTTGTGCGAGATGCCGCGCTGGTGGATGGCGTCGAGAATCTGAAAGAGGCGAGGGAAGTAGTCGGCATCGACCCGGCGGCGCTGGCCGCGAAAGTATTCGCGGAGGTTCACGCCGTCGAGGTATTCGCGGACCAGGCCGTTGCGGCCAAAGTCCTCAAGCAAGGTGGGAACCCCGTCAATCCCGGAGAGGCGGCGCAGGTAATGGCGTTCGCGGTGGGCGAGATACCGGCCGAGCAAGGTTAATGGGGGAAGCCACCACGGGTCGGTGTGGTAGATCTTCAGGAGGAGATGGGCCGGGGCCGGGGAGTTCGGATCGACGCGGCGGTAGATTCCGGTCGCGGCGTAGAAATCGAACTTGAGCGTCTTTTCGAGCGCGTAGTCTTCGGAGCCGAGGAGCGTGGCCGTCGCGGGCAGCGCGTGACCGCGGAGAGATCGGTAGCGGACCCAGTCGGCGTCTGGCATGAGTTTGGGCCTCTTCCTGGGCTCGGAAAACGTCCTTTGTATTGGGGAGAATATCGTACGCCTGGCAAAAAAGGTCCAGAGAAACTGCGCCGAGAAATCTTGACGGCAAGGGAGTTGGGGGACCGCGGGACGAGAGGAGCCTGGGGGCTCTTGAGTGACTGGAGTCCAGGGCGGGCAGGCTCGGCCATTCGCGAGCCGTTTCCGACCATCGGGCAGGTTGAGTGGGGCCGATCCAGACGGGGTTCTCCGCGAAGCGGGACGAACGGGTCGGATTGACGCTCGGGAGGTGGGCTGTTAGGGTCTGAGCACCTCTCTCAGCCCCAGGGGGCGACGATCGCCCATGAATCGCAGAGTGTTCGACGCAGGACCGTTTGATCAGTACGAGCGGCACGGCTTCGACGAGATGTTCGCCGAAGACGGGCAGCCTCGACCGCATTACGCTGCGCTCTATAACCGCCTGGCGACGCTCAGTGCCGAGGATATGGAGTCGCGGCACCACATGGCTGACCTGGTCATGAGGCGCCAGGGGATCACCTTCACGGTCTACGGCCGGGGTGAAGGGCTGGAGCAGATCATCCCGTTCGACCCGATTCCTCGGCTGATTTCGAGCGAGGAATGGGAGACGATCGAGCGAGGGCTGGAACAGCGAGTCCGGGCGCTGAATGCCTTTGTGCACGACGTGTATCACGACCGCCTGATCCTGAAAGATCGAGTGGTGCCGGCCGAGCTGGTGGTGGGGGCGTCGGGGTATCAGCGCGAGTGCGTTGGGCTCAGAGTTCCGCGAGACATTTATATTCATATCAGCGGGATCGACCTGATCCGGGATGAGCACGGCCGGTTTCTGGTGCTGGAAGACAATGCGAGGACCCCTTCGGGGGTGAGCTATGTCTTGAACAACCGGCATGTGATGAAACAGGTCTTCCCGTTTTTGTTTCAGCAATACAATGTGCGGCCGATCGACGACTACCCAGCGAACCTGCTGGCGACCCTGCGGGCGATTGACCCGAGTGGCCGAGACGATCCGACCGTCGCCGTGATGACGCCGGGGGTGTACAACTCGGCCTACTTCGAGCACAGCTTCCTGGCCCGGCAGATGGGGGTGGAACTGGTCGAGGGGCGCGACCTGTTCTTTGATGGCGGTTACGTGTACATGCGAACGACCCGAGGGCCGAGGCGGGTGGACGTGCTCTACCGTCGCGTCGATGATCGGTCACTCGACCCCCTGGCGTTTGATCGGACAAGCGTGCTGGGAGTGCCGGGGCTCTATGGTGCCTTGCGGGCGGGGAACCTGGGCCTGGCCAATGCGCTTGGGACCGGGGTGTGCGATGACAAGGCGATTTACCCGTTTGTGCCCGAGTTCGTGCGGTACTACCTGCGGGAAGAACCGATTCTGGCAAACGTTGAGACGTTTCGCCTGACCGAGCCGTCACATCGGCAGCATGTTCTCTCGAATCTGGAAAAGCTGGTGGTCAAGGCGGTGGACGGGTCGGGGGGTTACGGCATGCTGATTGGGCCTGCCTCGACGAAAGCCCAGCGCGAGGAGTTTGCCCGGAAGATCGAGGCTGATCCGAGGCGATTCATCGCGCAGCCGACGATCAGCCTGAGCCAGCATCCGACCTTCGTCGATGGACGGCTGGCAGGGCGGCACATCGACCTGCGGCCCTTTGTGCTGTTCGGCGATCAGGTTCGGGTCTTGCCCGGTGGCCTGACGCGGGTGGCCTTGCCGAAAGGGAGCCTGGTGGTGAACAGTTCGCAAGGGGGAGGGACCAAGGACACGTGGGTCTTGCGGGGGGATCCTCCGGAGAAGATCGAGGGACCTGGCGAGCTTCAAGGGGACTGATGCCATGCTCAGCCGGGTTGCCGAAAATCTGTACTGGATCAGCCGATACCTGGAGCGGGTCGAGAGTGTCGCCCGCCTGCTCGACGACAGCTTCCAACTGGAGCTGGACGCCGCCGGGTTGCATGCGGCGGCCTCGGGAGAGCGGCCGGTCGAGAGCGTGCTGTCGATTCTTGGCTGTAAGGAAGCCTTTCACAAGGCGCACCCGAACGGAGGGCGGAGCGAGGTCCTGAAGTTCCTGACCTTTGAGCGTGATCACGCCGATTCGATGCTGTCGATGATCGGCCGGGCTCGTGAGAATGCGAGGGGGACTCAGGAAACCCTCAGCGCGGAGGTCTGGGGTCAGATCAATCGGCTGTATCTCTATCTCTGCGGTCGGCAGGCTCGCAGACGATACCGGACGAGCCCCTCACGGTTTTTCGAGGGGATCAAGCGGTCGTGCATTCTCTATACGGGGCTGGTGGAATCGACCTTGCCGAGGTCGGAGGTGTATCACTTCCTTCAGTTCGGCCGCTACCTGGAACGGGTGATGCAGTTGAGCCGGATCCTGGGGGTAAAGGTCCAGGCACTTCGGCAGGTGGAACCCCTCGCGGCGGGGTCGTTGCGGGTCGTATACTCAACGAGTCTGTTGCAAAGTTGCTCGGCCTACGACGCTTATATCAGGCAGGCGCATGAGCAGATCGACCCGTTGGGGGCCGTCGGCTATTTGATGCTGGACCCGGATTTTCCGAGGTCGATGCGGTTCGGCGTGGATCGGGCATGCGTTGCGCTCCGGGCGATTTCCGGAGGAGATGAGCACGGCTTCGCGACCGAGGCGGAACGCTTGCTCGGCCGACTGGGAAGCGACTTGCGGTTCCTGGACCTGGACGAGGTGATCCATCGGGGACTGGAGCAGTTTCTGACCGAGGTGTTGTCGACCTGTCATCGGGTGGCTCACGAGGTTCATCAGACCTATTTTCTGGCCTGAGCCGATGGGCTCGGGTGGTCTGGTGAGGCAAGGGCCGGCGCCGTTCGGTTCCAAGGGTCCACGGTTTCGGATGGTTTGAAGTTCGTTGGGTACTCGGCCGGAGGTGGCTGGCGATGTTGCTGCGGATCAATCACGAGACGCGCCTGACCTACTCCGAGCCGGTGTCGGAGACGATTTTCGAGGTGCGGATGGCGCCGCAGTCGGACGAGGATCAGACGGTGCTCGGCTACCGGCTACGGATCAGTCCGAGAGGCCCGGTGACGACCTTCCGGGATGGATTCGGCAACCGGGTGGATCTGTTCAACCTGACGGCGCCGTATCGGGAGCTGGTCCTGCACGCGACCAGCTACGTGAGGACGCACCGGAGGCTGGGCGTTGCCGGGCTGGCGGGGGTGCCCTGGCTGGGGCGAGGTCCGTTGCCTCCCGAGGCGATGGAGTACCTCTTGCCGAGCCGACAGGTGGCCCACACGCCGGAGGTCGATGCCTTCGTGCGAGGCTTGCCTGAACCGCAAGGGACGTTGGCGGACGTGACCCGGATGGTGATGGAAGCCGTCGATCGTCGGATGGCCTATCAGCAAAAGGCGACAACGGCCCTGACGAGCGTGGAGGAAGCTCTACTGCTGGGTCGCGGGGTTTGCCAGGATTTCGCCCACCTTTATATTGCCGCATGTCGGGGGCTGGGTTTGCCTGCGCGTTATGTCAGCGGATATGTGCATCAGACGGGAGAGATGGCGACCCATGCCTGGTGTCAGGTCTGGGCGGGAGAGCCGTCGGGCTGGGTGGATGTGGACCCGACGCACGGCGTCTATCCGGAAGATGATCATGTGGTGACGGCGATCGGCCGTGACTATGCCGATGTGCCACCGAACCGGGGGATCTTCCGAGGACAGGCCGAGGAGTCGATCCATGTGATGGTGACGGTGGAGCCGGTCCAACGGATTCCGCCCCAGTGGCAAGAGTGGGGCACCCCCCTGCCCTTGAACGACGGGGCGAACGTGGCGACTTCGGGGGAAGGTTCGGCTCGATCGGCGCCTCGACGAGGCAAAACGCTCGGGCTCGGACATCGGCCCGATATGCCGCCGGGGCTCCGTCAGCAGCAAGGTCAGCAGCAACAGCAGTCGCAGTCACTCGAAGCGTGATTGAACCGAACGAAGCGAAGTGAGGAGCAGCCATCGTGCCGAGCCGACGTGCCGAGATCACCCGAACGACCAAGGAAACCGACATTCGCCTGGGCCTGGATCTGGATGGAACAGGGCAGGCGACGATCGAGACGGAGATCGGCTTTCTCGACCACATGCTCGACGGGTTTGCCCGGCACGGGGTGTGTGACCTGTCGGTTCAGTGCAAGGGGGATCTTCACGTCGACGATCACCATTCGACCGAGGACGTGGGGATCTGTCTGGGCATGGCCATCGACCAGGCACTCGGCAATCGGGCGGGAATTCGCCGTTATGGTCATGCCATCCTGCCGATGGATGAGGCGCTGGTGCTTTGTGCGATCGACCTGGGAGGCCGGCCGTTTTTCGCCTGGGAGGCGACCATGCCGACTCCGAAGGTCGGGACGTTCGACACGGAGTTGGTGCCGGAGTTCTGGCGATCGGTGGCGACTCTGGGACGGATGAATCTGCACGTGAAGGTGCTCGCGGGATCGAATACCCATCACGTGATTGAGGCGATTTTCAAGGGACTCGCCCGGGCGCTGCGCGATGCGTGGGAACCCGACCCGAGATGCGGGGGAGTCCCCTCGACGAAGGGAAGTCTCTGATTCGCAGGCAGACTTGGCCGGGAGCGTGTTCGGCGCCGCCCGGCCTGGCTCAGGAGAGTTGCTTGACGATGATCCGGGAGCCTTGAACGTCGACGACCTGAATCAGGCTGTCCTGCTCGATGAAGTTGCGCTCGGCGGTGACCTCGGCGATGATCTCGCCGAAGCGGGCGCGTCCGCTGGGGCGAAGGACCGTCGTGGTGCGGCCGGTTTCCCCGAGCAGGTAGGCGAAGGGAGATTCGGGTTCGAAGATGTCCTTCTCGACTTCGGTCGAGGAGAAGCTGAACGGGTCGGACTTGAGGATGAGCTTGTCGAAGAGCGGCAGTGACGGGAAGAAACGTCCCAGCAGCACCGCACCGACCACGACGGCCGCGATGGAGAGCATCAGCAAGATCAAGGTCCGGCTGAGCTGGCGATACTGGTAGTCTTCGGTCGGGATGATGAAGCTGTGGCTGGCCATGACCACGCTGAACAGGATGAGGAAGACGCCACTCATCCCGAAGACGCCGAACCCGGGGAAGACGAACAGTTCGAGGGCCAGGCAGAGAAGCCCGACCATGAACAGGATGATCTCCAGACCGTCGGCGGTTCCTCCGAGGTATCGACTCCAGAAGAAAAGCAAGAACGCGAGAGAGGCGGTGATCGCCGGAAGGCCGATACCGGGGAGCTTCATCTCGACGACGAGCATGAAGAAACCGACAAAGAGCAAGAGGCCGCTCATGAACGGCGTGTTGAGCACGCCGACCAGAGAATCGACCCATGAGGGCCCCCTGAGCCGAACGAGATCTTCTCCCAGGCCATAGAGGGCCGAGAATTCCTCGTCGCTGGCCAGAACCGTGCGGGCGAGTTCAAATTTCTGGGCATTCGCGGCGGTAATGGTCAACAGCTCGTCGCCGAGGACCAGGGTGCCTTGCTCGATGTAACGGTCGGGATCGGCTTGAATCGTCTCGCGATCGACCAGGGTGACGGCGGCGGTCTGGGTGTCGATGGCCTCGATCACCTCAACATCGGGTCGAACCAGCGCGCGGGCGACGGCCGTCGGATAGCCTTTCTGGTCGGCAAGGGCCGCGAGGCGATCGGCCAGGACCTCGCGATCACGGTCATCGAGGGGCTCGACCTTGCCACCGCCGGTCACCGTGGCGTCGATCTTGCCGAGCTTACCGTCGTCGTGAAAAACGATCTCGTCGCAGGCGAGGGCGAGGAGGGACCCGACACCGAGGGCTCGATCGCGCACATAGGCAACGGTTTTGATGGTTTCGAGCCGGAGAATGCGTTGAGCAAGGTCATCGGCGGGTTGGATCTGACCGCCCGGCGTGTCGAGCTGGATAATGAGCAGGTTTGCTCCGGATTTTTCCGCGCGGGCAATCTGTCGGCTGATGAAGGCTTCCTGAACGGAGTCGATGGGCCGGGCCACCTGAATCCAGACGGGTTTGAGCTGATCAGCACCGAGGGCGGTCGAATCGGTCACACGATCGAGGTCGTAAATTCGGGCCACCTGACCTCGATCGGTGGCGAAGCTTCGAACAAGGCCCTCGCTTCGGGCGGCTTCGGCGGCGAGTTGACCGCGAGCGCCCGCTTGCCAGACGGGCTCGGTGGATAGCACGGCGTTTTCGGTTTCGAACTGGGGGAGCCGAGAGCGAAGGACGTAATCGGTGCGGCCGTCGGCCGTGCGCACCCGGAGCAGTTCGTTGGAGGGGTCGAGCATGCCGACAATCAGGTCGGCAGGGCGGCCCTTGGTGTTTGCGAGGGCTTCGGCAAAACCGAACAGGCCCGGGTTGACCTCCTCGCCTGCGGGGGTAATGGGCCCGAGGGAGGCAGACGGGCCAAGGACGATCTCGTCGCAGGCCAGAGCGATGAACAGCGCGTAACCCGAGAGGGGCTCGGGAACGTAGGCCACCGTCTTCTCGGCGCGTGAGAGCTTCAGGGAGATGAAGTCGGCCACCTGAATACAGATGCCGTAATCACTGGTGCCGGGACGAATCTCGAAGACGAGGATCGGTTCCTCGCCGCGAGTGGAGGACGCGCGGACCACGGTCTCGACGGCGCTCTTGAGGCGATCGGCTCGAGCGGTGTCGATCGGTTGTTCGACGAGAAAGAAATGCCCCGGCGTCTCGTCTCCCTCGACCGCCTGGCCCGATGCGGCCGACGCCAAAGCCAGGACACCAGCGACCATTGCGATCGGCAGGGTCATTGCGGAAGACCACGACCGACCAGGCGAGACAACTCTCATTGACGCCGGACTCCCCCGATGCTCAGGCTCCATCGACTCATCCGGGCAAACCGACCCTGCCCGGGGTGAAGGTCAAGAAGTGCAGGGCGGCGATCGAGTCGAGCGAGCGATTCACGGGTCACTCGCCCAGGCAAAGACGATCCATCATGACGACGCCTTTGGGAAATTCCAGGGCGTCGTGATGGAGGTGATTATAGGCCGTCCGTCGAGAGGGAGTCAAACCTGCAAGCGGTTCGCCGGAGATGACGGAAGACCTGGAGTCCTCCGTTCCGGAAGTGCAAGCAAAGGGAATCGTCCGTTCAGGCGAACCAGACGGTGGGATCGGGAAGCGATGCTCAGGCCGTCAACGCTCGGATTCAAGACTCGCTCGGGGGTGAGGGCTTTCGAGGCGAGAACGGGCATCGTATTCTGACCCGCGATCACGACACGAATCGTCAAGAGAAGCAGCGAGGCACCACCGGGATGGGCGTCGCGGGGAACCGTTCGACGATCGGTGGGCCTTTCCGAGACCCTCCACCGTCCTTTTCGGAGGTTTGTGCGATGAATCGACGCCGATGGCTCCAGGTCTCCGCGGTAATGGCTGGTGCGCCGCTGGTCGGTTCGCTCCGTGCGGCTGCGGATCAAGAGGAGCCGCAAGACGGAGTCCTGGAGATTGGTTCGCGTCGAGAGCTGTTCGTGGATCGATTTCTGGTCGATCGGCTGGAGGGAGGGGCGGCCCTTTCACTGGCTCGGCCCCGAGACGAAGGGATCGTCCTGGCCTTCGATCGCCCCTGGGAAGGTGCCTTCTGCGGTTACGCGACCGTTTTGCAGGATCAAGGGCTGTTCCGGCTTTATTATCGGGGGTTGCCCCGCGCGGGCCGAGATGGCAGCGCTGATGAGGTGACCTGCTACGCGGAATCGACCGACGGCCGCCACTGGGACCGTCCGGAGCTGGGATTGTTCGAATTCGACGGAAGCCGAGCGAACAATCTGGTGCTGGCCAATCAGGCCCCCTTCTCGCACAACTTCTGTCCGATGATCGATCCGCGAACCGAGGTGCCGGCCGAGGCGCGCTACAAGGCTCTGGCCGGGACCGGCAGAACCGGCCTGTGGGCCTTCACCTCGGCCGATGGCCTGAGATGGCAGCGAATCGGCGAGGGGCCGGTGATTACCGAGGGGGCATTTGATTCGCAGAATGTTCCGTGCTGGTCGGAGCATGAGGGACGTTATCTGTGCTATTTCCGGGTCTTCAAGGATGGCTTCCGGAGGGTCGCCCGCACCACCTCGGAAGATTTCCTGCACTGGACCGAGCCGGAGTTGATGACCTACGACGACGACCGGCCAATTGAACATCTTTACACAAACCAAACCAGCCCGTACTTCCGAGCCCCGCAGCTGAACGTGGGGATCGCGGCGCGGTTTATGCCGGGTCGCCGGGTCATCTCGGCGGAACAGGCCGAGGAGATCGGAGTCGACCCCGGTTACTTCAACGATTGCTCGGATGCTGTGTTGCTGACGACTCGGGGAGGCTCGGTGTACGACCGAACCTTCATGGAAGGATTCCTGGTGCCGGGCATCGGCCCGGAAAACTGGGTGTCACGGACCAACTATCCGGCCTTGAATGTGGTTCAGACCGGTGCTCATGAGATGTCGTTCTACGCCAATCAGAACTACGGGCAACCGACGGCTCACCTGAGGCGCTATTCGCTGCGGATCGATGGATTTGCAGGCATCCGGGCGGGCTACGATGGCGGCGAGATGATTACGAAACCACTGAGCATTGACGGCCGAACATTGCTCTTGAACTTCGAGACGTCGGCTGCCGGAGGAATTCGGGTCGAGGTTCAGGATGCTGAAGGAACCCCCCTGCCCGGCTTTGCACTTGAGGACGCGGTTGAGACGATCGGGAATGAGATCGAACGCGCCGTGTTCTGGAAAGGCGGCTCCGATGTGTCGTCGCTGGCCGGTCGGCCGATCCGACTGCGATTCGTACTGAAAGATGCCGGTTTGTATGCCATGCGATTCCAGGCATGAGCATGAGGAGGAGACGAACGTGACGATTGTTGAGCTGGAGGTCTGCCCGCTGATCGGGGCGACCGTCGACGGAGGCTGGCCGCAAGGGCATGAGCCTCAAGAAAATTTGCACACGCTGGTGATTCTTCGGACCGAGGACGGTCGAGAAGGACTGGGAAGCTGTTTCACCTCGGGAGCGTTGGTGTCGGGGGCGGTCGAGTTGCTCTGGCCGATGCTGAAAGGCCAGTCGGCCGCGGAGCCGGAACGGGTGTCGGAGACGCTCCGGCAGTCGAGCTTCTGGCAAGGGCGGGGAGGATCGGTCGAACACGCAATCAGTGGCATCGATCTCGCCTTATGGGATTTGATGGGGAAGATTTGCGGTCAGCCGGTGTCTCGATTGCTGGGAGGCGATTACCGCAGGTCGATCAAGCCCTATGGTTCCATCCTTTTTGACGAACCGGAAGCGTTGCGGAAGACCCTGGCCGGGGTGGTGGAACGAGGATTTCGTGCCATCAAGCTGGGCTGGAGACCGTTCGGCCGTCGGGATCGTGCCTTCGACGAACTGCTCGTCAAGACGGCCCGGAAGGAGGTGGGGGACGAGGTCGAGTTGATGGTCGATGCGGGGGGAAGCGAGCAGTTCTGGCCGCATGGGGTGAACTGGGCCCGGAACACGGCGGAAATGCTGGCGGATTACGACATCGTTTGGTTTGAGGAACCGCTGCCGCCGGATGACATCGAAGGGTATGCGGAACTGACTCGGGTTTCGCCGGTGCCGATCGCCGGGGGAGAAGTCCTGACAAGGCGGCAATCGTTCATTCCCTGGATCGAACGGAGAGCGGTCGATATTGTTCAGCCCGACTGCACGAAGAACGGAGGGCTGACCGAGTCGCGTCGGATTGCCTGGCTGGCGAGCGAGCATAACGTGCAGGTCGTGCCGCATGGGTGGAACACTGCGGTCGGTCTGGCTGCGGACCTGCAATTCTCGGCGGCGATTCCGGTGGCGCGGTATGTCGAGTATCTGACGCCGTGTGCGTATCTTGATGCGATCACGGTGGAGCCGTTCCGCATCGATGACCGCGGCCACCTGGAAATTCCGACGGCGCCAGGGTTGGGAATTGAACTGGACCCTGACGCGTTGAAACGGTTCTCACCGAATCGAAAAGTGTTTCGATAAAAAACCCTGGACGCTGGAGAGGGCCTGCGCATGAGTTCCCGAGCGGTGGTATTGCCCGAGGCGCTCGACCTGGAATCGCCGGGTCGGCGCGATTACTGGGTGGCCTTGGAACACGATACGATGTGGGGGGTGCAGTTGATCCCCTTGACCGTGTTCGTCGGCCCGAGCGCTGAACCCGGCCGGGGGCTGGTTGCGTTCGGATCAACGCACGGGAACGAGTACGAGGGCCCCTCGGCGATCAAGGGGTTACTTCAGGAAATCGAAGCTGACCGGGTGCAAGGGAGGATCATCCTGATTCCGGTCTTGAATCCCGAGGCGTTTCGAACCGGAACGCGGGATAGTGTCGGGGCCGATGGGGTGAACCTGAACCGAGCCTTCGTGGAGAAGGCAGGGCTGGGCGCGCCGCTCGGTGGGATCACGCATCGGATTGCTCGGTTTGTTCGAGAGCAGATCTGGCCTCATGTGCATGTGGTGCTTGATTTGCATTCCGGAGGCCAGCAGATTCGCTTCGATCCGTGTGCAAGTTTCCACCCGATTGACGATCCTGAGCAGGCGAAGGCCACGGCCGAGACGGCTCGATGGTTCGGAACCCCCTTGATCATGGTGTATCAGAATCGAACGCCGGGATTGTTGACGAGCGAGGCGGAGCGGCTCGGGAAGATCACGGTGGGTACGGAACTGGGATGGGGAGAGGCGGTGCTGTCGAAAGGGGTCCGCTACGGTCGGCAGGGCGTGCTGGCGGCGGCGGTTCACCACGGGCAGCTTGCGGGAACCATCGAACCGATTGATCATCATGCGTCGGGCACGCAGAAATGCGCGGCAATCGTCGATTTCGAATGTTATGTGCCGGCGCCGTTTGCGGGTCATTATGAGGAAGTGTTGCGCTGTGGAACTCGCGTGAAGCGAGGGGAACTGGTTGGGCGTCTTCATGACTTTGCCCGAATCGACGAGCCTGGCTGGCCGGTGACGGCGCCGGTCGAGGGGATCGTGGTGGGCCAGGCGTGGGGGGCTCGGGTGCGGCAGGGGCAGTTTATTTGCTGCGTGGGCCTTGAGCAGCCCTGGTGACGCGAAGGGGGAACGGTCCATGAGCATTGATGATCGGATGCGTCCCACCAACGTCCGCTGGGGCGTGTTCGCGATGGCGTGCGGGATGTCGTTTCTTCTCTACTTGCATCGGTATACGTGGAATCTGATTGGCCCGGAGTTGCAAGAGTCGTATGGGTTTTCGAACACCCAAGCGGGGTTTCTCTTTTCGCTGTTCTACTACACCTACGCGGCGGGCCAGATTCCCAGCGGTGTGATTGTGGATCGGTTCGGGCCGCATCGGTTCCTGGTGGCGAGTGTGGTCGGCTGGTCGATCTCGCTGGCGGCGCTGGGGCAGACCGGGTGGCTCTGGCTGCTGGGGGGTTGGCGGTTGCTTTTCGGAGCAACGCAGGCGGGATGCTATCCGGCGTTGACGAAGGTGACTCGGAGCTGGTTCCCGGCGGCCCGGCGCACGGTGTTGCAAGGGTGGATCGCCACCACGTTCGGTCGAGGAGGAGGGGCACTCTCCCCGATCTTGCTCGGCACGGTGCTGATGGGCTGGTGGGGCCTCTCCTGGCAATCGGCGCTCCTGGTGCTGGGGATGGTCGGGATCTTATACGCGGTGATTTTCGCGGTCTTCTTCCGCAATTCGCCGGAGGAGCATTCAGGGGTCAACGAGGCCGAACGGGAATTGATCGAGGCGGGACCACGAGGCCGAGGGGCGACGGCTCGGGTGGTGCTGCCGCCGGCTCGGGCATTCAAAAGTCGAAGCATGCGATTCTTTGTGCTTCAGCAATTTCTGGATGCGGGGTCGGACGTGGTCTTCGTGGCCTTGATCGGCACCTACTTTCTCCGCGCGAGAGGGTTTGACATTGCCCAGACGGGATGGCTGGCCAGCTTACCGCTCTGGGGCGGAGCCCTGGGAGGAATCGCGGGCGGTTGGCTCAACGATCGCTTGATTGCTCAGACCGGAAATCGCCGATGGGCACGCAGCGGGGTGGGCTTCTCAGGGAAGCTGATTGGCTGCGTGATGCTGGCGTTGGTGGTTGGCCAATCCAGCGGCGTGGCGGCGGCCTGGGTCTTGATGGTCGCCAAATTTTTTAGTGACTGGAGTCAGCCAACGGTCTGGGGGACCTGTACCGACCTTGGGGGACGTTTCAGCGCCACCGTGTTTAGCATCATCAACACCGCGGGCACGCTGGGAGGGGTGGTGATGCCGATCGTCTTCGGCCTGGTGCTCGACGCCTTTACCACCGAGGTTGCCGGGCCGTCGGGAAGCACCACCACGACCGATTGGGGCCCTTTGTTTGTGGTGCTGGCGGCCATGTACCTCGGCAGCGGTGTTTGCTGGCTGCTGATCGATTGCACCCGGACGCTCGATCCGGATGAATGAGCTTCCATTCGTAATCCCGAAGACCCATCAACCAAGACGGAGATGATGACCATGTCTCGATCGGCGACCGAATATCGATACAACCGACTGACCTGGCCGGAAATCAACGAGGCGATTGCGCAGGAGAAGCTGATCATCCTGCCCACCGGATCGACCGAGCAGCACGGTCACCATTTACCTCTGGACGTGGATGTCTTTCTGTGCGAATCCGTTTGCCTTGAAGTGGCAAGACGGGCCGCGGACCGGGTGCTGGTGTTGCCACCGATCTCTTATGGATTGAACCTGCACCACATTGACTTTCCGGGGACGATCCATATCGAACCGGACGTGTTTATCAATTTTTGCCTCAATATCACCAAGAGTGTTGCCTACCACGGATTCAAGAAAATCCTGATTGTGAATGGGCACGGTTCGAACGCGCCGTTGATTGATTTGATTGCGCGGAAGACGGTGCTGGAGACGGAGTCGCTTTGCTTCTCGACGACGTACTTTTGGTTCCTGATGGAAGCGTTCGAGAAGATCCGGGAATCGAAGGTGGTGGCTCATGCGGATGAATTTGAGACATCGCTTTATTTGCATCTGGCGGGAGATCGGGTGCAAATGGACAAGGCGGTTGAGGACAACGATCGGATGGGCAAGTACGTCAGTAGCGACAGCACGATGAACTATTTCGTACGGTTCAACGACTACTGGGGCCGGTGGACGAAGACCGGAGTGCACGGCGACCCGACCAAGGCAACGGCCGAGAAGGGGAAAATCATTTTCGAGGCGGCGGTAGAGGGTTTGCTCGGGCTGGTGGATGAGTTGCGTGAGTGGCCGATCGAGAAGCGGGCAGACATGCATACACAACCGGTGCAATCACAGATTCGATGGACCTGAGCGTCACTCGATACGATCCAGGTGTGTCGGGGCCAGAAGATTCTGGTAGAATCCATATTGATGGGTTCTGGACGGCGTCGGCGTTTCCTGGCCACCGTGTTGTTGATCGGAAGAACTCACGATGCATTTTCGAAGTTGCATTCCGTACGTCTGCCTGGTCATTCTTGGATGTCAGCAGGCGTACGGCGTTACGGACGATCAGGCAGCGAACGATTTTTTCGAGTCAGAAATCCGCCCGCTCCTGGTTGAGCAGTGCCTTTCGTGTCATGGAGACGAAAAGCCCAAGGGAGGCCTGGCATTTACGAGTCGGCAAGCGATTCTCGAAGGGGGGCACTCGGGACCTGCCGCTGAGCCGGGACAACCCGACGCAAGTTTTCTGATCGAGGTCGTGGGGTATGATTCGGAGCCGAGGATGCCTCCGAAGGGGAAGCTCTCTGACGGCGAGATCGAAGCGCTCACTCGGTGGATCGAATTGGGGATTCCCTGGCCGGACGATTCGGAGCCGGGGCCGTCTCCTGCGGAGTCGGTCGACTCGATTGAAACGGCGGTGGCGGCGCACTGGGCGTTTCAACCGGTTCGATCGGTCACTCCTCCCACGATTCGGAATCCGGAGCGAGCGCGGACGCCAATCGATCAATTCATCCTCGATCGGCTCGATGCGGAAGGGCTGGCACTCGCCCCCGAAGCGGATCGGCGAACGTTGATTCGGCGTCTCTCGGTCCATTTGACGGGCCTTCCACCGACACCGGCTGAGGTCGATGCGTTTGTTCGGGACGATTCACCCGACGCTTATGATCGCCTCGTCGATCGTTTGCTCGACTCGCCGCGATTCGGCGAGCACTGGGCCAGGAAGTGGCTGGATGTTGCCCGGTATTCCGACACCAAAGGGTATGTGTATGCCCGAGAAGAGTCGTCGTGGGTTCATGCCCGCTCGTATCGGGATTGGGTGATTCGAGCGCTGAATGAGGATTTGCCCTACGATCGGTTTCTGTTGCTGCAGGTGGCCGCCGATCAGGTGGCGGACGACCCGAGTGATCTGGCGGCGATGGGATTTTTGACCCTGGGCAGGCGATTTCTCGGTGTCAAACACGACATCATCGACGATCGGATCGACGTGGTCACGCGCGGGATGCTTGGAATGACCGTCGCGTGTGCTCGATGTCATGATCATAAATATGATCCGATTCCGACCGCCGATTACTACGGTCTTTATGGGGTTTTCCGGAACTCGGCAGAGCTATTGGTCCCGGCGTTCGAGGCGACGGAACGCGGGGGTGCGAGCGCATCCTTCGAGCAGGAATTGCAAGCCCGACGAGCCGCGCTTCAAGAGCGGCTGGCCAGCGAGCGGGCAGCAGCGGCCGATCGTGTTCGGGAACGGCTGACGGAATATCTGCTCGCCCAGTTCTCTCCTGGAAAGTATCCGGATGAAGCTTTCAGCCAGATTCTCACACCCAATGATCTGATTCCTGCGTCGGTCCATCGATGGCAGGAAACACTGGATCGGGCAGAGAGAACGGGAGATCCCATCTTTCGAGCCTGGCACGAATTCACCCGGTTGCCCGAAACGGAGTTCAGCGATCGGGCGGAAGAAATCAGCAAGGCCCTCGCCGGGGAGTGGGCCGATGAGGTCAATCCGTTGGTGGCGATCGCCTTTCAGGACCCACCGACGGATCGGGAGGACGTGGCAGCACACTACGGGGCACTGTTCGAGGAGGTGATGACGGCCTGGAAGGAACAACTGGCAGAGGCAGAAGCCCTCGGCTCGGCGCGACCGGAGGGGCTGGAGGACCCGAATGCGGAGGCCATTCGTCGGGTCCTATTTGGTCCGGACTCTCCCTGCGAGGTTCCCGATGAAGCCCTGGTGAATATTGAATTTTTCTTCCCGACGCAAACGACCTCGGAGCTCTGGAAGTTGCAGGGGGAGGTCGATCGGTGGCTGATTCAATCGGCAGAGGCCCCGCCTTACGCCACGATCCTGGTCGATCGGGAAGCCACCATTGAGCCGAGGGTGTTTCGGAGAGGGAACTCGGCAAGCCCGGGAGAGGTGGTGCCGCGACGGTTTTTGCAGGCGATTGCAGGGACCGACGCCGAACCGTTCCAGGACGGGAGCGGACGCCTGGAACTGGCGCAAGCAATTGTCGATCCAACGAACCCTCTGACGGCTCGGGTCGCGGTCAACCGGGTCTGGATGGGCTATTTCGGAGAGGGGCTCGTGCGATCTCCGGGAGACTTTGGCACTCGGGCAGAGCCGCCGAGTCATCCCGAGTTGCTGGACTGGCTCGCGTCGCGGTTCATGGCCGAGGGCTGGAGTGTGAAGGACCTCCATCGGCAGATCGTACGATCGGCAACGTATCGGCAATCGGCTCGAGGACCGAGCGATCCGGCGATCGTGGCTCGGGCCGAGCAGGTTGATCCGGAGAACCGGCTGCTCTGGAGGATGCCGGTACATCGCCTAACCTTCGAGGAGTTGCGCGATGGCTTGCTGAGTGTGTCGGGATCGCTCGAGGAACGGCTCGGAGGCGCCGCGGAACCCATGTTTTCGGCTCCGTTCTCGACCCGAAGAACCGTTTACGGGAAAGTGGATCGAGAAAACCTGCCGAGTATTCTTCGTGTTTTTGATTTTGCAAATCCAGATTTGCTCATTCCACAACGATCGGAGACGACGGTCCCCCAGCAGGCACTGTTCTTCCTGAACCATCCCTTTCTGCTGGAACGTGCCAGGGAACTGGCGAGTCGGCCTGAGGTGCTCGGGGTGGATGAGGGAGCGGAGCGGGTTCGCCGACTTTACCACCGGGTCTATCAGCGTGAGCCGACCACGGCGCAGATTGAAGCGTCGCTGGCGCTGGTGCGAGCGGCGAAGGAGGAGCCGGCCGATCGAGGTTCGCAAACCTCCCGGGACTGGCAGTACGGGTATGGTCGTCTGGACGAGGATTCGGGCCGGGTGGTGGATTTCCAGCCGCTACCGTTTTTCTCCGGAACCGCGTGGCAAGGAGGATCGTCGTGGCCGGACGGGAGCCTGGGATGGCTTCAGTTGACGGCCGAAGGGGGGCATCCGGGAAACGACCGATCGCACGCCGTCGTCCGGCGCTGGGTGGCACCGAAGGAGACCACGATTCGGATTCAATCGACCTTGATTCATGAGGTCGCCCGAGGCGACGGAATTCGAGGGTTCGTGAGTGCAAGCCATGCTGGTCTGATTGCCAAGGCCGAGGTGCATGATGACCAGGCGCACCTCAACGTGGAGGCGCTGCCGGTAAAGGCCGGTGACACGATTGACTTCGTGGTGGATTTGCGGGAGACCCTCAACAGCAATCAGTTTCTCTGGGCTCCCGTGCTGACCGACGTGAATTCTCAGGACGCGTTGACTTGGGACGCGAAGGTTGACTTTTCGGGGAACGGGATCGAACGACTCGGTCCCTGGGAACAACTGGCTCAGGTGTTGTTGATGGCGAATGAATTTACGTTTGTGGATTGAGCAAGTTCAACCGCGAAGACCGGGAGCGAGTCCGATGAATCGTCCGGAGCATGAACGACCCTCGATGGGGCGACGCGAGTTTCTTTCTCGATCGGGGCTGGGACTGGGAGCACTCGGCGCCTTGGGGGTGCTGGCGGATTCCGGCTCCCTGTTCGCGGCTCCGAACGACGCGGAGGCGGGAAGTCTGGCCCCCAGGGTGCCACATTACCCGGGCAAGGCGAAGCGGGTCATCCACTTCTTCCTCAATGGAGGACCTTCGCATGTGGATACCTTTGATCCGAAACCGAGCCTGGCAACGTATGCGGGGAAAACGCTTCCCGAAACCTTGCTGACGGAGCGGAAGACGGGCGCGGCGTTCCCCTCGCCATTTCGGTTTCGCCGATACGGAGAGAGCGGGATCGAGGTGAGCGAGCTGTTCGCCGAGACGGCGAAGCATATCGACGACATTGCCGTAATTCGATCGATGTATGCTCAGGTGCCGAACCATGAGCCGTCGCTGATGTTGATGAATTGCGGCGATTCGGTCCAATCCCGGCCGAGTGTCGGGTCATGGGTGCTTTATGGTCTGGGGACGGAAAACCAAAACCTGCCGGGATTCCTCGCGCTTTGCCCGGGAGGGTACCCGATCAAGGGGGTCGAAAACTGGCAGGCCGGATTCTTACCGGGCGGGTACCAGGGGACCTACATCGACTCGAAGCACCAGACCATTGATCGATTGATTGAAAACATTGAACACCCGCACGTTGCGACTGAGGCCCAGCGCCGGCAACTGGACTTGCTGGGAGTGCTGAACGAAGAACATCAGCAGACGTTCAGTGACAGTCGGCTCGATGCTCGGATCCAGTCGTTCGAGCTGGCGTTCCGCATGCAGATGGAGGCAGCCGAGGCGTTTGACCTTTCCAGCGAGCCGACGAACATTCGGGCCTTGTACGGAGACGGAGTACACGGCCGGCAAACACTGATCGCTCGTCGATTGATTGAGCGAGGTGTGCGCTATGTGCAGCTCTGGCACGGAGCGGGACAACCGTGGGATAACCATGATCAGATTGAGGCCAATCACCGCCGTCTCGCGGCCGAAATCGATCGACCAATCGCAGCGTTGCTGACCGATCTGAAAGCGCGGGGTCTTCTGGACGAGACCCTGGTGCTGTGGGGAGGAGAGTTCGGCCGGACCCCCACCGTGGAACTGACCGCGGATGGGAAATCGATGCAAGGGCGGGACCACAACCACTACGGGTTCAGTGTCTGGATGGCGGGTGGAGGGATCAAAGGAGGAACAACCTTTGGTTCGACCGACGAGTTTGGGTTTCGCGCCGAGCGCGATCCGGTGAGCGTGCATGACCTGCACGCCACGATGCTGCATCTGCTCGGGTTCGATCACGAGCGATTAACGTATCGGTACGCCGGTCGAGATTTCCGTCTGACGGACGTTCACGGCAGAGTACTTCAGGAGATCGTTGCCTGAACGGAGTGGTTCGGGACAGGCGGTGTCAGGCGGTTCGCCTGTCGGGTTGAATTGGAGGCAGTGGATGCGAAGTGAGGAGCATCAGCGCACCGGTCCTCGCCAATCGTGCATCCTGGCACACGTCTCCTGCCAAGTTGGAATCAATCATCTGATGACATGAAAACGCCCCACGAACTCGCCGGATGAGGAGTTCGTGGGGCAGAAGTCGATCAGAAGCGGAGAGGGTGGGATTCGAACCCACGGTACGGTTTGACCCGTACACGGCATTTCCAGTGCCGCACCTTCGGCCACTCGGTCACCTCTCCGTGTTCTAACTGGTTTGGACTAGGTTACTTGTGATGGATGGATTTGTAAAGAGATTCTGCCAGCGATTCGACAAAAATCGAGTGCATTGAGGCGGTTGAACTCCAAGATCGGCTGATTTTACGACACGGAGGCGATCGGGAGCAAGGGGAGAGGAATCAAAGCGATGACGTGCTGGGGTCCGGAGCGTGTTCGATGAGGAACGCTTCCTGGTTTTGAAACCGAAGGTTTTCCGGAATCAACGACGGGGGGGGTGAGTGGGTCGGGGAACCCTGCCTCGCTTTTCGATCAAGTCCGTGTATCCTGAAAGTGACCACGTTCTTGATGACGAGCCGACGTCATGGTCGGTCGTTGTGAGTTGGCTGGTCTGCGGTTGAGAGAGCGTTTCCATGTTCCGTCAGCCACGTTCGCAAGCCTGGGGCTATGGGATCGCCATCGTGGCTGTCCTGGTAGCTTCGATTGTGCGCCTGGCGATGGAATCATTCGCTGGGCCGCATGATGCGTTTGGGACCTTTTTGCTGGCGGTGGCCGTGGTGTCGTGGTTCAGAGGGGTTGGTCCCGCGCTTCTGACCTTCCTTCTGGGAGGGTTGATCGGGCTCGGCGTCTATTTCCAGCCGATTCAGTCACCGGGAATGAGTCGGGCTGCCGACTGGATCGCGTTGGCAAGTTACGCGGTGGTTGGAGGCTTACTGGTCGGCTTCGGCCATCGGAAGCGGAACGCTTCTCGGCATCGTTCGCCCTCGCGGATCGAGCTGGGTGGGGAGCGGGGCGATCGGCAGGGTTTTGATCAGGACGCGCGGCTGAGCGAGCAGCGATTCCGACGACTGGCCGATACGATGCCTCAGATCCTCTGGGCCGCGGGACCTGATGGGGTGGTCGAGTCGTTCAACGGACGTTGGTATGAATACACGGGCATGGCAACCGAAGACGCGTTATCCCGGGAGGGATGGCTCTCGGCGGTTCACCCAGAGGACCAGCCTCGGATTCGGTCGTTGAGAGACCAGGCGTTCGGGAAGGGAGACCTGTTGGAGGCCGAGGTTCGGCTGCGCCGGAACGATGCCACATATCGATGGCACCTGATTCGTTCCGTGCCGGTGCGAGACGACTCGGGTCGTCTGCTGCAACGATTCGGCACGGCCACCGACATCGACGATCGGAAACGAACCGAGGAGCGGTTGCGAGGTAGCGAGGAGCGGCTCCGGCTGGCGCTTCAGGCGGCTCGCATGGGGACCTGGTACTGGGAGATTCAGAATGACCGAATTGATTGGTCTGACAATCTGGTGGAGGTCCTCGGGGTGTCTCGGGGCACCTTCAACGCCTCGGTGGAGGGATTCCGGCAACTCATTCACCCTGAGGACCGGGATCGTGTTGAAAACGCTGTGTCTCGGGCCTTGAGCGAGCGATCAGGGGATGAGATCGAGTTTCGGGTGTGTCGCCCCGATGGTTCGGTCGTCTGGCTCCTTGGCAAGGGTAAGGTCGAATCGGACGCGGACAATCACCCGGTCCGAATGCTCGGGCTCGTGATGGACATCACGGCACGGAAGCAGGCAGACCGAGAGCGTTCGGGCCTCCTCACACGGCTCACAACGCTGGTGGACAACACGCCGCTGGGGGTGATCGAGTGGGACGCTCAGTTCGTCGTGACGCGATGGTCGGGTCAGGCGGAAAAGCTCTTTGGATGGAGTGCGGCAGAAGTTATCGGCAAGCGAATCGACGAATTTCCGTTGTTATTCGAGGACGGAGAGCGGGTTGAGTCGATCCTGGGGCAGTTGCTCGACCCGTCCAACAGGTTTGTCGTTGCTCAGAACCGGAACAGGAGCCGGTCGGGCGAGGAACTCTCGTGTGAGTGGTACAACTCGGTTCTGCATGACGAGTCGGGACGGATGGTGGCCGTGCTTTCGCTCGTGCTCGACGTGACCGAGCGGTGCCGGATCGAGGAGCGTTTGCGATCGGAGCGGGAGCGGGTTCAACTGGTTGCCGACGCAGTTCCTGCCTTGATGTCGTACATCGATGCAAATGCGTGCTATGTCATGAACAACCGCTCGTATGAGACATGGTTTGCACTTCGGCGCGAAACTGTTGTTGGCAAACATATGAGCGAGGTGCTGGGAGAGTCTGCCTGGAAGACGCTGCGGCCGCATGTCGAAATGGCACTGGCGGGGAATGTGGTGAGCTACGAGTCGGAGGTTCCGTATCGGGACGGCGGAACCCGCTGGATCAGCGCGACGTATACCCCTGACCTGGGGGAGGGAGGGTTGGTCCGTGGGTTCGTCGCTCACGTGACGGACATCACCGAACGCCATCTTCGGGAAGAGCAGTTGCGTGAGAGTGAAGCTCGATTTCGGCAACTGGCCGAGGCCATGCCTCAGATTGTCTGGGTGGCCGACCAGGCGGGGCAGATTCGTTACCTGAGCCGCCACTGGTCAGAGTACACGGGGATGCCGACCGAGAAGGGAATGGGTGATCAATGGGTCGAATGCGTTCACCGAGACGATCGGCCGGGAATGTTGAGTCGGTGGGAAGAAGCCATTCGAGAGGGGACGCCCTATCGGACCGAATACCGCTTGCGGGACAAGAATGGTATCGACCGATGGCACCTGGTTCGGGGTGTTCCTGTCAGGGACGACGCGGGACGGGTGGTTCGTTGGTACGGCAGTATCACGGACATTGACGAGCCGAAGCGGTTGGCCGAGGCGCTTCAGGATGCCGACCGTCGTAAAGATGAATTTCTGGCGACCCTGGCTCACGAGCTTCGGAACCCCCTCGCCCCGATCCGCCACGCGGTTGCCTTGCTCAGAAAGCAGGGACCTCCCGATCCGGAGTTGCAAGCATACCGCGATGTCATTGACCGTCAGATCGGAAACATGGCCCGCTTGCTCGATGATCTGCTCGATGTCTCCCGGATTACAAGCAACAAGCTGGAACTGCGTTGCGAGACGATCGATCTGGCCTCGATCGTTCAGATGGCCGTCGAAACGAGCCGACCGTTGATTGAAGCCGGGGGGCACGAGTTGGTTGTGGACCTGCCGTCCGAGTCGATCATGCTCGACGCCGACCCGACTCGGCTGTCGCAGATCTTTTCGAACCTGCTGAACAACGCCGCGAAGTACTCGGATGAGGCGGGACGGATTACGCTCTCCGTCCATCAGCATGAGGGACAGGTCGATGTGTCGGTCCGTGATACAGGGATCGGGATCGATGCGGAGCACCTGAGCCGGATCTTCGAGATTTTCTCCCAGGTTGAGCCGGCCCTGCACCGCTCGCAGGGTGGTCTGGGGATTGGACTGGCTCTGGTGCGGGGCCTGGTGCAATTGCACGGCGGGACGGTCGAGGCTCGGAGCGACGGTCCAGGAGCGGGGAGCGAGTTCATCGTTCATCTTCCCCTTGCCCGCCCCGGTGCCAGGACAACACCCACCGAGCGAACCGAGGAGCCGGCGACCTTCGCCATCACTCGGTTGCTTCTTGTGGATGATCATCTGGATTCAGCACAGACGCTTGGAAAGTTGCTGGCCCTTTCAGGATTGGAGGTGCAGGTCGTCCACGATGGAAGGTCCGCGCTTTCGGTGATCGAGCCGTTCCAACCCGAAGTGGTCGTCCTCGATATCGGATTGCCGGACATGGATGGCTACGAGGTGGCTCGTCAGATTCGGAAGCAGCCGGGTGGAGCCTCTCGGACGTTGATTGCGCTGACGGGTTGGGGCCAGGCGTCGGACCGGTTGCGATCACGCGAAGCAGGATTCGACACGCACCTTGTGAAACCAGTTGATCCGGATGAATTGCTCGATTTCCTTCGCACATTGAATCCGAAACCAATCCCCGCGTGAGGATCGTCAACCGCTCGGATTGCCTGATACGCGCGCAGCCTCATCGACGACGAAGCGTCTTGAGCTGAACACCCTGGGGAACAATCGTTCGGTGGATGAGTCGGGAAGCGCGGGTGGACGTTGGTCAGGGAAATCTCGGTGGCCTGCGCATCCCAAGTCTGCGTGACTAAGGAAGTTGTGGTGGACGATGATCAGACGCAGTATCAAACAGGGAGCGTGGCTCGTCCTGGTTCTGTCAGGACTTGTGACGGTCGTCTACTGGGTGCAGTTTTCGCCGGTTACGGTGATCACGGCTTCGGTTGAGCGCGGCCCGATCGTCGCGGAGGTGATGGGGACCGGCACGCTGGAGTCTCGGGTCCGTGCGACGATTAGTCCAAAAACCTCGGGGCGGATTCAGACGATTCCGGTGGACCAGGGTGATCGCGTTTCGGCGGGTGAAACGCTGGTGACGCTGGATGATGAGGAACTCCGGCAGCAAGTTGCCATTGCCCGTGCAAACCTTGAAGCGGCCGAGGCGAAAGTCGAACGGCTCAGGGCCGACAAGGGGCGAGCAGCAAGTGTGTTGGCGCAGGCCAAACGGCATTTCACCCGGGTCCAGGACCTGTATGCTCGCAGTGTGGCCGCGTCGGAGGAGGTTGAGAAGGCGACCGAGAGCCTTCAGATTGCGGAGGCCGGACTCTCGAGCGCGGAGTCGGCGATCGTCGAGGCCCAGAAGGAACTAATCGCCGCGGAGGAGACCCTCAATTATCAACTGACGCTGCTCGACGATGCCACCGTGAAGGCACCCTTCGACGGCCTGGTGGTCGATCGGCAGCGTGATCCGGGAGACGTTGTCGTGCCGGGGAGTCCGGTACTGTCGCTCATCGACACGAGCGAGCTTTGGATCAGTGCCTGGGTTGATGAAACGGCCATGGCCCGGTTGCGTCCGGGACAGCCGGCTCGGGTGGTGTTCCGATCAGAGCCGGAGAGGTCGGCGCCGGGGCGGGTGGCTCGCCTGGGACGCGAAGCGGACCGGGAGACCCGGGAGTTCGTGGTCGATGTCCATGCGCTCGAATTGCCGGAGAACTGGGCCGTCGGGCAGCGAGCAGAGGTTTACATCGAGACGGATCGGAAGGACTCGTCTCTGCGAATTCCCGCACGTTTCGTCGTCTGGAGCGCGGACACGCCCGGCGTCTTTGTGGAGGAGGACGGCCGAAGCATCTGGCATCCCATCGAGATCGGGTTGCGTGAGCAAGACGTCATCGAAGTGGTCGAAGGTCTTGCCGCGACGCAAACGATCCTGGTTCCGGTGGCCCCCAACACGACCTTGACAGATGGCCGGAGAATCACGGTGCCATGAACCTTGCCTCGAAAGACATCCGGCATAACTTCGGGAGATTTACACTGACGACCCTGGGCATCGGCATGCTTTTGATGGTCGTCATGGGAATGGGAGGCATTTATCGGGGGATCGTTGAGGACGCGGTCTTGCTGGTCGAACGGATCGACACCGATCTCTGGATCGTTCAGCGAGGGACCCGGGGGCCGTTTGCCGAGATCTCTCGGGTGCCCGCCAACCTGATCTACCGAGCCGAGGCGGTGCCGGGTGTCGAGGAGGCCCGTGAGTTCGTTTATCACACAATTCAGCGGGAGCATGAAGGCAAGCCCCTTCGCCTGGCGGTCCTTGGTCTGAGTTGGCCGACCGACCGGGGAGAGTGGGTGCCGCTGATCGCCGGGAGAACACTGGCACAGAATCACTATGAAATGATCGCCGATGTGAGCCTCGGGTTGCGGCTCGGACAGCGCATCACCTTGGGGAAGGAACGCTACACGGTGGTTGGGCTGACCAAGGGAATGCTCAGCTCAAGTGGCGACGGAATCGCGTTCGTCACGGTTGCCGATGCCCAGGCAATTCAGTTCGAAACGACCGGCGAGGCGACCCGTCTGGAGCGTGCGTCTCGTCAGGCCAGAGGAGAGCGAGCAGAGCTCGGGACGCTCCAGCCATCGCTGATCGAACAGGCTTCGAAACCCGCTGCCGAGCTGGCGGCGATTGCCCCCCCTGCCCTCAGCGCGGTGATGATTCGAGTGGCTCCTGGATCGAGGGCCGAGGAGGTGGCTTCGCTCGTTTCCGGATGGGCCGATGTCTCGGTCCATAGCAAACAATCGCAGCGAGAACTGTTGTTGAAGGGATCGGTTGAGAAGGTCCGGAGACAGATCGGCCTGTTCCGCGTCTTGCTGACCTTGATCGCAGGCGTAATCATGGCCTTGATTCTTTACACATTAACGCTTGATAAGTTGCACTCCATCGCGTTGCTGAAGCTCATCGGTGCGCCGAACCGGGTCATCCTGGCGTTGATTCTGCAACAGGCGCTTGCGCTGGGGTTACTCGGGTTTGGACTTGCGTATTTGCTGGGGCGGTGGGTGTTTCCGGCATTCCCCCGGCGCGTCATTTTGACGCAGCAGGATTTGCTTCAGCTCGCTCTGATTGTCGTGGTCATCTCCGTGGTGTCGAGTGTGCTGGGCATCGGGAAGGCATTGCGAGTTTCTCCCAACGAGGCGCTGAGCTGACGATGCACGATTCCCCCGCCATCGAGACGCAGGAGTTGCGGAAAGTCTACGGCAGCGGCAATACGGAGGTCGTCGCCATGAAGGATGTGTCGATGACCGTCCGGCGCGGCGAGGTGGTCGCGCTGCTGGGTCCGAGCGGATCGGGCAAGTCAACGTTTCTGACGGCCGTGGGGTTGATCAATCCACCGACCTCCGGACGGGTCTTGATTGGTGGCCAGCTCGTTCTGGAAGGCCCTCGGGCACAGACGGATCTTCGAGTGTTTCGTCGCACGCACATCGGCTTCGTCTTCCAGAAGTCGAACCTGATTCCGTTTCTGACCGCGCGAGAGAACGTGCAGATTGCCTTGGAACTGAACGATTGGAGTCCCAGGCGGGCACGATCGCGAGCAATGACGCTGCTCGACGAGCTGGGGGTGGGGGATCGTGCAACCAATTTGCCGTCGATGCTCTCTGGCGGGCAGCAACAACGGGTGGCCGTGGCTCGAGCGCTGGCCAACGGGCCAAGCATTCTTCTGGCCGATGAACCAACCGCCGCCCTCGACAGTCACCGAGGCCGACAGGTCATGGAACTGTTCACCCAGGTGGCCCAGGAGCATGGAACCGGAGTCATTGTGGTGACTCACGACCATCGTTCGCTGGATCTTTTTGAGACGACCTACGAAATGGAAGACGGGGTCATCCGGACGGCAACGCAGGCCGGTCATGGGTGATCTACAGGAGGAGCGATCAAGCGTCGGGCGAGGCGGCGGAATTGTGGACGGGCGAGGGTCCGCGGAAGGAGCAGGTTTGTCGAGTGAGGCACAACGGCTCCGAGGAGGCATCGAGGACGACGCGCTGTCTGGACACGCTCCAGACAGGGCGTTACGCTCCGATGAATTGCAGCTGCGGGGAACGCCGGTGTTCCAGCGGTCGAGAGGCTCTCGCCGTGTGATCGGGGGTGCCCTGCAGGCGGCGTGGCGAGCGCCTGAGCCCACGATGGCCAGGCCGCTCATCAAGGGCGTCGCGTCTCTGACTTTTGAGAAAGCATGAACGCACCATGATGTCACACGACAGCTCCCGGCGATCGTTCCTCCGAATGTCTTGCGCAGCGGTGGGAAGCACCACGTTGCTCGCCCGATCGTCGGAGGCGATCGCAAATGATGAGGGAGGAGAACTGCTGGCGTACGTCGGTACGTTCAGTTCGCCGCTCCGAGATGTCTTGCCGACGCAAGTGGACTTGCCTCCTGGCAACGGACGAGGGATTCACCTCTTTCGCGTGAATCGTCAGACGGGAGCGATGGAACCTGCCGGTCTGTTCGAGATGGGAACAAGCCCGAGCCACCTGGCCGTCAATGCCGATGGAACGCGGTTGTACTCCGCGAACGAGACGGATCGGATCGACGAGGAAAACCAGGGGACCGTCAGCGCCTTTGCCATCAATCCGACGAACGGCCAGTTGACCCTGCTCAATACAGTGCCGTCCGGTGGTGCGGGGCCGACCTATGTGAGTCTTCACCCCTCGGGTCGGTTTCTGCTGGTTGCGAACTATTTCGGCGGGTCGGTGGCCGTGCTGCCGATCCTGCCTGATGGTCGGCTCGGGGTGGCCACGGACATCAAGGTGGATGAAGGCGAGATCGGGCCGACGAGGGCCACCCATGCTCCTCCGGGCAGCTTCGCCATCAGTGGTCATGATCGAACCCACGCGCATATGATCGAGTCAGATCCTTCGGGACGATTTGTCCTGCACGTGGATCTGGGCTTGGATCAGATCTTCATCTGGGAGTTCGATGATCAATCGGGCGTCTTGAACCCGAGCGAGTCGAGCGAGGTTTCGCTCCCTCCGGGGGACGGTCCCCGCCATTTCCACTTCCATCCCAATGGGCGTTGGTTTTACTCGATCCAGGAAGAGGGGTCGACGATCGTCCTGTTCGACTACGATTCCGAAACGGGGAGCTTGAGCCCGAGACAGACGATTTCCAGCCTGCCACCGGGGTTTGCGGGAAGTAATTTCTGTTCCGAGATTCTGGTGTCGCAGGATGGCAGGTTTGTGTATGGGGGGAACCGGCTGCATGACAGCATCGGCATTTTCAAAATTGGCCCTGATGGCACGTTGACGATGGTCGGGAACGAATGGACGCGGGGGAACTATCCTCGGAGCTTCACGTTCGATCCGACCGGCTCGTTCCTGTTCTGTTGTAACCAAAGGGCCGACCACGTGACGGTGTTCCGCGTAGATCGGGACGGTGGTGGTCTGGAGTTTACGGGGCATTACACGCCGGTGGGCAACCCCTCGTGCGTCGTCTTCCTCGACCTGGCGACGGTGAAGGCGGAGTCTTGAACGGACGCGGGCACACGCTCCGACACCTCGGAGCGTGTTGCACGAGCCGATCGGTCGAACGGATCGGGGACCGCGGGACGCAGCGGTTCCTGATGCCGTTGGAGGTTATCGTCCGGCCCAGTAGGCGACCTCAGGCGTATAGCGGTTGCCGGCGGCGACGCCGGGCGGGAAAGACGCGTTGAGGCGATCGAGTTCGTCGGGCGTCAGAACCACGTCGACCGCCTGAAGGTTCGCGTCGAGGTGAGTTCGGCGCTTCATGCCGGGGATCGGGATGACCTGATCGCCCTGGGCGAGGACCCAGGCCAGCGCGATCTGGGCGGGCTTGACCCCGTGCGCCTGGCCGATCTCCTCCAGAGGTTGGAGCAAGGCCAGGTTGCGGGCGAGGTTCTCGTCGGTAAAGCGAGGGTTGGCTGCCCGCCAGTCGCCGTCGGTGATGGCGTTGCGACTGGTGAGGGCTCCCGTGAGGAACCCGCGACCGAGGGGGCTGAAGGGAACAAACGCGATACCAAGCTCGCGGCAGGCCGGCATGACGTCGGCTTCGGGTTCTCGGGTCCAGAGGGAGTACTCCGACTGGAGCGCGGCGATGGGGTGGACCGCATGGGCACGACGGAGCGTGGCCTCGGAAACCTCGGAAAGACCGAGCGCGCGGACCTTCCCCTGAGTGATAAGTTCGGCCATCGCTCCGACCGACTCTTCCACGGGAACGTCGGGATCGATCCGGTGGAGGTAGTAGAGGTCGATCACGTCGGTCTTGAGCCGGGCCAGGCTGGCGTCGCAGGCGGTTCGAATGCGATCGGGGCGGCCATCGACACCGACGGTTTCGGTGCCGTCGGGGCCGGGTCGTTTGACCCATCCGGTCTTGGTCGCGAGGACGAACTCGGAGCGTCGAGCGGACAGAACCTGACCAACGAGCGACTCGTTATGACCGTTCTCACCGTACGAGTCGGCCGTGTCGATCAGGGTGATGCCGCGGTCGAGGGCCAGGAGCAAGGTGGCCTCCGATTCGGCCTCGTCTGCCGGACCATACGAGCCCGACATTCCCCAGCATCCCAGACCGAGCGCCGAAACGCTCAGGCCGCTTGTTCCCAGGTGACGATGGTGCATGAATCTTGTTCCCCGATCGAAGTTCGAGACGGTTACGACCTGTCTCGGTTCAGAAATCGAACTCAAACGACCTGCCGAAAGGTCGTTCAAAGCTGGGCCTGATCGCGGAGGCGTCGGCGAACGCGGAGCTTGACTGCGAGTTCAAGTCTTCGTCCCAGGCGTGACAAAATCGCGAAGGTCAGCAAGGCGATGAGCAAGGCTGACGCCGGGCGTCCCAGACCGACGGCCATGCCAAGCGATGCCGTGAGCCAGATTCCGGCCGCAGTGGTCAATCCTCGGGCCTGCGACGGCTCTGTGGTTCGGAAAATGACCCCCGCGCCGAGAAAGCCAACACCGGTCAAAAGCCCCTGAATGACACGGCTCAGGTCCCCCTCCTGAATGCCGATTTGTTCGGAGATGAGGACGAACGCGGCCGAACCGACCGCCACGAGCATGAAGGTTCTCAACCCCGCCGGTCGGGAATGGACGGTGCGTTCCATCCCGATCACGCCACCGAGAACGGCGGCAAGGCAAAGTCGAAAGATCGCTCGAACAAGGCCGGGAACGTCGCCAAACTCAGAGAGGTCGGGGCCGAGGGCCTCGTGAAGCAGTTGCCAGAACCCGTCGTTCATACTCGACCTGGGGAGAGAAATGGCTCACACCCGCCGACACGGAAACGCGCAAGTGGACGGGAGCTTGATCTGAGCGACGGTGAGCAAAGGCAACGGGAGCGTATGGGAATCGAACCCACCGACGACCTGTCTCCAGGCCGCCCATCTGGTTTTGAAGACCAGGGCCGGCACCAGCCGTGCGTCCGCTCCCCGAAGGATGGAGCTTTACCATACCGCATTGCCGAGGAGGCCGCGAGGGGGAGACGACCTGGTTTGTGAGGGACACCGCGGGCGAAGAGCATCGAACCGAGCAACGCGCGGAGGAAGTGCTCGCTGAATGACAAGCGATCCGGGACGAATGACGATTACGACCGTCGTTGCTTGCGAGCGACCGGCGGGGGCTTCACCGAAAGCCTGACCGCCGTTACGATGCTCCCGGCGAATCACGCCGGGGACTCGCCGACGACCTCACCTTGACACCGGAACGGCCCTTTTTTGTTTTCCGATCAGGAGTTGCACGCGATGGCCTCGGACCCGACCGCAAAAGATCAAAGGCAGCCTTCCCAGGCGATTGAATCCGTCAAGATCTTCTCGTATCCGAAGGTCATTTTCCTCTGGCCCACGATGGTGTTTGCGCTGATCTGTGGGACCGGAATGCTCATCGTCGGTGATTTGGATCCGAATCCGGTACCGACGGCGGCTCCCGAAGTGGCAGAGGAGTTGGAGGCGACCAAGGTGGCCGAACCCGTTGAGACAGCCGATGCTGTCGAGGGAGCCGATGCCGTTGAAGGGGCTGAGGCCGTCGAGGTGGCCGATGCCGATGCGGTGGCGGGAGACGTCGAGGTCGCGGAGGCGGAAGTGTCTCCGGGGGCTCGCCGGTTCTCCAGCTGGCAGAACATCTTCGGCGCGGTCTTCCTGATCGTCTTCGCGGTCAACATGATGGTGATGTCGCTCGACTTCCCGAGGTTCACGCTTATTGCGGTGATCCTGTTTGGTCTGACGATGACCTTCTTGTTGCTCTATCTGGCGTCGCAGGGCGTGGACTTCCTGTCTCCCTTGACGGCCCTTTCGAGGCACCTTTACTTCACGGCCAATGCGGGCTTCTTCTTTGCGATCGCGCTGATTCAAGGGGTGATGTACGCGATCATTTGGGCAACGCGGTATCTCGACTACTGGGAGATTCGCCCGAACGAGGTGCTGCACCACCACGGCCCATTGAGCGACCTCGAACGATTCCCGACGATCCAGTTGAAGTTCTCGAAGGAAATCCCGGATATTCTGGAGTTCTTGCTCGGTCTGGGAGCCGGCCGCCTGGTCCTGAACTTTTCGACGAACGACCGGGTGGTGACCCTCGACCACGTGCTGTTTATCAACTCGAAGGAAGATCAACTGAAGCGGCTGATGAGCCAGCTTCAGGTGCGCATTCCCGGCCAGGACATGTGAATTCGAAGGTCGAACCGACCTGGGATGAACACGCCTGATTGCCCCATTCCGATCGGAACGGGGCGATCAGGCCGCCTCGCGTTGCGGAGCCTGATCGGCGAGTAGCTCGTCTCGGACGGGGCCGAGCAAGGCGGCTTCAAGATCGGCAAGACGTCGGGCGATCTCGGCACCGTCCAGAATGCGGTGGTCGTAGATGAGCTTGACAGTGACTCGGCCGCTCGGGTCGATCGGGCCATAGGTCAAGGTCGTGGTCAAGGGGCTGATCGGGTGATACGATTCCGCCCCGAGGCTTCCGTAGCTGGAGAGACCGAAGGTGCCGAGCCGCTTTGCGCGCTTCGGTCCTGAGACGTGGAGCGTCGACCACCAGAGGAAGCGTCGGATCGGGGCGGGATAGCTACTGATTCGGAGCATCTGGCGGAAAAAGCCAACCTTTTCGATCGGCCAGGTTCGGTACTCGTCGAGCGCTTTTTGAAGCTCGGCGATCGGTTGCCGTTCGGGGGCTCGAAAGAGACCGACGACGATGACGGGTTCTCTGTCGTGCTCCCGTTCCATGGCCAGCGAGGCGATTGAAAACGGGTGTTCGTACAACCTGAGATGCGGGACGCTGAGCAAGGCCCGTCGCAAAGGTGGGTGAGCGTCGCAGACGATCCCAAACCCCTTGAGAAAGAGGACCGCCCACGACGGTCGGAGCGGGTGGGCACGCCTGGCGTCGGCCAGGGGGCCGAGATTCATTGTCCGGCCGACCGGCACCGAGGGGACCTTTGACGCGTAGTGCATCATGTCCAGGATGAACCGGCGGGGGCCGGAAAGCGGCAGCGATCGTCCCTTGGGCTCGGGCATCCGTGCACCTGCGCGTCGGGAGAATGGGGAGCGGGGAGCGGCCAAAACCTTACGACGATCGGGAGTCTTCGGGAAGAGGAATCCGATCGCAGCCCCCGGCCGTCAAGTGATGAAACACGACGCCAACGAGAGGGAACGGAAGGGATGGGTTCGAACGCAACAGTCCAGGTGCATCTCCTGCCAAGCTTGATTCTCAAAGGGGCGCTGGCGGGGGGGGTGGCAGTGGTGGTCGACGTCTTGCGAGCGACCTCGGTGATGGTCCGGGCTCTGGCATCGGGATCTGACGCGATCATCCCTTGCCTGGAGATCGAGGAGGCCAGAGAGGTGGCTCGGGCCTTGCCCAGCGGTTCGGCCGTGCTGGCGGGAGAGCGTCAAGGGGTGGCGATCGATGGGTTCGACTTCGGCAACTCGCCGGGAGATTTCACTCCGGAGGTCTGCCGAGGGAAGACGGTTGTGATGACCACAACCAACGGGACGAGGGCGATTCTGGCGAGCCTGGAGGCCGATCGGGTCTTGATCGGAGCGTTTGCCAACCTGAGGGCGATCCGGGAGGAGCTGCGCAATGAGGCTCGAACGGTCCACATCGTCTGTTCGGGGACGGATGGCTTGGTCAGTTTTGAAGATACGCTGCTGGCTGGAGCCATTGCCAGTCATCTGGATCGGGTCGAGGGATTGTCGTTGGGAAACGACTCCGCCAGGATTTCGAGCCGAGCCTGGCTGAGCGTGACCTTTGGCAACGAGAATCTCGACGAGGTGCTTCGCACCGGCCGAGGAGGGCTGCGGGTGTCGGAACTCGGGCTGGGACGGGACATCGTCGAGGCCGGTGCGGTGGATACGATCGGCATCGTTCCGGAATTGCGGCGCGATCCGCTTCGAATTGTGAGGGCGGGGGTCACCAGAGAGGGCGGCATCGGTTAGAATCGTGACTCGATTCACAGAAGACCGAATGCGACGGGAGTTCCCGTCCTCTCGATCAACGAGTCGATCCCGTAAGCCTGAATCCGAATGACCCCCTTTGAGAGCGGGGCGGCCCATGCCAAGGTCTGCCCCAGGAGACGCGACCCGATGGACATGGAGAAGATCGTTTCCCTTTGTAAGCGTCGCGGGTTTATCTTCCCGTCGAGCGAGATTTACGGGGGTATCAACGGCTTCTGGGATTACGGCCCGCTGGGTGTCGAACTGAAGCGGAACATCAAAGACGCCTGGTGGCGCGACTGCGTTTCGGGACGGGATGACATGGTCGGGCTTGACTGCTCGATCATCATGAACCCGAAGGTCTGGGAGGCGTCCGGACACGTCGGCGGGTTCGTGGACCCGATGGTTGATTGCCGACAATCGAAGGAACGCTATCGGGCCGACCAGCTTTACGTCTTCGGTTTGGCCCGCGAGATGCCCGACCCGCACTCGGCCCAACATGCATACGAAGGAGCAACCGGCCGGATGTTCCCGGATTGGGTCGAGGTCTGTGTTTCGGGAGTGGGCGCGTCGCCGCTCGACGCCTGGGACGCGGTGCGGCCGAAGGCGGCGAAGCTCTTGAAGACGAAACCGGCGAATCTGGGAGAGCCGCCCGCCGCGACAACGGTCCTTTATCTTCATCTGGCACCCGAACAGCGCGACCGGGTCCTGGGACCCGCGGCCGACGAGGCGGGCACGCTGACCGCCCCTCGGCAGTTCAACCTGATGTTCAAGACGAGCGTCGGGGCGCTGGAAGATGCGTCGAGCATTGCCTATCTGCGACCGGAGACGGCGCAGGGCATCTTCGCCAACTTCAAAAATGTGGTAGACACCAGCCGGGTGAAGCTGCCGTTCGGGATCGCCCAGATCGGCAAGAGCTTCCGGAACGAAATCACGCCCAGGAACTTCACCTTCCGATCCCGGGAATTCGAGCAGATGGAGATCGAGTTCTTCTGCCGTCCCGAGGAGTCGGAGGAGTGGTATGCTTACTGGAGGAACGAACGCTTCAACTGGTACGTGAAGCACGGCTTGCGGAGCGACCGCCTTCGACTTCGGGATCACGACCTAGACGAACTGGCCTTTTACTCGAAGGCAACCGCCGACATCGAGTACGAGTTCCCGTTTGGCGTCAGCGAGCTGGAAGGGATCGCACATCGAAGCGATTACGACCTGAAGCAGCACCAGCAGTTCAGCGGAAAAGACCTGACCTACTTCGACGAAGAAACCAAGCAACGCTTCCTGCCGCACGTGATCGAGCCGTCGGCCGGTGCGGATCGAGGGACGCTGGCGTTCCTCTGCGAGGCGTATACCGAGGACGAGGTGGGCGGAGAATCACGCACCGTCTTGAAATTCCATCCAAGGTTTGCGCCGATCAAGGCGGCGATTTTCCCACTCGTGAAGAAGGACGGGATGCCGGAGAAGGCCGAAGCGATCTACCGGGATCTGAAGCGTCGGCAAAATGTCTTCTATGATGAGAAGGGGGCCATTGGTCGTCGTTATCGTCGCCAGGACGAGGCGGGAACCCCCTACTGCATTACCGTGGATGGTCAGACCCTGACCGATGGCACCGTGACGATTCGAGACCGCGATTCCCTGGTGCAGAAGCGCGTGGCCTCGGACGGGTTATCTCGATTGGTGGAAGACCTGCTCGACGGCTCGACCGACATCAACGCGATCGGTTCCTGATCTTCCTGGATCGAGCGGCCAAGATCGACGTGGTCGCTCGGTCCCATTGACCGGTTGAACGACGCAATTTAAGGCTCAATTCCATCTTTCGTGACGAGACAGGTATTCGCATGGAGCCGTGCATCAATCAGGCCACGACGCTCGGCACGCCGTTTGAGGCGGATCTCCCGGCGTACAGTCGGGTTGGCTGGCAAGCGATTGAACTTTGGATGACCAAGCTGGAGGAGTTCCTCCGGACGCACTCGATCGCCGAGGCGCGATCGATGCTGGAAGGGGAAGGACTTCGTCCCGTGGCGGCGTCGTTTCAAGGGGGGTTGATGCTCTCTCAAGGGGCCGAGCGCGCCACGCACTGGGATCACTTTCGCCGAAGGCTCGATCTGCTGGCCGACTTGAACGTGCCGATCCTGGTGGTGGTTCCTGACTTCGTCTCGGTCCCCGGTCCGGATGATCTGGCTCGATCGGCGGCCTCGATCCATGAGGCGGCCGAACTGGCCGCGACCAAAGGCGTGAGGCTGGCGCTCGAATTTCAGAAGACCGCCCGGTTCTGTGCGAGCCTCGATACGACGATCGCCCTGATTGCCCAGAGCGGTGCGCCGAATGTCGGGGTCTGCTTCGATGCGTTTCACTACTACACCGGGCCGAGCAAGTTCGAGGACCTCGGGTACTTGACGGCCGAGAACCTGGCCCTGGTGCAACTGAGCGACCTGAGCGGAGTCCCCCGAGAGCTGGCCAGTGATTCGGATCGCATCTTTCCGGGAGATGGTGACCTGCCGCTTGGTCCGATCCTGGACCATTTCGGGAGGATCGGGTATCAGGGGCCGGTGTCCCTCGAAGTGCTGAACCCGATGTTCTGGGAGATGCCGGCCGATCGGGTCGTGGGCATTGCGTTGCAGGCGATGGAGCGGACCCTGGGAGACTGGTTGACGCTTCCCGAATCCGAGGCAACGGAGGAGGAGGGCTGAACCGTGTCGATCGTCATGGTCAACCGATCCCCGGTGGCGATTTACCGGGAGGAACAGTGGTTTCACGGCTGGATTTACGCGGTCCTGCTGGGCGTGGCTGGGCTCGCGCTCGGCGCGGTGCTCTGGTCCTGCGATCCAAACAGCCTGATTGACGCCTTACGGATGCACCGGGCGTTCCCGCTGGCCATTGCGGTCGGGCTCAGCGTGCCGCCGATGCTTGTGGTCGGGTTACTCCGGATGACCACGGAAGTGCATCCGACGGAGCTTCGGATCTGGTTCGGTCTGGTGCCAACGTACCGGCACGTCGTGTCATTGACCGAGATCCGGGGGGTAGAGCCGGTTCAGTATCGCCCCCTGGCCGATTGTGGCGGCTGGGGGTTCCTCCGGAGCCGCAACGGCGATCGGGTCTTCACCGCTCGGGGAGACCAGGGGGTTCGGATCACCTTGCACGACGGTTCGACGCTGCTCATAGGGAGCCAGCGGCCCGAGGAACTGGCGAGGACGCTCGATCAGGCGGTGCGAGACCTGTCCTGATCCGGGACGACCGCCCCCGCCTGTTCAGTTGCCGGTTAGATCGTCAGGGTCCGGTCCCTTGCGATCACCGGCCAACGATCAATCACCTTGCCGTCCTGGATGGCAAACGCTTCCCGATGGAGCGCGCAGGTCGGGCAGATGTGGACGGGAATTGCGAGCACAGGGGTTCCAGGCGGGAAGTCGGCGGCGGCCGGCGTCTCGACCATGAGGTGCTCCTCGTTCTGGCGGCCGAGCTTGGCGTCGGGAATTCCGAGCACAGCGACGCGATCGCCGATCGGATCAGAGGCAACGGCCTTCGTGCCGATGTCGAGGCAGAGGAGCCCCGGTTTCGGTCGGCTTGCCACGCGGCCGAGGAGCAAGGCGGCCGGGGTAAAGGGAAGGTCGGGAAACTTAGCTCCGTAGCCGACATCGTGCAGGACGATGGTGCCGGGAGAGCATTCCAGGTTCGGCAGATCCAGGCCAGCGTAGATCGGAAACGGTGGCGTCCCGCCCATGACGATCCGGGGGACAGGGAGCCCCTGGCTTTCGAGTCGATCGCGCATGGCGGTGACCTCCTTGACGATGCTCATGACGAGCGATCGGCGCTGGTCGAGGTCGGGATCGGAGGAATGGCCGTCGTACGCATGCAGGCCGTCGGGTTCGAGCCCTGGCAGCCGGGCAATCTCGGCGTAAAGAGCATCGGCCTCGGGGCCGGGGATGATCCCTGTCCGGTTCATGCCGACGTTCAGATCGATCAATGTCGGAAGCGATCGTCCGACTCGGGAAACGGCATCGGACAGCGCCTGAGCAGGCCCGGGTTCGTCAACGACGGTGCGGAAGGTGGTGTTGGGATAGGTCGTCAGGAGCCGAATCATGCGCTCGACGTTCGGGCCGACCGGCTGATAAGCCAGCAGAACGTCGGGCGCTCCGGCCTGGCCGAGCATCTCGGCTTCGGCGATCGTCGCGCACTTGTGCTTGGTGATCCCTTCCTCAAGGGCCATGCGAACAATCGCCGGCATCTTGTGTGTCTTGACGTGCGGACGAAGCCGGGCCGGGTCGCCGACCAATTCGAGCATCTTCCGGAGGTTTTCGCGCACGATGTCCACAAAGATGACGAGCGAAGGACTGGGAATCTGAGAGAGGTCGTCGATGTGATAACGCTCGGCGGCCTGTTCGGGAGCAAGCATGGGCATGGTCGGATGGCCTTCAGAGAGTGGAATCGGCCTACCTGGAACGGCGTCGATCTGGCTTGGGCCGCTGGCATTCTGGCCGCGGATTCGAGACAATATCAGCTTTTCCGCGATCGGGCACAACCCACCGCATTCTGCCCACCACAACGCAACGCGAGGCACCGCCCCTCATGGCATTCGACACCCGCCACCGCAGCCGAATTCTTCTCGATGGTCCGAGCCGAGCCGCTGCTCGGTCGTATCTGAAGGCGATTGGCTTTACCGATGACGATCTGCACAAGCCGATCATCGGCATCGCCAACACCTGGACCGAGACGATGAACTGCAACTACCACCTCCGCACCCTGGCGGAGGACGTAAAGCGAGGCATCCGCGAAGCTGGAGCCACGCCGATGGAGTTCAACACCGTTGCCATCAGCGACGGGATCACCATGGGCACCGAGGGGATGAAAACCAGCCTCGTCAGCCGCGAGGTGATTGCCGACTCGATCGAACTGATGGGCCGCGGCCACTACTTCGATGCCGTGATCTGCCTGGCCGCCTGCGACAAGACGATGCCGGGCAGCGCGATGGGATTGCTCCGGCTCGACGTGCCGGGCCTGGTGCTTTATGGGGGCTCAATCGCCCCTGGGCACTACCACGGCAAGGACGTGACGGTGCAGGACGTCTTCGAGGCAATCGGAGCCCACTCCCGGGGACGCATCACCGACGAGGACTTGCACGAACTGGAAGGCGTGGCCTGCCCCGGAGCCGGCGCCTGCGGTGGTCAGTTCACGGCCAACACGATGGCCCTGGCCTTTGAATTCCTTGGGATTTCTCCGATCGGCACCGCCAGCCCTCCGGCGACCGACCCGAGGAAAAAAGAAGTCGCGTACAAGGCCGGGAAGCTGGTTGTTGAGCAGCTGACGAAAGGCCTGAAGCCCAAAGACCTGTTGACCCGCCTGGCCTTCGAGAACGCCATCGCCGGCGTGGCCGCAACGGGAGGATCCACCAACGCCGTGTTGCACCTGTTGGCGATCGCCCGGGAAGTCGGGGTGCCGTTGACCATCGACGACTTCGATACCGTGAGCACTCGGACGCCGACCCTGGCCGACCTGAAGCCCGGCGGCCGGTTCGTCGCCGCTGATCTCGACCGCGCCGGTGGTGTTCCCTTGGTGGCCAAGCGATTGATTGAGGCCGGGAAGCTCGATGGGTCGCAACTGACACCAAGCGGCCGAACGATCGCGGAGGAATCGGCGGTGGCGGTCGAGGAACCGGGGCAAGAGGTGGTCCGATCGCTCGATCACCCCTTGAAGCCGACCGGCGGACTGGTGATCTTGAAGGGAAACCTCGCGCCGGAGGGTTGCGTTATCAAGGTGGCCGGCTCGGAGCGGAATTTTCATCAAGGACCGGCCCGCGTGTTCGACTCGGAAGAGCAGGCGATGGCCGCGGTCCTCGCCGATCAGATCCAGCCGAACGACGTGGTGGTGATCCGCTACGAAGGTCCGGCGGGTGGTCCCGGCATGCGGGAGATGCTCGGCGTGACGGCGGCGATTGTGGGAGCCGGCCTCGGTGAAACCGTTGCCTTGATGACCGACGGCCGCTTCAGTGGCGCGACCCGAGGCCTGATGGCCGGACACGTGGCCCCGGAAGCGGCCCGAGGCGGACCGATTGCCGCGGTTCGGGACGGCGACGTGATCACCCTGGACATCGCCAACCGACGGCTCGACGTTGCGCTCTCGGACGACGAGCTGAAGTCCAGGCTTTCGCAATGGACCGCCCCGAAACCGAAGTACGACACCGGAGTGATGGCCAAGTACGCAGCCCTCGTTTCCTCAGCCTCCGAAGGAGCCGTGACTCGAGTTCCTGGGCCGAACCCGGCCCAGAAGATCTGAGTGCCTTGCCAGGTGACTTCCGTTTCGAGAGCCTCGGGGATCATCCTTGCGAGTGGTTCCCGAGTGCTCCGGAAGAAGGGGACTGCCCCGAAGTTCGGCAAGAATCTGTTTGACACGCCGAACCACCCGGATAGGATAGAAACAGCTCGAACCCGCCTCGCGTCGTCCCTGTCGAGACGCACTGGCCTCGGTCGGCGCCGAACTGTCGGGCCCTCCGCATCGAGGTTCGTTATTCCCGCCCGTGCTCTGGACGACCGTACATCAAACGCATGTGACTGGCGATCGTGCGTCGCGATCCCCTCGGCGGGCCCTAGTCCCGGCGATCGTGGAACGACCGGAAGTGATCGCCGTGTGTGATCGCGTTCCGTCGCTGCGATCTCCCCGGACAATTCCGGCGAGGTGTCGCCGTGTTCTGGAAGCTTGTGTTGACGATCGCCATCGTCTTGCTCGTCGTCGGTCGGACCTCGGTCCTACGCAATCCGATCGTTCGGCTGGTCCTTCCTCGATCGTGGCAGACGGCCCTCTCGCTCTTGCCGTCGTCCGCACCGCCGCCCAGGCGCGAGCCACCTTCGCGTCGGGAGGCGACTCCAACGACCGAAACCCCGACCGGTTCGCAACCGCGTCGATGGCTCGACGGGAAGATCCGGTTGATCCTGTTCGTGCTTTTCCTTCTCGGAATCGCCGCATGGATGGCAACCCGTGCCATGATCATGATGGAAACAGACGCGGGGGCAACCTTGCCTCCGCCGTGATCCCTTGATCGGCTCCGACCGCTTGCCCGGTTCCCCCAAACGACTTCGACCCCCGACACCCCTGACCAGATTCCCTCGGTCCCACGACCCGACCCACTCCGGAGGCTCCCCCGATGTTTCAGGATCTGTTCACCGTCGCCGTGCTTCACATGTTTGGCCCCTGGGAAATGGCGGCGATCGCCATGGTCTCGCTCCTGATCTTCGGCAACCGTCTGCCCGGCGTGATGCGATCGCTCGGCAAGAGTGTGACCGAGTTCAAGAAGGGGATGAACAGTATCGAGGAAGAGATCGAAGAAGGCGCAACCGCTGATGCCAAAAAGCCCGAGGCCGCGGCCAAGGACGTCTGATTGACGGGACCGAGCGACGGGACGATCGCGCGACTCGATTGACGATCGTCCCTCGTGTTCCCAAGGGCAAGCCCGCATTGACTTCGTTGTGTGGAGTGCTTCCGATGCTCTATGCCTTTCTGCCCGGGGTTGGCCCGCAGGAGATGGTCGTCATCGCGATCCTCGGTGTCTTGCTGTTCGGCAAGCGATTGCCGGAAGTGGGAAAGTCGCTGGGCAAAGGAATCGCCGAGTTCCGCCGAGGATTCAGCGGCGTCGAGAACGAACTTCGGTCGATCGGCCGGCAGGCAAGCTCGACCTCGCCGATGCCGTCACGATCGTACAGCAACCCAACCTCAAGCGCTGCTCCGGCCGTGACGAATGACCTGGCCCCCGATCCGACCGTCCCCAAATTTGAGCCCCCGACGGCCGCCCCCTCCCCTGCCCCTCGAGGTCAGACGGCCTCGGCCTACGATCCGCAACCTTACCACGACTGATCCCTGGTCATCGGGGGCCGTGTGGATGAGCGGCCCCGTTGACTCCCGCGTTCCCTTGACCTGGGATGTCAGTTCATCGAGTGGTGACGTTGAGGTGATCGCCGACTCCTCGAGTCCCGATGGCCGCGAGAATGGCCTCGGGATCGTAGACGCATCCCCCCCAGGTTCCTCCGCTCAGAGACTGGAGCGCGGCCCAGAGATGGGTATCGTCGGGCAGATCGGGGTCGGGAGAGAGGTCGGGGTGCGGTGAGCGTTCGACGAGAAGTTCCTCGCCGCGCTCAGGCCCGAATTCCTCGGAGCCGACGCCAACCAGATCGACCCGGCCGACGAGTCGCACGCGGTCGACCTCGATCCGGATGAGATCGCCATCGCGGACTCGTCCAATGGGACCGCCGGCCAGGGCCTCTGGTCCCACGTGGCCGAGACAGGCCCCGGTTGAGACACCGGAGAAGCGGGCATCGGTGATGACGGCCACATGCTTGCCGAAGGGGAGATGTTTCAGGGCGGAGGTGATCTGATAGGTTTCCTCCATGCCGGCTCCCATCGGGCCGCGCCCCATGAGAACGATGATGTCTCCGGGAGCGATGGGAGCCTGCCCCCCCTGCCCCTTGATGGCGGCGACGGCGTCACGTTCTCGGGTGAAGACGCGGGCCGGACCAACCTTGCGGTAAACGCCGTCGGCATCGACGACGCTGGGGTCGATGGCCGTGCTTTTGACCACCGAACCAAGTGGCGCGAGGTTCCCGATCGGGAAGGTGACCGTGCTGGTCAAGCCTCGGGAGCGGGCTCGATCGGGATTCATGATGACATCATCGGGATCGACCCCGTCGAGTTGCTGCAAGGTCTCACGGAGTCGGCTCCGACGGTCGGAGGTTTGCCACCAGTCGAGAACCTGACCGAGTGATCTTCCGGAGACGGTGGGGACCGAGTCGTCGAGCAACCCCAGGTCGCGGAGGTGCAACATCACCTCGGGCACTCCTCCCGCGAGGAAGACGCGGACGGTCGGGTGGTCGTCCGGGCCGTTCGGTAGGACGTTGACGAGCCGAGGCACCCGACGGTTGACGTCCTGCCAGTCGTCGACCGTGGGCCGTCGTAATCCGGCCGCAAAGGCAATGGCCGGAATGTGCAGCAAGAGGTTCGTCGAACCGCCGAAGGCAGCATGGACAACCATTGCGTTGCGGACGGCGGCATCGGTGAGGATGTCGGCCAACGGGATGTTCCGGTTGGCCATCGACGCAACGGCTCGGGCGGATCGGCGGGCCATGTCCTGCCAGATCGGTTGTCCGGAGGGGGCAAGCGCGGCGTGAGGGACGGTCATGCCCAGGGCCTCGGCGACCACCTGAGTCGTGGCGGCCGTGCCGAGGAACTGGCAGCCGCCGCCGGGAGTGGCACAGGCTCGACAACCGAGATCAGCAGCCTCGGCGAGGCTTAGCTCGCCGTGGACATATCGAACGCCGATCGTCTGGATCTTGCCGGCGTCTTCACCCCGGGAAGGCGGGAGGGTTACGCCACCGGGAACGAAGACACAGGGGAGTTGCTTGGACCCGGCCAGGGCCATGAGCATGGCAGGAGCTCCCTTATCGCAGGTCGCCACGCCGATGACCCCTCGACGGCGAGGGAGGGATCGGATGAGGCGCCGCATGACGATGGCGGCATCGTTGCGATAGGGAAGGCTGTCCATCATCCCGGTCGTCCCCTGCGATCGGCCGTCGCAGGGGTCGGTCACGGCTCCGGCGAAGGGCAAGGCGCCGAGGGCTCGCAGCTCCTCGGCGGCGGCTCGAACGAGCAGGCCGATCTCCCAATGTCCCGTGTGGTAGCCAAGGGCGATCGGCCGGCCCTGGTCATCGCGCAGTCCGCCCTGAGTGCTGAGGATAAGGAACGGGTCATCCGCGGCGGTTGACGGTTCCCAGCCCATCCCTGTGTTCTGAGAGAGTCCGAACAAATCACCCGAGGGCCAGGAACGAAGCATCTCGTCCGTCAGGGGAAGCGTGCCGGCAGGCCCCTCGGCATGAGTCTGGACCTCGAGGCACTCGGAGGGTGCGTCAACAATCTCAGAGAAGTCGAATGTTCTGGTCCGATCCATGATCTTCGGAGCCTCGGGCAAGAGACGGCCAGTTAACGGGCACTCGGTGGGCAGTCGGCGATGACGATTTTCCCCTATCATAGCGGTGTCGGTGGCGAACCGCACCCCTTTGGCATGCAATATGCTCTAACTTGCGTTGTATCGCTCGCAAGACACTTTCTTCGAGAGGCAACGCTGCCTCGAAGGTTGTCATCAGCGAAGCATCACGAGATGAGGTGAGTCATGGGAACGATTGGAGCGGTTCTTGGCTGGATACTCTTCGGGCTTGTCGTGGGATTCCTGGCGCGTTTGCTCCATCCGGGCAAAGACGAGATGGGGCTCCCGGCAACGGTCCTCCTGGGCGTTGCCGGCTCGCTGCTGGGCGGAGGGTTCTGGTATCTGTTACGAGGGGGAGGAGAGGCATTCAGTCCGGGGGGGTTCTTCTCGGCCCTGATTTTTGCCATTGTCTTGCTGGCGGTCGGGGTGTTTGCGAATGACTCGCGATCGAGGAACGTCCGGGGATAATCGGCCGATCGAAACCGGCATGTGACCTGCCAGGGGTCGGTTCAGGGGCGTTGTTTGTTCCACCTTGAGGCTGAAATGGTGACCACGAAACCGACCCGAGTTCAGGCGGAACGGATCCCTCCCGAAGGCGCTTCGGATGAGCTCTTTTTGGACCGACTTGCCTGGTTCATGGATGCGAATTTCCGAATTCCTGGAACCAAGATCCGATTTGGTGCTGACCAGCTCGTCGGTTTGATTCCGGGAGTCGGTGACCTGACCGGAGGAGCGGTTCAGGCAGCGTTAATTTTGATGGCGATCTACTACTACAAACTGCCCAAATCCGTGATCGTCCGGATGGTCTTGAACTCGGTGCTGGATACCACCGTGGGAGCCGTCCCCGTGGTCGGCGATCTGTTCGACGTGGCCTTCAAGGCCAACATGCGCAACGTGAAGTTGCTCCGAGAAGCATCAGCGAAAACCCGAGGCGCGGCCGAATCGCGAGTGCGATAAGTCGATCGCGCCTCGGACATGACCTGCATCCGGTCAGAGCAGTTCCTGGATGGCTTGACCGTTGTCAACGAGGCGAATCGGCTGGCCGTCCGGGGTCTGAAACCGGTGTTCCGGATTGATCCCGAGCGCGGTGAACAGGGTCGCGGCCAGGTCGCTTGGGGTGATGGGGCGGTCGATTGGCTGATCGCCGCGAGCATCAGTGGCTCCGAGCACGAGGCCGGCAGGCATTCCGCCTCCCGCAAGCAGGATGCTGTTGGCTCGGCCGTGGTGGTCGCGACCGGCGGCGTCGTTGATCTTCGGGGTGCGGCCGAACTCTCCCATCATCAAGACGAGTGTTTCGTCGAGCAGACCACGATCGTCGAGGTCGGCGATGAGGGCCGAGACGCCGCGATCGATGGGAGGGGCAAGGGTGTCTCGGAGCATCGGGAAATTGTTCAGGTGCGTATCCCAACCCACTGGCCCCGCGCCTTGATCGTTGACGGTGACGAATGAGACACCGGCCTCGACTAGTCGTCGAGCAAGGAGGAGCGACTGGCCGAGCTGGGTCCGGCCATATCGGTCGCGGAGATCGGAAGGTTCCGCGTCGATCTGAAACGCCTCCTGCGCGGCGCCGGAGGTCAGTAGTTCGAACGCCTGATCGGAGAAGGAGTCTCGGCTGGTCGTGAGCGGGGTGTCGATCACGGCCTCGGCAGCGAACTGGTCGAGCGTGGCGACCATCGAGCGACGGCGTCGCAGCCGATCGAGCGTGAGCCGATCGGGAGGCGTGAGGTCTCGAACCCGGAAACCCTCCTGGTTCGGATCTCCTCCGACGGCGAACGGATCGTAGGCGGGGGTGAGATAGCCGCTTGAGGCAAAGAGCGGGGCGGAAGGAATGGCGGTGTGAGGAGGGAGGGTGCTGGTCTCGAAGCCTCGGACCTTGGCGACAACACTGCCCACGCTTGGGTAGATCAGGGCCGGGCTGGGGCGATAGCCGGTCAGGAGATGGTGCGTGGCGCGGTCGTGCTCGGCCTCGGGAGAGGTGATGCTTCGGATGAGGGTCGAGCGGTCGAGGACGCTCGCCAGCTCGGGGAAGATCTCGCTGATCCGGACTCCGGGAACAGCCGTCTCGATCGGCTTGAATTCGCCCCGGAACTCACTCGGAGCCTCAGGTTTGGGGTCGAACGTGTCGATGTGGCTCGGGCCGCCGGAAAGCCAAATCAAGATGCAGGACTTGGCCCGAGGCGTGCCGCCGAGGGTCGGTTGCGTTTCGTAGGAACTCTGGCGAGCGGCAAGGGAGCGGAGGCGAAAAACGTCGTCGAGCGCCAGGCCGAAGGCGCCGAGTACTCCGGCCCGGAGAACTGCTCGGCGGGACGGTCCGGGGCACGAGCGGGACGGCGGGTTCGATCTCATGGCGAGGTCCCTTGGTCTGTGATGCACTGGCCAACCGGGGCGATCGGAGAACGAGTCGCCAGGCTCAGTGATTGAACGCGAATTCTCGAGAGTTGAGCAAGGCCCAAAATAGGTCTTCGGAGGCCTCTCGGAGGGAATCCGACTCGTCCATCAAGGCGGACCAGTGTTCGGATTCCTCGTCCGATGGTTTGCGGCAGAGGGTGCGAAGGTAGAGGTTCTCGACAATCTCGGCGCGACTCGGTTCGAGTTCGAGGAGGCCGGAGAGGTAGCCGTCGAATCGGCTGATGCGGTCGTCGATCGCGTTGCCACCGACGAGCAAGAGGGCCTGTCGAAGGCTGAGGGTCGGCGTCGCCACGGTCGAACACCCGGCCACGCGGGGGCATCGGCCGAAGGTGTCGAGGAGAACGCTGGGGATCGCCGGGTCACTGACCTGAACGGCTTTACTCGATCGAAGCGTTCCCTGACTGCCTCGGCCCAGATTAAAGAGAAGTTCGGTATCGGTGGCTTGAGCCAGGGCGTCGGCCATCTGGTGCGCGGTCAGGGGACGCGGGGTCTGGTGAGAAAACAGCCGGGTGTCCCCCTCGTTCCCCGGGATGGGGCGGGACGACAGGCCGTAGGCTTCTGACGAGGCGATGGTGCGGATGAGGTGACGGAGGTCGAAGCCGTGTGAGATGAAGTCGTCGGCCAGAGCGTCGAGCAGTTCGGGATGAACCGGGGGATTGGAGTCGCTCAGGTCATCACTGGGCTCGGCCAGGCCCCGACCGAAGAATTGCGCCCAGGCCCAGTTGGCGGCGGTCCGCGCGAAGTAAGGGTTGTCCGGCGCGGTGATCCAGTCAGCCAGGACGGTTCGAGGGTCGATGTCGGCGGCAAGTTGGACCACCTCGCCGCCCGGAAGGGTCGGAACGGCCGGTTCTCCGGTGCGAAGGTGGAGGACGACTCCCTCGGGATTCACCCCAACGGTTGCGGGAGCCATCATGCCGTCGGCATTGGGGACCGCGCGGCCGACCTTGGCAAAGAAGGCGGCGAGGCCGTAGTAATCGTCCTGAGTCCAGCGGTCGAACGGGTGGTCGTGGCACTGGGCGCAGCGGAAGCGAAGCCCGAGGAAACGCTGGGCGGTCAGCTCGGCCTGCTCGCGGGCGTCCTCACCTTCGAGGGCGTAATTGACCGGGCCGCCGTCGAGGTCGTTCGGATTGCCGAGGGAGGTGAGCAAGGTCTGGACGATCTCATTCCAGGGAGTGTTGGAGGCGAGTTGTTCCTTCACCCAGTCGTTGTAGCGATAGACGCCATTGCCGAAGCGGGCCTGACTGATCTGGAGCAGGTCGCCGAGCTTCAAATGCCAGAAATCGACGAACAACGGGTCGTTCATCAAGCGATCGACAAGCGCGATCCGACGGTCGGGATCGGGGTCGTCGAGGAATGCTCGGATCTGATCGGGACGGGGTTGCTGGCCAGTCAGATCGAGCGAGACACGACGAAGAAACGAGGCGTCATCGGCCGGAGGACTGGGAGGGACGTTGAGCGATTCAAGCCTTGCGAACAGATGGTCGTCGATCAGGTTTCGGCGGGGGAGCGAAGCGAAATCAAACGTGAGATCCGGATTCATCCGGGTCCCCACTCGGGTGGCAATCACGGACGTTTGATAGCGAACGATCAGGTCCGTCTCAGCGCGTCGGAGCAAGGTGACACGGCCGTTGTCATCGACCGAAGCGGTCGCATCATCCCGGACCTCGAAGCGGGACAGTCGGGTCACGTCACGTTCCAGTCCATCGGCAAATTTTGCAACAACCCGAATCTGATGTGATCCGGGCTCGGCCAGCCGAAGGTCGTTCGGGAACACCTCGACGGAAACCAGAGGACCGTGTTCCTCGCCCCGATGAAGCGGAGCGCCGGCATCGATCCATTCGAGGAGCGTCTGGTTGGCCTCGGATGTTGAAGGAAGCGCTGGTCCTCCTCCGTGCGGAATTCGCCCGAGCCCTTTGAGGAGCACGAGACTCGATTCGGGGTGGGTCAGCGAGAGACGACGGCCGCCCGCGTCACGAGTCAACGCCTGGTAGTCGGCATCCGGATCGTATCCGAACAGCGAGAGGTGAAACCCGTTCTGCCCCCCAGCCTTACCGTGACAACTTCCGGAATTGCAGCCGAATCGGGTGAAGATCGGGACGATGTCGGTGGCAAAATTCCAGGATCGCTCGGGCGATCGCTCGACGACGACCTCAGCCGAGACGGAAGCTCCATCCTGGAATACGGCCGTCACCGTCTCGTTGCCAGATTCTTGGGGAACGAGATACCCGGATTGCTCGAAACGGACTCCGTCTTCGGTTGATGTTTCCCAACCGACTACTTCCTGAGTCACGTCGCAACGCGAGCCATCCGGATTGATCTGTGAAACGATGAATTGCAAACCCGTCGCATCAGGAGGAAGGATGGCCGACGAGGGCTCGATGGCCAAGGTCGGGCCGGGGGAACTGTGGGGTGACGCTTCGGCCGGAACCCGTTCGGCAGGAGGCTCCTGCTGCTTCGAGGCGACCGTCCGATCAGCGTGCGGATCTCGGTCGGCAACAACGGCAGGTTGATCTCCTCCACACCCCGCCGTGAAGACCGCCACGACGAGCATCAACAAGCACTGGCGAAACACGCGATGATGCATTCGTCAGGTCTCCGATCCCGAATCACGATTCGTCCCGGACGCGACACACTTCTGAAAAGAGCGAACGCTCAGAGATTCGTTCTCTCGATCCTAATCTTGTCGTCGATTCGACGAAAGGGAAATCTGACAAGCGTCCGAGGAGGTCAGGAATTCCTGCTACTGGGAAGAGAAAAGGGTGTGAAACAAGGGCGATCGAAGCTGATCACGGTTGACGAGCGTGACCGACAGGGTAAGATCGAACAGATATTTCAGTTCAGACCGAAATGGATGAACCTCTCGTGGAACTGACACCGGCAGCATTGAAGTTTGTGTTGCACTGGGGAGAGATGGGCCAGGCGTGGGGAATCAACCGCACGATGGCTCAGGTGCATGCCTTGTTGTTTATTTCGCCTGAAGCGCTGGACGCAGCCGCGATCAGTACATTGCTTGGGGTGAGTCGATCGAACGTCTCGACGAGCCTGCGGGAACTGATCACCTGGGGAGTGGTGCGCCGGGTTCATGTCATCGGGTGCCGGTGTGATCGGTTCGAAGCATTGAAGGATGTCTTTGAGACATTCCGGGTGATCATGGCGGAGCGCAAGCGTCGGGAGATGGATCCGACGATTGCGCTGCTGGAACACTGTGTGGAGGAAGCAAAGGACGCAGGGCCAGATGAGGCGTACACACGCGAACAGCTTGAAAAAATGCTCGAGTTCACGCGGATGGTGACGATGTTTTACAGTCACATCGACCGCTTGCCGAGCTCTGCCCTGCAAGCCCTGTTCAAAGGGGGGGCAACGCTTTCTCGGCTCTTTGGGCCTGGCCGGCCGGCAGCGGATGCGGGAACGGGTCGGGAGACCGTTTCGGCTGGGTCATCGTCACACGTGAAGTGATCCCGTCGGTCAGCAACATGAAGTGTTGGGCTTGACCTCAGAATGGCACCAGTCCTCCGCCACCGGAAGGAGCCCTGGGCTGAGGTGTAGCAGGCTTTGGTTGCGCTGGATTCGCGGAAGGTTTCGACGCAGGAGTGTTTGATTTCGGGGAGTCCGGCGATCGCACCGGGGAGCCCTCGGTTGATCGGACCAGGGGACTCGGGGAACCGAGGGATGAGGACGTTCCGTCTGGATCTTGAGCACGTTGATAGGCATCAAGATAGGCCTGGTATGCCTCATCATCGAGATAGCGTTCGATGAGGGCCCGGGTTTCGGCCAGTTCGGCCTGGGCCGTTCGGGTCAGGATGGGGACCCCGAGTTCCGCTTGAGCGAGTTGGGCATCCTCGGCGAGGCGGGCGAGACGTTCTTCGAACTCACTTCGAGCAGGGAACTGGTCGTACTCCTCGAGGAGTTGCTTGACCTCGTCCCATGCTTGCCCTGACGCTCGGGCATCGAGCCGAGCCTCAAGCACTCCTCGGCGGGCGATCAGGTCGACAATTTCATCCTGGAGAGCTTTGAGGCGAAATTCGAGGGACACGGCCTCGGGCCGAGGCTCGACGGGCACCTCTCGCTCTTCGGGCGATTCTCCGGGAAGGACAGGAAATTCTCGGAGAGGCTCGATCCCTGCGGCGAGCAGGCGAAGCATCACAAGCTTGTCGGAAAACCTTGGTGGCAGGGTGATGCGTCCTTCTCGGTCGGTCGTGCCGACCTCTGAAGCGACCCGATCGCGCAGGCCTCGGGCGGTTAGCACATAGCCGGCGGCGGGGAGCTGCTGCTCTCCTTCTCCGGATACGAAGCGAAAGCGGGTCGGGACATCAGCAGGATTCAATCCCAGCGCAACAAGTCGGTAGCGTCCGGCCACTTGCTTGGGCAATGGTTGCCGGAGTCCACTGACGATCTCGCATCGAGCGATCGACCCTTCAATTTCGTCCACATGAAGGTAGGTAAAGGGAATGGAGCGGATTTCGCGAATGGTGGATTCCGGACCGAGGAAGATCCAGTACGGGCGGAAAACCAGGCCTGGTTCGACCAGGCGACCCAGACGATCGGGGGTGGGGAGGGCGGCCCCTTGAACTCGAAGCTCGGCTCCTGGGTCGGATCGAACAATCTCGGCGACGGGGGAAAAGACGCGCCGGGAGAGCTCAAACAGGGCGCGAGCGGCATCTTTCGGGTAGGGAGCGGGCTGTCGATAAAGGGGGCCAAGCTGGCGGGCCGTGGCGTCGTATTCCCGACCAAGGAGCGTGAATCCCCCCCCTGTTGGCGCCGACTCGACACGAAGAAACCAGCCTTTCTCCGCCCCTTTGACACCAGGTGCGACCAGTGCGGGTTCAAGCTGCTGGGGTGACCGACCGCGTAACGGGCCTTCGTCTGGCTGGATCTCGATCTGCCAGGGAGCTCCGACGAAGCGATGCGTGAGGGTCAGCCACTGATCGATGAGAGCCTCTGCGGAGGCCTGGCCCATTCGCGCGTTGGAATCGATTGAGAACCAGACTCGGATCGTATACGGGCGAAGCTCGATCGGAGTCGCTGGCGCGTCGTCGACTGGCGGAGCCTCCTCCTGAGCCTGACTGTCACTCGTGACCAGACTCAGGCAAAGGCCAATCCCAATGAGTAGAAGCGGCCACGATCGTCTCTGGGGGAAGCTCCGAATCATGGGAGGTCTCGGGAAAACCAAGGTTCGATCGTCCACGACTCGATTCCTTCATACAACTCGTCGACTTCGTGCGACGGGCCGGTCAGTCGGGTTCGCCAGGCGAACTGCTCTTTCAGTTGCCAGAGAGGTAAAATCGGGAGTTCGTCGCGGGTTTCGCGGTCGATAAGAAGGAGCTGCTCCCGAGCGGAAGGGAGGTCCTGCACCTGTTCCAACCGGAGTAACAGTTGCAACATCCGAGCGCTTGCCAGGGCTCCGAGGCCGTCCGCTTGTGGCGGGGCGGAGTAACCCGGGCAAAGAACCGGGCCGATCTCCAGCATCGGGTTGCTGATCGAGGCAACCCGATATGCCAGGTCGAACCGAGCCCCCTGACGCAACTCGGTTTCCAGATCCGATTGAGGTCGCTCCACTGGGTTGAGAACGACCCCGGCATCTGCAAAGGCATCGACCAGTTTGGACACAACCGCGCGAGCAGACGGGATCGACGGATACGCCAAGGTGAGTTCAATTGCGTCGATCCCCATCTCTTGCTTGGCGGCTCGGACAAGCATCTTGGCGAGGAGTGGGTCGTGGGTGAGAGGAGACACTTCGGGATCATCGGTTGCGGAACCAGCGGGAAATGGCCCGTCACTGGGGATCGAGGTCTCATCCAGAGGCGCTCGAAGGATGCGTTCCTGGAGCAATTCCTCTCGATTGATCGCGAAGCTGAGGCCACGCCGAAGCGACCGGTTGCGGAGCAAGGGGTTGCGGCCGTCGAGGGCGATCCAATGCATTCGGGGAGCACGGTAGCGACCGATCTGAATCTCGGGGTCGTTCTCGAGCTCACGGACCCGATCATGGGGAACCGATTCGAGCAACGTGACCTCACCTCGACGCAGGGCGGCCACAGGGTCCGTCGGCGGCTCGTACCGTCGCTCATTGATTCGAGCCAGGGATGGGGTTCCCTCCTCCAATCGATCGGCACGATCAATGCGTGCGGTCGATCGAGTCAACGGGCCAAGTGTGAATAAGCCACTGCCGATGGGCCTGGGTCCAGAGGGGGTCCAGACGAGGCCGTCTCGTCCCGCATGCGCGGGTCCCGCGGGGAGGAGAAGCCAGGCCGCGGGATCGAGGGGAGTCCGTTTCAGGGTGACTTCCAGCGTTGTGTCGTCGATGGGCCTGACACGGGTGAGCAGATCGGCCCATCGGGCATCGTAGCCGAGCGTGCTGGGGAGCGCGCGATCGGTCAGGGTCCTGGCCACGTCAATGGCGTTGATGGATCGAGAACCGTCGTTCCAGGTGATCCCTTTCTTGATCCGCAGTTCGAGACGACGGCCGATCTCACCGATCGTCAACTCGGCCGCAAGCTGGTCGGGCAGTTCGCCTCGAGTCGCTTGCTCGGACGATTCTGCGAGAATCGGGCGGTAAAGCAGGCTCATGACTCGGGTATCGGCCGGGCATTCGAGGAACGGGCCCGGACGGCGAGGAACGTCGAGGACCGCGACATCAAGAACGGGAAACTGAAGGAACGCTTCCTGATAGCGTGCCGCGATCGCCTCGTCATTGGGCCAGACGCGGAGTGCATCGGCAAGTCGTTCGACACGATCTGGCCCTTCAAGACGATCAGCCTCCTCGGCCAGGCGTTGCGCCAGGGAGATAAATCGCTGCTCCATGCGAGCGACTTCGGGGGCCTCAGGTGTCAGGTTGCGAAGCTCGGTCAGAACACGACGGCCAAGGGCATACGCCCCCTGTTCGATCGCCGATTCGATGCGTCCAGCGTAGCCTTTGGCGAGCAGGGGTTTGAGATTTGGGGTTTCTGGGGCTCGATCATGCAGTTGGCCGAGGAGCCGAAGCCCATCATCCACCTGCCCGCGATCAAGCGCATGCTGGCCTTCGAGGAAGATGATTCGATCTGCCGTCTCTCGAAGCCCCCGCCAGTTTGGATCACGAGATCGAACCGCCAGGACCAGCTCAAAGGCACGGTCGAAGTCGTTTGATTGCGCGCGGCGGAGGGCTTCGGCCAGGAGAATGTCGTCGAAATAATCGGCCGACTGAATCGATGTGATCTTGACGTAGTAATCTCTGGGTTCGTCTTCCTGAGTGCGGATCACAATGGCGTTGTCACTCGGATCCCGATTGAGCTCAGGAGCCTTGCTGACGAGTAGCCCCCCCACTCGTTCAAAACGGGGAGATTCCTTCGACTCCGCCGCGCGGAGTTCTTCCTTGTCGGGGAGCGGTCGCGGACTGACCGGATCCACAAAGAGAATGGTGCCGTCGATCAAGGTCAGCCGGTCGAAGGGAGGGTCGCGGAGGAGGTCGCGATTCGCTGGAATCGAGACGTCAGGAAGTTGCTTTGCCCTTAACTCGGCCCCGAGACCAGCCAGGACAATACCACCGAAGGTGACCAGCAAACACATGGTCTGGGGGGCATGCCGAAAGCATCGCATGAGGGGCCGATCCATCACAGGAAACGCGGGACAACGTCAAGGAGGCCAAAGCCTTCCTGAGATTATCCTATCGCCTGAAGGTGCATGAGGAAACTGTGGGAAGGAAAGTGGCTGAGGGGAGAAAACCGCAGGTTGAACTGCGTGACCCAGATCAAGTCGCGTCGTAGAATCGTCCCAACCTCACCAGGCCGATTCCGCCCGCAAGGGAAACGGATTGGCTTTCCCCTGCCGCCCCTTGGGGTCATCTTCATGCGCGGGAATTGCACCATGATCCGATTCAGGCCCCTCTGTATTGGTCTGCTTGCCCTGATGGTCGTCTCGGCAGGCGACTCGACAGCCACCGCGGAGACGAAGCTTCTTCGCTTCCCCGACCTGCATGACTCGACCGTGGTGTTTACCTATGCCGGAGACCTCTGGACGGCGCCGATCGAGGGGGGAATCGCTCGTCGCTTGACGACGCATCCGGGTCTGGAACTGTTTCCAAAGTTCTCGCCCGACGGATCGCAGATCGCCTTTACCGGTCAATACGACGGCGACGAGCAAGTCTACGTCATTCCCAGTAATGGCGGTGTTCCCAGGCGTCTGACGCATTATCCCGCGAGGGGTCCCCTGCCCCCACGTTGGGGATATGATAACCAGGTTTACGGGTGGACACCGGATGGGACGTCGGTCCTCTTTCGGTCAATGCGGGACGGATGGGATCTCACCGATACAAGGCTCTACACCGTCTCGCCTGAGGGCGGCTTTCCCAGGGCCCTGCCGATGCCGGTTTCCGGAGGTGGTGATCTGTCTCCGGAGGGGGACCAAATCATCTATTCGCCCTTGACCCGAGACTTTCGATCGTGGAAGCGCTACGAAGGGGGATGGGCTCAGAATCTCTACATCTTTGATCTGGAAAGCGCAGACCTGTCCCCCGTTTCACACTCAAACAGGACCGAACGTGACCCAATGTGGATCGGCGACGCGATCTACTTCAGTTCCGATCGATCGGGGACACTCAACCTTTACCAATTTGATCCCGAAACCGAGGAAACCGTTGCTCTGACCAAGGAGACGACCTGGGATGTCCGCTGGCCGAGCAAGGCAGACGACGGACGCATCATCTTTGAGAAGGCCGGCGAACTTTACGTCCTGAACGTCGATTCGGGAGAGGTGGAGAAGGTTTCGATTACCGTGCCGGACGATGCCCTGCCCCGCCGGCCGCAACGGGTGGATGCTTCGGATGTGCTAGAAGACTTCGAACTGAGTCCGAAGGGAGAGCGGGCCCTGTTTGTTGGTCGGGGAGACGTGTTCAACGCCCCGATCGAGCACGGACCAACCCGGAACTTGACCCGATCTCCGGGAGCGCACGACCGCGCGGCTCGATGGTCGCCGGATGGAACATCCGTCCTGTATGTCTCCGACGAGACAGGGGAAGAGGAACTCTACCTCGTGCCTCAGGAGGGAATCGGCGATCCGAAGGCACTCACCAGCGACAGCAAGTCGAGGAAGATCAACCCCCTCTGGTCTCCCGATGGTGAGCGCGTCGCGTTCGCTGACCAGACAGGTTCGATTTTTGTCGTTGAGGTGGAGAGCAAGGAGGTGGTCGAGGTGGCGCACGAGCCGTCGGGCCGATCGCTCGATTATGCGTGGTCACCCGATGGTCAGTGGCTCGCTTTCAGCCTGAGTGAGCCGAGTGATTACCGGGTCCTCCACCTCTGGAAGGTTGGGGACGAGGAGCCCAGGCCGATCACCAATCCGATGTTCAATGCCTACAACCCCGCCTGGGATCCCGCAGGAAACTTTCTCTACTTCCTGAGCGATCGCGATTACGCCCCGCAGATCTCAACGATCGAATGGAATTACGCCCTCGATCGTGAGGTGGGACTCTTTGCAATGGCCTTACGGAAGGATGTCGAGCATCCGTTCCCTCCCAAAATCGATGAGGTGACAATCGACGAGGAGGTCGGCGGAGACCAAACCGACGAGGATGACGATGAGTCGGGAACCGATCGGGAGAAGGACGAGGACGAGGAGGCTTCGCCAACGGAGATCATCGTCGAGATGGACGGTCTCTCGTCGCGCGTCAGCCGTGTGCCGGTTCCGGCCGACAACTACTCACGCTTGACCGCGAACGAGGGGCATTTGCTTTACATTCGTTCTGGACCGTTTTACTACGGACGGGATTCGGCGGTCAAGCCAACACTTGTGGTCTTTTCGATTGAAGACCGAGAGGCGACAAACCTCATTGAGGATGTCAGTGGTTACGTCCTCTCCCATGATGGGAAGAAGGTTCTGGCGCGGAACGGAGGAAGCTTCACGCTGCTCGATGCGGCACCTGAAGGAAAAGAGTCCGGGAAGTCTGTTTCCACCGAAGGAATTCGAGTCGATCGTGTACCGGAGGAGGAATGGCCGCAAATCTTTATTGAGGTCTGGCGCCGATTCCGAGATTATTTTTATGTCGAAAACATGCATGGTTACGACTGGGAGGCGATCCGAGATCAATATCGCCCGCTGCTCGACCATGTTGGGCACCGATCGGATCTGAACTATGTGATCAGTGAGATGATCGCCGAGTTGAATGTCGGGCACGCATACATCACGGGAGGGGATTATGACGTTCCGGAGCGGCCCCGTGTGGGATTGCTCGGCTGTCGATTCGAGCTGGATGATGAGGCGGCACGCTATCGGATCTCTCGCATTTTCGCAGGTCAAAACGAGGAGGAGACATACCGGTCTCCCTTGACCGAGGTCGGGGTCGATGTGAGTGAGGGGGATTTTGTTCTGTCGATCGACGGAGTTGAGCTCACGACCGATCGGAACCCATTCGAACTGCTACGAGATAAAGCCTCAGACCCTGTGACGCTGGAAATCAACGACGAGCCGAATCATGACGGTTCCCGGTTCGTGACCGTGCAGCCGAGGTCAAGTGAGACAGACCTGATCTATCTGGCCTGGGTCGAAGGGAACCGCCGCAAGGTGGCGGAAGCTTCCGAGGATCGTCTGGGATATCTTCATATTCCCAATATGGGAGCGGAAGGCCTTCGAGAGTTTATTAAGACCTTCTATCCACAGATTCGCAAGCAGGGGCTTGTCGTGGATGTTCGCAACAATGGAGGCGGAAACGTGTCGCAGATGCTCATTGAACGGCTCAACCGGAGCTTGCTCGGCACGCGATTCAGCCGCAACAACGATCGGGTTGGGACCTATCCCAATCAGGTGTTTTACGGCCACCTGGCCTGTGTGATCAACGCGAACAGCGCCTCGGATGGTGATATTTTCCCGGCACGATTCAAACAGGCCGGGCTTGGTCCCTTGATCGGCAAACGAACCTGGGGCGGCGTGGTCGGCATCACGGATCACGGGCCGCTGATCGACGGTGGAGGAGTCAATGTACCGGAATTCGGGACGAACGGTGTTGATGGATCGTACATCATCGAAGGCTATGGTGTTGATCCCGACATCGAGGTGGCGAACGATCCCGCTTCGGTGATCCAGGGGAAGGATCCTCAGCTTGAGCGGGCAATCGCCGAGATCTTGAAGGCGATTGACGAAGACCCCCGAACCCTTCCCGATCGACCGGACGACCCGGTGAAGGTTGACTGATCTCAGCGATCAGGACAAATTCAACGATCTCGAACGATTGATCAAAACTGATGTGTCGGGGAGTCGGTGAGCGATTCTCACCACTTCCGGCTGTCCAGTGAGGTTTCGAATCGCCTTTCCTGGTCGAGAAGCTCGCCTGACACTTTTCGTGACAGGCCTCGAATCGCGTTCGGAAGATCGTCCGATGTCCCTTTCTGGCCCGGAGCCGCTCCATGCGAACGCTCATCATCATGCTCGGTTGTGTTCTGGGAGCCTCTGGGCCATTACGAGCGGACGATCGCCCGAATGTGCTCTGGATCATTGCTGAGGACATGTCCCCTCACTTCGGTTGCTACGGTGAATCGACGATCGAAACACCGAATGTCGACCGCCTGGCCGCAGAGGGAGTTCGGTTTGCCAATGCGTTTGTCACGGCACCGGTCTGTTCCGCTTCACGGTCGGCGTTGATCACCGGAATGTATCAAACGACGATCGGTGCCCATCACCATCGCAGTGGTCGGGGATCGGAGCGGATCGAATTACCGAAGGGTGTGGAATTGATTCCCGAACGTTTTCGGCAGGCGGGTTATTTCACCAGCAACGGTACAATCGACGGTCGAACGGGAAAGACAGACTACAACTTTGATTTCGATCCGAATTTGTACGATGGGGCTGATTGGTCTGGAAGGAAGGACGGGCAACCCTTCTTCGCCCAGATCCAACTGAGTGGTGGCAAGCTCCGGGAGGGGGCCAACTGGGCCGAGCGCGTCGAGCCGGAGCTGGGTTCCCTCACCGAACCGGAGTCCGTCTCCCTGCCACCGTATTACCCTCGTGACCCGGTGCTTCTGGAAGACTGGGCCCGATACCTTGATGCGGTCCGCTACACAGACTTGCAGGTGGGTCAGATTGTTGATCGGCTGGAGGAGGAAGGCCTTCTTGCCTCTACCTATGTGTTTTTCATCACTGACCACGGGATCAGCCATGCGCGAGGCAAGCAGTTCCTGTACGAGGAAGGGATCAAGATTCCGTTCATCGTGCGTGGACCAGGACTTCCTCAAGGAACGGTTCGCGATGACCTGATTGTCCACATTGACATGTCGGTCACTTCAATTGATCTGGCTGGAATCGAGGTTCCCTCTGGCATGCAAGGGCGGTCTTTGTTCGCGGAAGATCATGAGCCTCGACGATTGATCATCTCGGCGAGGGATCGTTGCGATGAGACGGTTGATGGAATTCGATGTCTCAGAACCGATCGTTATAAATGGATTCTGAACCGTTATCCAGAGCGGCCCTATCTCCAGCCCAATGCATACAAGGATAATAAAGCAATCTTGCAAACGCTCCGACGATTGCACCAAGAGGGGGCGTTGAACGAAGCTCAGAGCCTCCACTTCGCAACGAAACGTCCCCAGTACGAATTGTACGATCTTTGTTCGGACCCGTGGGAGCTTTCGAATCTTGCGATAACCCCCGAACATCGCGACCACCTTGATCTTCGGAACGAACTGCACGAATGGATGATGATGACCGGCGATCTCGGGGTAGAGCCTGAACCCAGTGCAATGTACGACAGTGACATGGCACAGTACTTGGAAAACGTGAGGCGAAACAACCCTCAGCGTGCAGCCGAAATCGAATCCAACATTTCCCTTATGAAGCGTTGGGAACGTGAGAGAAACTGAACGGCATAATGCTGGATCTCCCACTCTGAGCGGTCTTCTGTCTGCCCAATTCGAGTCGTCATTGAGAGTGCGATCATGTCGTCCAGTACGGTCGAAGCGTTTTATGAAGGACAGGGCATTCCGGTCGAGCTGACCGAGGTTGAGCAAGCGCTCGATCAACTCTGGGGCCCTGCCGCCGAGAAGGCGGGGGGACCGGAACTCGAATCCCCGGCGGTCACCCGAGTGGTGCTGGCGAATGTTGTCATCGTGCACTTCGGATCGAATCGACCCGAGATGGAGGCGACCATCGAGGCGATTACGACCCAGTATCCCTCTCGGATGATTGTTCTGAGGCATGATCCCGGAGCGGGTCGAAAGCTTCTCACGGAGGTTTCTGCACAGTGCCATTTACCGGCGCCCGGACGGCCGCAGGTTTGCAGTGAGCAGATCATTCTCCGGACCAATGTCGAGGGGCGAGACTTGTTGCCCGGCGCAGTTCGGTCGCTGGTGGAGTCCGACCTGCACTCGGTCCTCTGGTGGTGCGATGACCCTCGGGAGGCTCCTGATCTTTTTGAGCAACTCTCCGGAGAAGCGACTCGGATCATCCTCGACCTTCCCGATCCGGAAACCGATCCCGCCAGTCTGGCTGCCGCAATTGAGCCTGGCGGCCGGCAATCGGCCCGGGATCTCGTATGGTTTGGACTGACGGCCTGGCGAAGTCTGATCGCGGATCAATTCGATTCACCCGCAACGGGGAATCTCGCGCGGATCGCCTCCGTCCGGGTCAGGTCGATTGGCAAGGAGACGAATCGACCGCACCGAGCCGCTGCCTGGTTGATCGCCTGGCTGGCCGGGCAACTGGGCTGGAAGCCCGAGGGAAGCCCCAGATTCAAGGGGAAGGGCCGAGTTGAGGCCGCCTTTCGTGGTCCGGAGGACTCAGTCGACGTGATCATCGAGTCAGAGCCTGGCGAAAGCATTTCTCGTGCCCAGATCGCGGAGGTCGAGATCAGACTCCGTCCAGAGGCTCAGACGGCGACCACACTCAGAATTCAATGTGATGGTCAGGGGACGTGTGAGATTTGCGTGATCGACGCAGCCGGCCAGGGATGTGCCTTTCCGAGACTGGTCAAGGTTCCCGTTCCCGAGACGACCCATTCCGTTTCGGCTGCATTGCTCACCGATCGTTCTGATCCGCCCTACCATCGCGCCCTGCCGATCACGCTCTGGTTGTTGGGATGCTGAACGAAGGAGATCGAGCAGCCGCAGGCATTCCTTTTGGGATTACTCTAGTTCAAGCGGAGGAAGGAATCGTCCCAACACGCTCGAGAGTCCGTCCGCCAGGGTGATTGCCTCGGGGAAAAGGTCTTGCGGCGAGGGTCCGATGGCGAAGGCAAAGGCTTCCTGTTCCAGATTGACGCGGAAGAGGCCCATCGGGACGATCCGCGATCGAGCTTGGCTCGGCAACGCGAGGGCCAGGAACTGCTCGTCCTCAGGGCTGATCAGGTCGGTTGTGATGATGACGGTGGTCAAGCCAATCACAAAGCCCGGGCCTCCGGAGGGCCACGGGGGATATCGGCCATGAACGGCTCGGGAAACCCGGAGGATGAGCTCGCGATGAGAGGCCGCGCTGGCCGTCACATCCTTCGGCTGGTGAATGATTGCGACCACTCCGAGACCTCGGCCAACAACAGGAATCCAGTGGAGTCGGACGCTGCGCACCTCGTACCGAAGAACGTCGAGGGGCGGATCCCGAAATTCTTCCCCATCCTCACTCGAACACTCGAGCGGTTGAAGGAGACGGAAACAGTGATCAAAAAACTCCTCGTAAGTCATTCGAGAAGGCCCTGCTCCCCCCTGGCGATCCGAACCTGAGTGGCCGTAGGATAGCCGCTCGGTCCTGTTCAGGCCACGAGCCAGCCCTGAACTCCGAGCCTCTGTCTCGATTCTTCGATGCCACTCCGGGAGGACTGCAATGATTGAACGACTCACGAAGGCCGCCCTCTTGCTTGTTGCGTTCACGGGTCCAACCGCAATGGCTGCGGACATCACGGTAACCTTGACCGGGCAAGGTGTTGAGCTCACGAATTCGCCCGTTTTTTTGACACTCAAGGATGCGGACCTCGAACCGGGTGTCTACACGCTGAAGCCGCTGAAAGGTGATGGAGCTTCCATTGAGGCCCAGGTGGTTCGAGATGGGGAATCGCTGGCACTGGCGATGGTGATTCCCGCGCTCGGAGCCCGAGAGACGGCTCACTACACGCTGGAACCTTCGACAGACGCGACGGAAGGGGTTTCGATCACGAGCGAGGGGCGTGATCTCCGCGTTGAAATCGATGGTGATCTTTTTACCATCTATCGCGCCGAGGACGGTCCCAAGCCGTATTTCTTTCCGGTCATCGGTCCCACGGGGGCTCCCATGACGAGGGCTTACCCGATGGAGGACGTGGAGGGGGAGGATCGTGACCACCCGCACCAGCGATCGTTTTGGTTCACGCACGGAAATGTTGATGGAGTCGACTTCTGGGCTTCCGACCCGCTGAACCGACCCAACCCGAAGTTTGGGAGAATCACGGAATCCGATCGGCTGGGGATCATTGACGGTCCGGTCGTGGGGGTCATTGAGACGGCGAACGCCTGGAATTCCCCGGAAGGTCAGGTGCTTTGCACCGACCATCGGGTTTGGCGCACCTATGATCTCGACGGGGTGCGTGTGATTGATTTCGACGTGACCATCTCCGCCGGAAAGTCTTCTGTGACGTTCGAGGATACGAAGGAAGGAACCTTCGGACTCCGGTTGGCATCATCCATGAACGTCAATAAGAAAACAGGGGGGCGAATTGTCAACGCCGAGGGGATTGTTGATACCGAAGCGTGGGGCAAGGCCTCGCCGTGGGTCGATTATACGGGGCCGATTGGAAACGAAACCCTCGGTGTTGCCATTCTGAATCACCCCAGCAGCTTCCGTTATCCGACAACCTGGCACGTCCGCGATTATGGACTCTTTGCGGCCAATCCGTTCGGCTACAAGGACTTCAACTACGCGGACTCGGGAACTCACACAATCGCTCCGGGAGAATCAATCGAGCTCCGCTATCGGGTGATCCTCCACGAAGGAGACACCGATCAGGCAAAGATCGCTCGTGAATTCGAGGCCTACGCGAATCCTCCTGAGGTGCAGCTCAGCGAAGCGAAGTGATTCGGGCCGCCCCCCCTGAGGAACGGGCGATTCCAGCTTGATCTTCGAAGTTGCGGCATCAGGATCAGGCTGGAGATGTCCCGACTTCGGCTACAGGACCGGTAGCTGAGGTGACAGCCAGGAGCGCTGGCACCCAACCACACCATGGACGGGTTGATCGTGTGGTTCGGTGGGTAACTCGTCGACCCATTGAGGATCAAGCACCAATGCAAGACGAGGCGCGTTCGGATTAAGCAAGGGAAGTAGGCGATCGTAATAACCGGCACCCCGGCCGAGCCGAGAGCCCTGAGCATCGAACGCGATTCCGGGGATCAAGGCCCAGTCGATCTGCTCAGGCCCGATTTCTAAAGCGCCCGGCTTCGGTTCGGGAATCCCGAACGGCCCGGGTACCAAATCTCGATCAAAGTGCTTAACCTGGAACAGACGAAGTCGTCGTTCCTGGCGATCCACTCGAGGACAGACCACGATCTTTCCCCGTTCGAGGGCAAGTTCAATCATGCCTCGGGTCGGGACCTCCTCGGGCAGGTGAGCGACGAAGAGCAGGATGACCGTTGCGCGATCAAAACCGGGAAGCGTCGAGAATCGCTCCAGGAGTACCTGCTCCTGCCGCAGGCGATCGGCAGGGTCCAACGACAGGATGCGGTCGACGACCAGGCGGCGCAGCCGAGTCTTGGCAGCGCGGAGAGGATCGGTCGACACGGCACATCACCTTTCGCGAAAAATCCAAGAGCCCGTGCTTGCTTCCCCAAGGAGAGAGACAAAGAACGGGCTCGATGGAGACCTCCACCCTAATGCCGTCCAGGGCGGTTTTGAGAACCCGCAGTTCAGGTGGGACGCTCAGATCCGCTGGCCAAGCCGAGGGATCGTACGGGCCCCTACGGGTTTTAGCGTTGGTTCTCCAATAAGCGACACCCTTCGCGAACATGGCAGAGGGCCTGGCGAACCAGACATCAAAAATGTAACACGGCCAGGCCTAGTCATCAAGAGGCGGGACTGCGATCCGAGGGGTTCATGGAACTTGCGATTCGAAGTCGACGGATCTGATCTCGGATGCGTGCCGCTTCCTCGTAATCTTCCCGGGCGACGGCGTGATGGAGTTGATCGTCGAGACGTTCGACAGGGTCAGCGCGTCTCTCTCGGTCGATGTCTCGACGGAGCTTGCGGAGGAGGATTAATTCCTGAGAGCTGTTGATCTGTTCCTGCTGATCGTACTCTCGGAAAAACCCTTTAATGGCACCAATCGCCTGATCGAGAACGTCGATCGCGGTGCGATGATCACTTCGATCGAGCGCCTGATGAGCAAGCGCACGGGCCCGCATCATGGTGACGTAGGGACGATACTGATCGAACGCGAGCTTGTCGCGATCTCGAATCGCATGCAACTTGACGAAGTCGAAGAGTCGAAGATTGCGTGCAGTGTCTCGCGAAACGAGGTCGTACCGTCCGAGGTGAAAGAGCGCGACGTACCGGTGATAGAACTGGATGGCCTCCCGCATCAGCGCTTCGCAGTCGGCAGGTTCAAGGACGTAAGTGCCTGAGTGCACCTCGTTGTTCTGAGCCCGGGCCTCGTGGTAGTCCAGCAGGGAATCGGCACCGAAGGGTTTATTCCCATCAGGCCTGCCCTCTAGTTCCATCTGAAGCAAGCCAAGATCAAGTCGCATCTGAAGCTTGTCTCGGCCGTCGAGACCGGCCACGATGCGGACCTGAAAGTCGTCGGGGTCGTGATCCCAGCCGGCAAGAATGGGGCGGATGTCTTTACTCACGTTCGAAACCTCTCGTCGGTCCCTCAGACGATTCGGACTCGATCTGATGAAGCCGAATCAAGCAGCAAACCTTTAAAGAGAAGTCTATGCCAGTCTACGTGTTTCGACCAAGAAAAAGACGCCGCGACTCCTCGAGGAAACAGGCGAGGAGTCGCGGCGTCGAAAACGAATCGTGTCAAAAACGCAATGCGCGAAACGAGTCTCAGAGCTCGTTCCCGTCGTGGATCATCGGTTCGAGTTCCTTCGTATTTCGCTCAACCGCCAGGACGATCGTTCGCTCCTCGACACCGTCTGGGCTGGACGAGACTGCCGGGATGATCTGTCGGCTGTCAGGAAGGCTGAAGCGAACACTGAAGGAGCCGTCGGGCCGAAGTTTGACCGGTTCCCCCTGAAGCGTGACTTTTGCATTCGGCTCAGTCGTGCCGTAAACGATCAGCTCGGCATCAATCTCGAAGTGGAAATTTCGATTACCGTTTGAAGCCTGGAGCGCTCCAGTTCCAAGACTGGAGAAATTCAAGGGGTTCATCGGGCGTCGAAGACGTTCCTCGAAGATCTCGAGGAGGTCTCGTGAGGCAGAACCACCATGAAGCGATTGCTTGAAAATGGTCTGGTACTGGGAATCGACGCTGGCCCAGTGCTCATCGAGCAAATCGTTGCAGCCCACGCGAGGGGTAGTGACCACATTGGAACGGGCCAGGACGAAAAACCTTCCCTGACGAGAGAGGTATCCAATATCAACCCGATAGGATCGAGGAGGCTCGCAAACGTCGATGTACCAATTGTTCACGCCTCCATGAATCGGGATGTCTCGAACGACACGTTCGGCATTCGCGGTGGTATCTTCGCTGGTGACATCCATGAGCCGAAGGATCGGCCGAGCGCGATGCCACTCTTGCCCCATGGCAGCCTGAGCACGACCAAGTGTGGTTCGGCTCAATTCCCAATAGGTGTGTAACCAATACGGATCGCGTACCGAAGTAATAATGCGATCCTTGACGCAACCGTGGTCAAGGGTCCTGGGCGGACTAGCTTGAGCCGAGGCAGGTTCAGGTTCCTGCAATTCGGCCCGAGACCGACGTGAGCGAACGTCACGGGACTTGACGTCGTTCGAATCATTTTTTTTGATGCCGGAGGAGCGACCAGGCAATGACGGGGGAGCGATTGCGGTACTGAGTGCTCGGACGAGCTGGTCTTTTCGCATCGCATGCCAACCGGGAATACCCCGGTCTTTCGCCATCCGGGCCAGCTCCTTCTTGTTGCAGTCCTTGAGCGTCTCGACAGTCATCTCTGGCCACTCCGAGTCCGAGCCGCAGGCGGGGGCCTTCGCGGCCCGTCGTGGTCATCGCGGACATCCTCCGTGAGTGGGCCGATCCGGAGAAATCCATGTCTCCCGGACTGCGAACTGATGGAAGCGGCCGGGGCGTTCACTTCAAAGAATTGTCCGAAGGAATTGCCAGGTACGCACGAGCAGAACCCACTAGAAAACACCGAAGGCGGCCCTCTGATCACCTGTCAGGGTAATCAAATCGCCGCCTTTACGTAAAGTAGTCGGGTCGTGAGTAAGCGTGTGCCCATCGGCAAGCCCTTAAACGGCTTTGAAGGGGACGCGGACAAAGCTTCCAGCTAAAGGTTAGATACCATTGATAACCACTTCTTGTCAATCAAAAAATAATACGCAGGGTGTCCATCATCGGACAGTTGCGACGAGTTGGCACAGTCACCGACGTTCCATCGCAGCGACGAGTGGGGATTTGTGAAAAATTTCTCAAAGTGGGTGCCTGGGGAGTTGACAGCACAGGTCTGGCCAATGTATCAAATGACTCCAACAGGGATCACTGGAAGCATTCGTGACCCGTCTCTTCGATTCGGCGTGATGATCCAGTGGATCCTTGCGAGCGAGTCACTTGCCCCTGCAAGCTGGGGCCGAGGAGAAAGGCGATTGTCTTCCCCATCATCCCCGAGTCCCGTGTCGGCTGGGCTGATCTGGGCCTATCGGATCTCGACGTTGGGTCTGGAGTTCTCCCTGCCCGCCCTGGCAGGTTTTGCACTCGATCGACGTTGGGGGACCGCACCGACGGCGACCCTCGTGGGAGCATGTCTCGGATTCTTTCTCGGCATGCTTCACATGATTCGGCTCGCCTCCACAACCCGATCCAACGAATCGCGTGAGTGACCTCGGTTTCGAACGAGACTCCCCCGGCGAAACTCTCGAACCTCAACGATCATCTATGGCCGACGAACACGCACACGAACATAGTCCGCTTGACCATGTCATCGATCATCCGACGCTCGAAATCCCGTTCTTTGGCGAACTGGATTTACCCGAGGTGTTCGGGATTCAGGTGACACGCTTCATGGTCATGGAAACGATCGCCGCCTTGGTCATGTTGGCGGTCTTCATTCCGCTTGCGCGTCATGCTGCCCGACAGCAAGTGACTCGTGGCCGGTTTTTGAACATCTTCGAGTCAATTCTCGTTTTCATTCGGGACAAGATGGCCAGACCCGCGATTGGTCACCATCATGCTGACCAATTCCTGCCCTATCTCTGGACGGTTTTTTTCTTCGTGCTGATTTGCAACCTGCTGGGAATGATTCCTGGTGGGGCGTCTGCCACGGGGAATATCAACGTCACAGCGACTCTTGCTCTGATGACACTCGGCGCCGTGATCGTGGCCGGAGTCAAGGAGATGGGGCCGGTCGGCTTTCTGAAGAATCTTGTGCCACACATGGACGTCCCTTGGATCATGAAGCCGATCCTCTGGCCCTTGATGTTTGTCATTGAGGTTGCCGGACTCTTCATTCGGCACGTGGTCCTCTCAGTGCGGCTCTTTGCGAATATGCTCGCTGGCCATATTGTGCTGGCGGTCATCCTTGGCTTCACCCTGACGGTGTCGCAGGCGGCCCTCTACATCAAGGGGCCGGTGATTGCCGCCAGTGTTGGCGGCGTGGTGTTGTTGAGCCTGCTCGAACTGTTCGTGGCGTTTTTGCAGGCTTACATTTTCACCTTCTTGTCGGCGTTGTTTATCGGTGCGGCTGTCCACTCGCATTGAGTTCGCGGCGGACGGGCAATCCAGCGGCGGGTGTCCGCTGGGTTTGATTCCCTCGCCCCATCGATCCCTTGCCCCACAACCCCTGAGGAGTGTTCCCCCCCATGTCCTTCGCGAAGATCGCCGCCCCGATTCTGGTCTTCTCCGCCGCCCTCCTGGTTCCGGCCATCGCCTCGTTCGCTCAGGACGAGACCGTTGCCGTCGCTTTTCAGGCGGAATCGGCAGAAGACGCGGCTCGGATTGCGAGTGCTGCCTCGTCCAAAGGAGCGTTCGCGGATTCCCGGGCATTGGGTGCCGGTCTGGTGATTATCGGTGCCGGTTTCGGAATCGGTATGCTGACTCGCTCGGCAGTCGAGAGTATGGCTCGTCAACCCGAAACTGCCGGCAATGTTCAGACTGCGATGATTATCTCGGCTGCACTTATTGAAGGTGTCTCCTTCTTCGCCTTGATCATCATCGGCTTCATTCTGTCAGCGTACTGAGTTGAGCCAAGAGTTGTCCGGGACTCCTGGATCTCACCGGGGGTTCTCGGACAACTCCCCAACGGAATTCCTGTTCGCTTTTTCAATCCTTCGCACTCCCTGATCGCCGCGAACCGACTCGATCGCGAGGCCCCCCTGCGATGCTCCGGCGCAAGCTCTCGGCCTTTGGGCCACTGATGACTTTCCTGCTGACCCTGACCACGATTTGGATCGTCGGCGGAACTTCGGCCTTTGCCGAACCGTTGATCGACGATGCCGTTCAGGCCGTCGCGGGTCAAGAACACGACTCACACGCAACCAGTGAAGGTGAGATTGATATTCTCGCCGCAGAGCCTTCTCTGGCGATTTACACTGTCACTGTCTTTTTCCTGCTTCTGTTGTTGCTCTATCGATTCGCCTGGGGACCAATCTCCAAAGCGCTGGAAGCCCGGGAGCAATCGCTGGAATCTGCCTTCCGTGAGGCAGAAAATGCGAGAGCCGAAGCGGCTGCCTTGCTGGAACAACATCGGAAGCAGATGGAACAGGTCCAGGATCAGGTTAGACAGATCATGGATGAGGCCAACCGTAAGGCCGAAACGGCCTATCAAGAACGGCTTGGTCAGGCTCGCGCAGACGCCGAGGCGACTGTTGAGCGAGCGACTCGAGAAATTTCGGCCGCCAAGGAGCAGGCGGTCGCAGACCTCTACGAACGATCGGCCGATCTTGCAGTGGCAGTCGCCGGCCAGGTCCTGCGTCGGGAAATCGCCGGTGAGGAACACCGCCGATTGATCGAAGTGGCCTCTCAGGAACTTCAAGCGGTTGGTCCGAACGGTCGAGGAGGACTGAGCTGATGAGCAGCACAGAACCTTCCGTCGATGTCAGTGGGACCGTCTTCGATGAAGGTGCTGAAGAGATTTCCCACACCTACGCCACCGCTCTGCTGAACGTGACTGAATCGAGCAACGAGGTTGAGACGATTCTCGACGAGCTCGATGAGTTCGTGACGGACATCTTCGAGCATCAACCCGTTTTCGCCGGCTTGCTTTCCGAAGGAATTTCGGATCAGCATCGCCGTGATCAGCTGCTGGTTTCGACGTTCGAGGGACGAGCCCATCCGACGCTTTTGAGGTTTCTCAGAGTCTTGAACCGTCGAGATCGTCTCGGCCTTGTTCCGCTGATCGCCCGAACCGCTCGGGCAATGTGGCATCGCCAAAACAATCGTATCCCTGTGACGATTCGTTCCGCCGTTCCTCTCGATGTTGACCAGCGTGCCTTGCTTCAGGAGCGCCTGGTGTCTCTCGCCGGAGGAGCGACCCCCATGATCACCGAGGAGGTTCAACCAGAACTTCTCGGTGGCCTTGTAGTTCAGATCGGGGACCAACTCTACGATGCCTCGGTCCGGAACCAATTGCGACGAATGCACGAAGTCTTGCTCCGCAGTCGGGCCGGAGAACTTCGCAGTCGCTTGGATCTCGTGGTCGATTGACCATGCCCCGAACTCTTCTTGAATACTGCCGTCGGTAACGCTGCCAGATGCCGTGACCGGCCGCCTTGAGCGATCCCCCCCCATCGAAGGTCGACCCATGAAATTCCGATCCGACGAGATCACCTCACTTATTCAACGAGAGATTCAGGAGTTCCGGGCCGATGTCGACCGGGTCGAAGTCGGCCGGGTGCTGGAAGTCGGTGACGGCATTGCCCGGATTCACGGCCTCTCCGGCATCATGGCTGGTGAGGTCGTTGCCTTCGAGAATGGTATTCGTGGAATGGCCTTGAACCTTGAGGAATCCTCGGTGGGTGTGATCATCCTCGGGGATTTCAAACAGATTCGAGAAGGCCAGACCGCCACGGCAACGGGTGAATTGCTGAGTGTTCCCGTTGGTGACGGAATGATCGGTCGCGTGGTCAATCCCCTCGGCGAACCCATCGACGATGGCGGACCGATTCTGAGCGACATGCGACGGATGGTATTCTCCTCTGCTCCAGGCATTGCGGATCGTCAGCCTGTCGACGAGCCCTTGCAGACTGGCATCAAGGCGATCGACTCGATGATTCCGATCGGTCGCGGCCAGCGAGAGCTGATCATCGGCGATCGAAAAACCGGCAAGACTGCCGTGGCCATCGACACCATTTTGAACCAGAAGGGCCAAGGCGTCATCTGCGTTTATGTGGCGATTGCTCAGAAAGAATCGACCACTGCTCAACTCGTCGATATCCTCCGGCGTGAAGGGGCGATGGATTACACCATCGTCGTTGCCGCAGGAGCGAGTGATCCGGCCCCCCTGGCCCACATTGCTCCTTATGCCGGTTGCGCCATGGCCGAGTACTTCATGTACGAGAAGGGGATGGCGACCCTCTGCGTCTACGATGACTTGTCGAAGCAAGCGGTTGCCTATCGCGAGCTGTCGCTCCTGTTACGACGGCCGCCGGGTCGCGAGGCCTATCCGGGCGACGTCTTTTACATCCATTCCAGCCTTCTCGAACGCTCGGCCAAGCTGGCCGAGAAGTACGTTATTGTTCCGGAGAGCGCTCCGACCGAGAATTCGGACGATCCCGTGGCCGAGTCCTGGGGCGTGAATGGAAAGGTCTACGTCGGTGTGCCTGGCAAGGAAGAAGCAGCACACGACCTGAAAGCCAACTACGCAACCGGACATAAGATCGCAAAGACTGCGAAGTCCGGGGGATCGCTCACGGCCCTGCCGTTGATCGAAACCCTCGAAGGTGAGGTGTCGGCGTACATTCCCACCAACGTGATTTCGATCACGGATGGTCAAATTTATCTCCAACCCGACCTGTTCTTCGCTGGAGTTCGTCCCGCGGTCGATGTCGGGATCTCGGTGTCTCGGGTGGGCGGCAAGGCGCAGGTGCCGGCCATGAAGAAGGTGGCCGGTGGTCTCCGCCTTGACCTGGCCGCGTTCCGAGAACTGGAGGCGTTTGCTCAGATCGGCACCGAGCTTGACAAGGCAACCCAACAGCAACTCGACCGTGGTTATCGCATGGTTGAGTTGCTCAAGCAGCCGCAGTATCAGCCGATGAACGTTGCTGATCAGGTGATGAGCATCTTTGCGGGGTCGGAAGGCTTCCTGGACACCCTGCCTGTCTCTCAGGTCCAGCAGTTTGAGCAGGAATTCTTGCGGTTCATGGCGACCGAGAAGAAAGACATTCGGGATCGCCTTGTTCAGGAGAAAAAGCTCACCGAAGAGATCGTCACGGGACTCCGGGCGGCCCTGGAGGAATTTCGAACTCGCTACGCGATGGCTCACCCGTCGCACGCACGAAGTGCTGCTGTCGCGTCTGCCTGATTGGCTCCTGCCGAACGGTCCCTTCGATTGGGCAGTCGATTGATTCCGGGGGTTCTGGGTACTCGTGAACAACGGGTCCTCAGACCCTATTGGAATCAAGACGTCTTGGAACCCTCGGTCTCTGTTGAATTGGCCTTCTCCGCCGTTGATCCGATAACTTCGGGTCCGGCCCATCCTTTGAAGAGACGTTTCTGATCATGGCCAAGGCCCGAGCGATCATCAAACGCCGCAAGTCGGTCCAGAACATCAAGAAGATTACGCGGACGATGGAGTTGATCGCCACGGCCCGCTTTCGAAAAGCTCTGGACCGCGCGACCGAGGCCGAATCGTATACTCGCAAGATTGCAGAAATTGTGAGCGATCTGAGCGAGACCTCAACCACTCAGGTCAGTCATCCGTTATTAGAGCAGCGCGATCCGGTTCGTCGGGTCGGCATGCTCGTGCTGACCAGCAATCGGGGACTTGCCGGCAGCTATAATGGGAACGTTCTTCGACTGGCCACTCGAAACTACGAGGAGTTTCAGGAGACCGGTACCACTCCATTACTCGAAGTATCGGGAAAGCGAGGCATCGGCTTTCTCCGGTTTCGCCGCATTGCGGTCGATACGACCTACACACAATTTGAGGACCGCCCTCAGTTCGACGAGGTTGAGGTTCTCGCAAACCGTTATCTGGGAATGTTTCTCCGTGGCGAGATCGACCGATTCGAGGTCGTTTATACAAGGTTTGTCTCGGCGTCTCGTCAGACACCCGTCAGCGAAACCTTGCTTCCGATGACGGTTGATCGTGCAAGAGAAGATGTCAGTCGACATCCCAGGAAAGGGGCGAATGGTGCCCTCGGTCGAGCACGGACTCCTTACGAGTTCCTGCCGGAACCGGAAAGCATTCTTGAAGAGATCGTTCCGGCGTCCTTCAAGGTTCGACTCTTCAAATGCTTCCTCGATGCCGCCGTCAGTGAACAAATCATGCGCATGATCGCCATGCGGGGCGCCACCGAAAATGCTGACGAAATGGTCAAAACACTGACCCGACAGTATAACCGTGCCCGGCAGTCACAGATTACTCGAGAGTTGTCTGAAATCATCGGTGGTGCCGCAGCGCTTGGTTGATCAGGTTGCGACTCTACCCATCGACCACGCCGGATACACGATCGAACATCCCCCCACGCTTTTGAATCCAAGGGTATCTCCCCATGGCCACCGCCACCGCTACCGGACGGATCACCCAGGTCATTGGCTCGACCTTCGATGCCGAGTTTGATGAGGGGCATCTTCCTGAGATTTACTCTGCCCTCAAGGTGGAGACTGAGGTCAAGGGCGTCTCGGTGAACTTGACCGGCGAGGTTCAGCAACACCTCGGCGGCAACCGTGTCCGTTGTGTCGCCCTGGGAAGTACAGACGGGTTGGTCCGGGGCATGGATGTGATCGATACCGGAGCTCCCGTCAGCGTTCCGGTCGGGACTGAAACTCTTGGACGCGTCTTCAATCTGCTCGGTGAACCGATCGATGGACGAGGGCCGGTCCCCGCTCAGGAACATTGGCCGATTCACCGCCCCGCTCCGTCGTTCGATCAACTGTCTCCGAAGACCGAAGTCTTCGAAACCGGCATCAAGGTGATCGACCTGCTCACCCCGTTTGTTCGTGGTGGTAAGATCGGACTCTTCGGTGGTGCGGGACTGGGCAAGACGGTCATTCTCCAGGAACTAATTGCCCGAATTGCGAAGGTCCACAGCGGATACGCCGTCTTCGCTGGAGTGGGTGAGCGAACCCGCGAAGGCAATGACCTTTGGCTCGAAATGCAGGAGACGAAGACCGGTACCGGCGCCGATGCCAAATCGGTCATCGACAGTACGGTCATGTTCTTCGGGCAGATGAACGAGCCTCCTGGTGCTCGTCTTCGTGTCGCGCTGTCAGCCTTGACCAATGCCGAATGGTTCCGAGATGCGACCGGGGCAGAGACTCTTCTGTTCGTCGACAATATCTTCCGATTCAGCCAGGCTGGTTCCGAAGTCTCGGCGTTGCTTGGCCGAATGCCCTCCAATGTGGGATATCAGCCCACTCTCGCCACGGAAATGGGAGCCTTGCAAGAACGGATTACCTCAACTACGAAAGGTGCCATTACCTCGGTTCAGGCGGTTTACGTACCAGCCGACGACCTGACCGACCCGGCACCTGCAACGACCTTCGGCTTCCTGGATGCCTTCATCGTGCTCGCCCGGTCAATCTCTGAAAAGGGGATTTATCCGGCCGTCGATCCGCTTGGCTCGACCAGCCGGATTCTTGACCCACAGTTTATCGGTGTTGAGCACTACGAGGTCTCACGGCGGGTCCAGTCGATTCTCCAGCGGTACCGTGAACTTCGAGATATCATCGCAATTCTTGGTATCGATGAACTATCCGAAGAAGATAAGGTCATTGTTCATCGTGCTCGCCGAATCGAACGATTTCTCTCGCAACCGTTCTTCGTTGCGGAGGTCTTCACCGGCAAGGCCGGCAAGTACACTCCGCTGGCCGACACGATTCGAAGCTTCAAGGAACTGTGTGACGGCAAGTGGGACCACTTGCCCGAAAGTGCCTTCCTTTACGTGGGCGCGATCGAGGAGGCCGAAGAGCAAGCGAATCGAATGGCTCGCTAAGCAGTCTCCTCGTCAGAATCGTCTGTCCGATCGGCAACGTGGGTAAGTTCTGGACGGCCCAACGACATTGGACAGACGATCGTGATGAGCGGCCAACCGCGACTCTCGCCCGAAAGCCTTGCCCCAATCGGATCGGGGAGTGGTACCTTGTCGACTCGGAGCGAGTCCCAGTCTCCTGGTACCCACACTGACCTGAGCCCCGATCGATTCGCCGCTCGGCACACGGACCACCGTTGATTTTGATTCGTTGACCCACGCTCCGAGCCTTATTGCAGCGAGCCTGACCCGGGAGACTTGAGCGGCCATGTCCACGACTGCGGCCCTAATCGAACCCCAGGAACCGTTTGATGTCCCTCCGGGCAATCCAGTGAAAAAGGAACATCACGGTGTTCGCTGTCTGGTGGTGACTCCAGAGGCAACCGTTCTTGAAGATGTTGCCGAATTTGTGGCACTTCCTCTTTTCGACGGAGAACTCGGTGTATTGCCGGGTCGCACTCCGCTGATTGGACGACTCGGTTACGGAGCGCTGCGGCTCCGGACTGGAACCTCAGAACGGCGATACTTCGTGGATGGTGGTTTCGCTCAGGTCCGTGATGATGTCGTAACCATCCTCACCTCTCGGGCCATGCCGGTTGAGAAAATCGACCGGAATCTCGCCCAGCAAGAGCTTGAATCAGCAAAGGCTCGGAAAGTGACCTCCCCTCTGGATCTTACAGACAAGGCCCGTGCCGAAGATCGCGCCAGGGCCCTGCTCCGGCTTGCCGGCAAGTCAGGGGCAGGGAATTAACTTCATCGACCGATGGAATGATCGGTTGTGCATTATCAGAGGTCGTCCTCAACTCTTGAGGACGACTTTTTTTGCGAAGGATGATCTGACAACTCAATCAGCTGCCGGGTCAATCGTTGAAGTTCGCAGCAGTCGGAGGGTTCCCGGAGAGGCTGGGAGGACCATTGTTCCTTCAACCGGGTTGGGCCCGCCTGCGGGTAAGGGGCTCAGCTCGAACCGATCCGACGGAGAGCCGTCGGAGAGAACTCGTCGGTGCAATGTGCCGCCAAGTGTGCAAAGCCAGACATCGTCACCTTCGATCATGGGTGGTCCCGACAGGCTGTCTCCTTCCAGATCGATCGTCCACAGACGCTCTCCACCAAGACCGAACGCTATTACCTTGCCTGAGGCATCCGCGACGAGGACCGTACCGGAATCCAGGTCGGTATATGGCCCCAGCGCAACCGGTGCGTCGAGTTCCCAGGCTCCTGCCGGACTGAGGTCTCGGGAAGCGAGGGCCCGAATCCAACCGTCGGCCGTGGCCAGAATGATCGTATCTCCTGTGGAGCCCGGGGGAGCGATCAGTGGTTGCCCAAGTGCGACCTCCGTATCGATTACCAGGCGGGGGCGGTCTCCCTCATCCTTGTAGACGCGACGCACCCCCCCGTTCCGATCAGCAAGCACGATTGCGTTGCCATTGATCGGCACTGGATCAAGCCAAGCACTTGGTCCATCGCCCGTGAAGGTCGGTAAGAGTGGATCGGCCTTGGGGCCACCGGTCGTGGGATCGATCAGATAAACCCGACCATCCACACCGGGTACAAGCAAGTCATCCTCCCAGGTCAATGGTCGAGCGCTTAACGGAGATGGGAGTGTAATTCGGGTGAGATTCGCTCCATCCTCCTCTCGCACAAACAGGTGGTCCGTGTCGGGCGATGGGATGACCAGAGTGGCCAACCCGGCATCCATGCGTCGAAGCTGACCCACGGGAAGGCGGCGGTCACCGGGCCTGGGAATCGGCTCGACAACGAAGCCCCCAGCCTGAAGGTCGTCAACGGGAAGCACCAATCGACTCCCATCACCGGAAAGCGAGGCAAGTCCTCGACGATCAGGCATCGGCTCGGGAGGAGCCGGCCAGGGAGAACCCAGAATCGTTCTCCAGGAAACCGCGCCATTTCGAGGATCGACGGACCAGAGCGTGGCTCCTCGGCCTCGATCCGGTGCCTGGGTCAGAACCATCCGGTTGTCGAGAATCTGAGGAGGAGCGAGCGCAGCCCCGGCCTGTGAGAGGGTCCAGGCCGTCGACAGGGTTGCAGTCTTCGTGTCGAGCTCGTACCGGGCGGTTCGGGCCGAAGCGACCCAAAGTTCTCGGTCGGTGCGAGCATAGGTGAACGTTGGTCCGAGCCTCGATCCTTCAGGCTCGACCCGAGTAATCAGTCGAAGGGGGTCTTCCTGTTCATAGGGACCGATGGCATAAGCATCGATACTACCTCGATCACTCACGGCCCAGAGAACCTGGCCGGAGGATGCCGGAGTATCCCAGGTCCACCCGATGTGATCGACGCGCTGGCGGAGTCGAAGACGCGTTCCTTCAGACTCGATCTGGAAGAGGGACCAACGGCCGGACTCGGGACGACGATTTTCCGAAACGAGCAGATAGTTTCCGAATCGAGCCGGGGGACACGCGGCCGAACCGGGCTCGTGACCTACATACTCGACGGCAACACACTCGACGGGATCTCGTCGGATCACGAAGGCCACGGCCGCATGTCCAAGAACATAATAATGTCGTCCCAGATCATCCGCGACGGGGGTCTTGGCGAGCTTTCGGCCCAGGTCGATGGATGCTTGCCGGTCACCGCTGACCAGGTTGATCAGGATCAGTCGCCCACCAGCCGTCGGCTGAGCAAGCTGATTTCCAAGGATCAAGGGGGGGGCGATCACCGCTTCACCGATCTCTTGCCTCCAGACGAGCTGACCATTCTTGCCCGACAGACGCATCAGATCGCCAAATCGGGGATCAAACACCAGAACATCACCGTCGGCTCCTGGAATCGAAAGCGGCGGAAACGGACAATCAAGCCCAACAGGGACATGCCAGATGGGAGCACCATTGGCGGCATCGAGCGCGTAGGCGAATCCATCGGCCAGTGCAAAGACAAGCGAGGGGCTTTCCCCTGCCGGCTCCATAGAGGAGCGAAGGACAAGGGAGGTCGGAGGGCCGAGAGGGTCTGGCCGGGGCTCCGTCGAGGCTCGAACCCGGGTGAGATCGACCGAGGTGTTGGAGCGAATCAGCTCGTTGGCGGATCGGAGTCGGGTAATCACTTCGGGATCGTCGGCTTGATCGGCGTACTGCGTCACCAGCGTGTCGCGGGCCGAGTAAGTCGCGTCCGGGTCACCAGCCTCAAGAGCGGCGTCCATCGCGGTCAATGCGGTTTTCCGAGCCTGAGCTTTCTGGACGGAAGCGCGTGCCTCCTCCAGTCTGGTGGGAACTTTGGCACGTTCCCGAGCCAGCATGGCCGCGGAACCTCCAATGCGATCGTGCAATGTGACGGAGTGTTCGGCGAGGTCAAGAGCCTGAGCGTCGGCCAGCCTCTGGGCTCGATCAACCAGCCCGTTGGTCACTTCCAGCACCGCCTCGGCGAGGTCCGCCTTGGAGTCGGGATAGGCGGGTTCCTGGCGGAGATTCTCGTACATCGATTCCGCAGCATCGAGGGCATTGGCCCAGGCGGGATTACTTCCCGTGGTGAACTGACGGACCTCGGACAGAGCGCTCAAGACCCGTGCCTCGGAGACGAGCGAGTGGCGCGGATAATTATCGACGTAGAGGTCGAAACGTTCGATCGCATTGCGATATTCGGCGTTTTCAAGGCTCTCTTTGGCCTTGGCGAAGGCGCGATCCGCAGCCATCTCTCGAATGATTCCGAACAATCCGAATCCGAGCGACACCAAGATTGCCAAGGTCAGGACCAGGATGATGACCACCGGCGAAGAAAGGACGCGCTCCTCTCCCGGTGCTTGATCCTTGCCAAACACAACTGACTGAACCCAGCGAACCGGTATCATCAGTGGGTTGGCCAACCCGCCCTTCGCTCCGTTCTGAGGACCAGCCGATGAAACCTCCTGCTTTGAGGTCTTTGTCGGAGTAGATCGATCAGGTCGAGACGATCTCCGGTTTCGAATCGAGGGGGAAGGTTCGAGGATCTCCTCGACGTCGTCGAGCGCGGAGTCGAGCGAAGGAGGTTCAACCTCTCCCGCCATCGGCCCCATCTGCCCGGCCCAGCCGCCAGCCAAGGGGGCTCCAGGCCGGGCTTGAACTCGGGTCTTTTCGAACTGAGCCGGACCATCGTCCGGAGTGATTAAAAAGATTCGAGCCTTGCCGATTCGGAGTTCACTTCCCTGACGAAAGCTGGAAGAGACGACCTTCTTTCCGTCCACTTCGAGCGTTCTGGCTTCCGGAGTTGCCTCGACCTTGTATCGGTCGGTCTTCCAACGAAGCCGACCGTGAAACGGCATGGCCTCAACGTCTTCGATCACGATATCGCACTTCGGGTCGGAACCGATAAGAACCTGATGATTTGGGGAAATCGTCAGATATTCAACACGACCCTTGCCGTCGTGAATCTCCAGCGTTGCCATGCGAGGCGTCCGAGGGGTTGAAGTCAGGAGAAGGATGAGCGCCCACACTGAATGATCGACCGGAATGATGTGACCGCATTTAGTTCAGAGGTTGCTGATCAATCACTTCGAAGGCGAATCGGTTGCCGGTCGGGATCACCGTGAACTTGGTCGTCCGAATTTCCAGCGGTTGCAGACCTTTATATTGTTGTTCGAGGCGAGAGAGGATCTGCTCGACCTGCGCAGGGAAGAACTGGAAGATCACTCCACGCTGTCCCACATCAATTCCCGCTTTCCCCAACAGTTCAATGTCCGACTGGCGCCGTCCCCCGCCTTGCCAGAGGAAGTACAGGCGATCGTCGTTGCCTCGGTTCGCGATTCGCACATCCGGCCGAGCCTTGGTAAAGTTCGATACGTAATGCATCTGGTTGTCGAGTACGGTTGCCATCTCGACACCGAAAAAGTCAAGCAAGCGGGCGTATTCATCCAGGGTCTGGCCGGGATTATAAATGATACTCCAACGCTGCTCGCGCGGGACGCCACCATCTCCCGCCCCAAGGCCATATGCAGCAGCACCGGAGCCGAGTTTCGAGGCTCGGATTCCAGTCGCGAGTGCGCCTCCCTCTGGCATCTCCTCGGCCAGGTCGGCGAATTCCTGATTGGCCAGTTCATCGACCATTGCGGACGGAACCTGTTCGAGTGAAGGTTCCTCGAAGTCCGCGGGAGAGAGTTCGGCGTTCGAGGCAAAGGCCGCGACATCGGCATCAGGCACATCGATTTGTTCGGTGGAATTTTCTTCGCCGTCGCGCCGTCCACCTCCCCCACCGTAGACCTCAATGATCTCAATCTGGGCCGGAACGCTGCGGGCATAGGAACGATTTGTGAGATAAATCAGTGCAAGCCAGCCGACGATGATCACGGCGCTGATGATGACAGCCATCAGCAGGGAGGTCACGCGGTCATAATCCGTTTCCCCCTGGATCTGAGGCGGGAGGAGTCGGGATGTATCAACCGACTCGGTGGCAGTGGTGGGCGATTGATGCACCGTCATGGTGGCGAGCCCCTCGCGGAGTCAGTTACGACCGGAAGAGATGGCGGGATCGACCTGAATGGCGGGTCGGACCGAATCATACCAACGCTGCCATTCGGCCGCTGCGGCTCGTTTTTGCTCGGCATCGGCCTCGGGAGGAAGTCCGTTACGATCGAGACTTCGACTCAGTAACCGAAGGCCATAGTCGGCGGTCGCGGCAACCTCGTCGTTGCGATCTTCGAGCGCCCCAATGAGATCGGGAACGACGTCGAGGTCACCAGTGCGGGCCAGTGCCCAGGCGGCTGTCAATCGCTGAGAGGGAATCCCCTCGACCAGCAAGACACGAAATCGGTCCTTGTACGGCTTGAGGGCAAGCGGACCACTGGTGAAGTAGCGGTTGATTAACCCGGCAAGGGCTGATTCTCCCTCGTCGGCCCGAGGATCTTCAAGGACCGAGAGCATTTCCTCAATCGCTCCGTTCATCGGTCGAACAACGACCCGACCTTGCGCCACGGTCAAATTCTCAAGGTTTTCGGGAAGGCCCCGGCCCCCGAGCAAGGTCCCGGAACCAAGACGCTCGACCTGGATCCGTTCGAGCGTCTTCTCAGTCGCCCGCGTCAGAAACAGAATCGCCCAGGACGTGTTGGGAACGGTTTCGAACATTGCGTTCCAGCTTCCGTCCCCCGCCTGGTTCGCCGTAATGTACTGAGACCCCACCCGGAACCACTCGACGGACCCGAATTGAGTGAGATTTCCCAATCCTCCAACACGTTCACAGCCATAAAGACCGTAATAGGTTGAGAGTCCAAAAAGATTGGATTGACCGGGACGATAGTTGCGAGCGAGCCAGGCAATTCCCTGACCGATCGCTTGATCGAGCTGTGCTTCAGAAAGACCAACTCGATAATCGGCCTGATCGGTTTCAGGTACGAGCGGGATCAGCAAGGGACTGGTTGTCCGTTCCCTGCGCTTCCGATACGGGGCAAGCTGCATCTTGCAGATCAGTAGGCTGCCCGTTCCTGCGGCTGTCATCGAGACGGTCGGCTGGCTCGGAGCGTCGGGATGGTAATTCCAACCGCCACCACGCTGAACCGACATGTACCATCGGGCCGCGCGTTCCCAAACGCTCGGAGGAATTCGGACCCCGGCGTTCTCTGCTTCCCAGAGCCCAAGGATGGCGTATTGAGAGATCGAGCAATCGCCAGTATCACCCGCCCTTCCATCGTAGTCCCAGGCACCGTTGCTCTTTTGCTTGGAGATCAGATAGGAGGCCGCAGACTGAATCAAGGGGCGGTAGACGGCAGGATCGAGGTTGACCAGCATCATGCAGGCGATGCCGGTTTCGTAGATGTCAGCGCCTCCAGAGCGGGCCGGTCGGTAGCCCTCGGTCGTTGAGGCGCTTAGGGCATTCTGGATGGTCTCGACGAGCGCGGGATCACTCGCTGGAACACCGGCTTTCAACATTGCCAAGGCTGCTAGAGCTGATTCCCCGGGCGTGACCGATGGCCCGCGAGATTTCAGATAGGCAATTCCACGGGAGACGGGAGCGTCTTGAGCCGTCACGGCATGCGAGGGCATCCAGGCCGCAAAAACGACCGTGAGTGACCCCAAAACGCTTCGAACTAAACCAAGCATGATACTCCGGAGCAGAAGATCGAGGGACCATCAAGTTGAATCGCTGACGGATGCGAGAATTCTTCGGGAGTCACCGGCCGAAGAAAAGGCCGGTGACTCGATCCGGTTGCGTCAATCCTTGAGAATCGGGCGAACCTCGAAGCGTCGGCAATGCAACTCAGCCCCTTCGGACTGGAGGAGAATCTTCCCTCGCGTCAAACTCGCCTTGGTGCCGACGTTGACGACATAGCCATTCACGATGTTGGTGATGGTCTCGCCATCGCAAATCACCTCCATCGTGTTCCATTCACCCACCGGACTTTCGACGTCTCGGGGACCTCGAACGTTGATGACATCCTTCCACTCAGGGTCGCGTCCCCACCAATTGTAGCGACCTGAATTCCGGGTTACGGGACTTCCGTTGACGGGGTCGTAGTAGAGTTGGTTGCCCTCACCTTCCCGGACAACGCAGGTGAGACTCGGTCGTTCGGCACCGCCAACCATGATGAAATCGCCGCATCCCCCTTCGATGATCTGGCACTCGATCGACTCCATCCAGCCGGAACCGGCAGCGCCATCCTTGCCAACACAGTGCAGGAGAAGCCCGGAATCACGCGACCTGTCAACCCGAGGCGGGAACGTCTTTGGCCCCCATCGCCACTCGATAACCAGGTGGTAATTTTCGTACTCGTCGTCGGTGATGATGCCCCCGAACTCCTCGCCGGAGATGCGGATCATTCCATCATTCACCGTGAAGACCTTCTTGGGGTCGTCGTACCCGCTGTCCTTCAGATAGGTGTAGAAACCGGAAAGGTCTCGACCGTTAAACTGGAAGATGGGATCCCCCGAGCGAATCTCGGGGCGATCGAGCGCGAACTCGGGAATATCCTCACGGTCTTGAGCCGAGGGAAGGGAGATCAGGGCCGTGGACATCACGGCCAGGCCAAGAAATGTCGAGGAGATCATCGGGATGCTCGATCGGGTTTGAAGGAGGGTGAAGCTCAGGATCGCTGGTGATGAACCTCGGCACCGAGCGATCGGCAGAGCGATTCGATGCGGTCCATGGGCACGGAATCAGGACGCGGAATGGAGAGAATCATCCCCTGACGCCCCTCGATCTGATCGGGAGGAGTCACCGCGAGCCGATCCGAAGGAATGCCTAGACCGACCAGGCGTTGAATCGCCAGGTTTCCCTGGGACGAATTTCGGAAGAAGGCGACAATGCGAGGGGATGGGTCCGCCTCAAGAACTTTGCCAGGTCGGACCTTCGGAGGCTCGATCATCACCACGTCTTCCAACCGGACCAATTTGCCGAGAGATTCGGAGATTGAGATCCTGGCTGGAAGCTCAATCCGTGTCTCGAAAGTCTGCCAGGCTCGACCATGCGACGCAAGTGACTGGCGGTTGCCCAATACCCCGTCAACGATGGCATCGCATGTTCGAATGCTCGAGGTGCGTCATTCTTCGTCTTTCGGGGCAATCTCCAGTGCCCTGAGATCGTTGGCCACTTGTGCCATGCTGGGATAGCGATCCTCCTTTCGTCGAGCCAGGCACCGATCGACCACTGCGCAGAGATCGTCCGGGAGATTGGGAGCCACGTCGGCCAGGCGAAGGGGATCGGCATTCATCCGGGCTCGGATCATGGCCATCTGGTCGCCAGCCATCTCGTAAGGCAGTCGGTTCGTAAAGAGTTCGAATGCCATGACGCCAAACGAAAAAATGTCAATTCGACGGTCGGTCGCCTCGCGTCGAATTAATTCGGGGGCCATATACTGGAGCGTGCCGGTACGATTGCCTGGGCGATGGAAGTGCGGTTCATCGGGCACAGCGAGACCGAAATCGATGATTTTGACCACATTCTCGCGGTTGACCAGGACGTTCTTTGGACCGAAGTCGTGATGGATAAATCCTGCCTGATGAACCGCCTCCAGACCTTCCGCCGTCTGGATCAACAGGCCGACCTTGTTACTCAGGTCCCGAGCGCCGATCTTCCGAATTTCCGAGAGGCTCACACCCTCGACGAATTCCATCGAGAGCCAGTGCTCTTTCTTGGTCGACAAACCATAGTCGAAGGTCAAAACGACATTTTTATGTCGGATTTTCGAACCGATCAGCCCTTCGGGTGGGCGTCCTTCTCGGGAGGCTCGGGACAAGGCTTCGGCAGTCTTTTCACTGTTCTGCACTTTTAAGCAGACGGACCGCTGTTGTTCGTTGTCCATGGCCTTGGAAACATGGGACATGCTCCCCTGACTGGTTTCGGCAAGGATCGTGAATCGGCGAGCCAGGTTCACCCGCTTCATCTTCGGTATCGGGGCGGGCTTGACCTTCCCGGCAAGTTCGGGGGCTTTTTTCGATTCCTTTGATCCGAATAGCTTTCCGAACATCGTGCCGTCGTCTCCCGGAAGCGGGTCGGCCAGTCGCAGAGGCCGATCGGGTTGAGCTTCGCTCGAAGGACCCAAAGGTGATCGTATCGAGGCCCAAGGGACCGGGGAACAGGTTCCCCAGAGAAATACGATCGACGCAAGAGCCTGAATAAGACCTCTCCAAGCCAGATTTATTCTACGAGATTCGGAGGAGTCTGGTGACGCAGGAGGACTCAAAGTGCGATTGAGCAGAACGATCGAAACCCTCGAACCGAGAGGCTCCGGGTGATCTTGGGTTATCGGCGAGGGGTTCCCTCCGTTAGAATGAAGAGACGGCGAAGCTCAGTCATCGCCACACTCTTCGTTCGGTCCCACCCCAACCTCTTCCTTTCGTTTGACTAAGGAGGCCTGATGAGCGACCTGATGGTCATCGCGCTCGGCGCACTGATCGCAGTTGGTTCGACAAACTCCGCCGCGCAAGACCAGCCGGCGCAGCAACCGGCCGCCCAACCCGCCCCTGCCAATGCAGACCTCTCGGATCTGAACTCCAAGGCGAGCTACGGCTTCGGTCTGAATATCGGACGGACATTGAAGATGCAGTCCGAGCAATTCCAGCTCAACGCCAGGCTGGTGGCTCGAGGCATCGCCGATGGCTTGAACGATGCTCAACCCCTGCTGACCGACGAGCAACTGGCTCAGGTCATGGAAGAATTCGAACAGCAGTTACTCGCCCGGCAGGCAGAAGCTGAAAAGGCGATGCTCGAACAGAACAAGGAAAAGGCGGCGGAAAACAAGACCGCCGGCGACGCTTATCGAGCGGAATTCGCCAAGAAGGAAGGGGTCAAGTCAACCAATTCCGGGTTGCTCGTCGAGGAACTCAAGGCGGGAGAGGGTGCTTCCCCGACGCTCTCCGACACGGTCACGATTCATTACAAGGGAAGTCTCCTCGACGGGTCTGTGTTTGACTCGACGGAGGGGAAAGGGCCGATGACGTTCCCGGTCGCGGAGTTCATCGAGGGTTGGAAGCAAGCCCTTCAATTGATGAGCGTGGGTGACAAGTGGCGCGTCGTCATCCCTCCCGAGTTGGCCTACGGTGAATTCGGGACTCCTGGAGGCCCGATTCCTCCCAACTCAACCCTAATCTTCGAGATTGAGCTGCTGGGTATTTCGGGTGAATAACCGCGTTTGAACAGCCAGTGAAGATCGCCGGGTTCACCGTTTATCGACTGAGTAACGATCCAGCAGCGATCACGTTGTTCTGGATTTTCCCCCCAGGTTGATCAGGTAATCCCGGGTCATCGCCCGGGGTTGCTCTTTCCGAAGTCCGTTTCTCTCGAAACCTTGCTGCGAAAGGAAATCCTTCGAAAATGAGGATCTACGTCGGAAATTTGAATTATTCGGTGACTTCCGAAGAACTGCGTACCATGTTCGAACCGTTCGGCACCGTCGAGTGGGCTGAGGTCCAGACGAAGATGCGTACCGGCCGCTCCCGTGGCTTCGGTCTGGTCGATATGCCCGATGATGACCAGGCCCGATCGGCCATCGCTGCCCTGGATGGAAAGGAAATTGACGGTCGGGCCCTCTCGGTTAACGAATCTCGGCCTCGGCGCTCCGTGCGTGATCTCTATGCCGGAGGCTGGTCTGCTTCCGCCCGCCGCTGAGTCGCCTGAACCGTCCCTCCACGGTCCGGCTCAATCTGCCGGACCGCTGGTGGGACCGCGAACGGTGAATTGCCTTGGTACGCTCCAGGTCGTATGCTTGAAATCATCGCACCGGATGGGTCCGGTTTGATCACTACCTATTGGCCGACTTGATACCTGCCCCTTGCGCGTCATGAACGCATCGAATGAAGGCCGTACTCTGGCCGTCTTTATCGACCTGGAAAACCTCGCGTTGGGGTTTGAGAACCAGAAGAAGCCTCGATTCGACATCCACAAGGTGCTCGAACGGCTGGTCGAAAAGGGCAAGATAATTGTCAAAAAGGCCTATTGCGACTGGAGTCGCTACCAGGCGTATACGGCACCGTTTCACGAAGCTGCCATCGAGTTAATTGAGATTCCCCGTCGGAGCCAGACCGGGAAAAACTCGGCCGATATTCGCCTCGTTGTCGACGCGATGGATTTGGCCTGGAGCAAATCTCACATTGACACGTTTGTGATTGTCTCGGGAGATTCGGACTTCTCTCCTTTGGTTTCGAAACTCAAGGAAAATGACAAGCATGTCATCGGGCTCGGAATGAAGGGCTCGACCTCGGAATTGCTCCGGGATAACTGCGACGAGTTCATCTACTACGAAGATCTCGAACGGATCGAGAAGGACGAACGGGAGGCAGTCGAACAACTGGACTCGTCCATTCCCGAGAAGAAACGGGAAGTCTTCGCCCTCCTGATCGAAGCCTGCAATGCTCTGACCCGGGAGAACACTGAGGTTCTTTACGCCTCATTGATCAAGGAAACCATGCGTCGGAAAAAGCCTTCGTTTGACGAGGGATATTACGGCTATCGATCGTTCACGCACCTGCTGGAAGACGCCGACAACGCCGCAATTGTCGATATCGAGCGAAGTCCCAAAAGCGGTACTTACGTGGTGACTCGATACGGCGACCGCAAAGCGATTCTGAATGGGCGTGCGCGTCCTTCGAAACGGTAATCCGTCTGGCGTTCGACTCCTCGGAGTCACGGAGATCGAAGGTCGAAGGCACGACGATTGCTTGGTTGACTGATGGTCTGTGAAATCGTTTCCGCGTTCCGGGTGGGCATCCTCGATCATCGACCGTCCAGTGAAGAATGAGATCGGTGAGAACGAAACCTCGATGGAATCGTTCTCGCGAACTCAACTGACAGAGTGTTCTCGCGGCTTCCGTGCCGAACCCCTTGCAACTCACCAACTCCGGGGCCGATCTGATGTCGCCCTGGGAACCCCGGGTTCTTCCTCTGAAAATCCATGATCATCTCGCCCGAACGTTCGTTGCGAATCCTGGTCATTCCACGAGCGGGCCGTCGACCGATCTTTTATTTTGAACCTTCGATCGAAGACTCGACCTCGCACAACTCGGGAATGAACGGGCGATCAAGCGAACCGACCGGATTTGGGGCCTGGGCCGGTCGATCGGTCGAGCGTGTTCGACACCTGGAACATCATGTCCCGGCGTGGCTTCAATCACCAATCGCCTGGCTCAAATCGAAGCTCCCGGCGGATGAGCGACTCCTGATGTCACTCAGGCATGCCGACGGGATTGTCTTTGTTCACCCCACCAAGCTTTCGTTCAAGGACCTGCAAACCTCCTGGACCGGCTATCTGGAAAGCCGGTTTCAGCGGCGGATGATCTGGTTCGTCCTGTATCTTCTGATCCTCGTTCCTTCGATCATGCTGGCCATGATTCCCGGCCCGAATGTCATCGGTTACTGGGTGAGCTACCGACTCGTGGCTCACGGTATTGTGTTATATAGCCTCATCCGGGCTTCCAAGAATCGAATCCCCCTGGCCTCAGAAGAGTCCGAGATTCTGGATGGACCGATTTTCACCGATCGCGAGGAAGCCGAACGGGTTCAGTCGAAGTTCCATCTCTTCGGACTGAAGAAGACGATTCGCCGAGCCCGAGTCTGGCAACGGCTTCGTCGACGTCGCAAGCCTCGTCAGACTGCATCAATTCCGAGTGAGGAGTTCAGGTGAGCCGACCCTCTGTCACTGCAAGCCTGCTCCTGCCCAACGTGCTGACCTTTTTCCGCTTTGGTCTCGCGGTTGTGTTCCCACTGGTTTCCCCGTCCTGGCGCCCTTTGATCCTGATTCTCGCCGCCTTGAGCGACGCGTTCGATGGGATGTTTAGCCGACTGTTCCACACGGCCAGCACCTTCGGACAAATTCTCGACCCGATTGCTGACAAGGTGTTCGTGGGAGTCGTCTTGATCACGCTCCTTGTGGAGCAAACAGTGTCTCTTCCTGCCTTGCTCCTTGTCGCGGCGCGTGACCTGGCCGTGGCATTCGGAGTAGTCGTGGCGGTCATCCGGATCGGCTCGGACGCGATCCGTCGAATGCCTCCTCACGTTCTGGGGAAAGCGACCACGGCGTTTCAGTTCGCGTTTCTGCTGTGGGTGGTGTACGATCAATCGGTTCCGTTTCCCCTGCTGCTGATCACGGGAGTGATCAGCATTGCCGCGGGAATCGACTATCTCAGGAACCCCCACTGGAAAAGGCCCGAGAGCGCGGCGCACCGCGCCGCTCCTGACGATGAGACTGCTGACCTATAACATCCACAAGGGGATCGGGGGGCGTGACCGCCGCTACGACCTTGACCGGATCGTTGCGGTGATCGCCCAGGAACAACCCGACCTGATTTGCTTGCAAGAGGTCGCAGAAGGCATCCCCAGAGCCGGTGGGGAAGATCAGAAGGCCTTACTCGCGGCTTCGTTCCAAGGATACAGATCGATCTACCAGACGAACCACCGATTCCGGATCGGTTCGTACGGCAATCTCGTGCTCTCCCGATGGCCCATCCGTCGTGCGCACGATGTGTGTTTACGCTACTTGAATCGCAAGAAACGTGGGGCACAGTTGGCCGTGGTGGACTCGCCTCACGGTCCGCTTCATCTGGTGAACTGGCATCTTGGTCTGCACGAGAGTACAAGGCAGTGGCAGGCAAGCTATCTTCTTGAGCACCATTGCTTTCGGGAGTCAGCCCACTTACCAACCATGATCGTGGGAGACTTTAACGACTGGCGGAACACCCTCGCCAACGGCCCTTTCGCCCGACACGGCATGCGGCAAATTACTGAACCGCTTCATCGATTCCGCTCGTTTCCGGCGTATCTGGCGATGAGCGCACTCGACAAGGTGTTTTGCTGCTCACAGGTGGACGTAACTCATGCCGAGGTCGTCCGTTCTCCGCTTGCGAGGAGAGCGTCGGACCATCTTCCATTGGTCATGGATTTCCGGGTCCGGCATCGAACCGATGCAGGAATGGGGACCTTTCGGTTGCATTCGCAGAATCTCCACTCCGATTCGAAGCCAGCCTGATCGAATTGATTTCGGTCAGGCGACATCGCGATATCCCTCTTTGAGCGTTCGCGCCACCAGGTGCCAGACGCGATCGGGGGAAAGTTCGGTCATGCATTCCAGTCGATCGCATCGTCTCACACAACTCGCTGCACACCAGACCCCCGAGCGAACGACCTGAGCCCCGGGCCCGTAAGGCCCCGTCTTGGCCGGATCGGTACAGGTGAAGATTGCGATCACCCGGGCCCCGGAGGCAACCGCCAGATGGAGTGGCCCGGTATCGTTCGATAGGACTAGGTCCGCACTTGCCATTACTGCGGCCAGTTCCATGAGTGAGGTGTGCCCGGTGAGATCGCGGATGGGCAGGCCGATCGGGTCAAGTTCCCTTCGAATTGCCGCGGCGAGTGGTCGGTCTTCGGCGGCACCGACGACCACCACACCCGCTCCGAACCGCGCCACGGCTCTCCGAGCGACCTCAGCGAAGTGCGCGGGGGGCCATCGCTTGGTGATCCAACGAGCACCCGGGTTGAGCACCAACAATGGACGTGGCAAACCGGCCAGCCTCGTCTCCGCCCACTGGCGATCGCCGTCTCTGATTGCCAGCTCGAAGCGCGGCGAAGAGCGGTCAGCCCCAAACGCAATCGCGAGATCGAGGAGCCGATCAACCGCATGGGTGGCGTGGGAAGACACCTGGTGCGTGTAAAAGACCGAGGCACCTTCGCGAGCATCCGCTCGCCCAACTCGGATGGGAGCGGCGGTCGCAAATGTCATCAGACCAGACCGAAAGAGCCCTTGAAGATCAATCGCCAGATCGAAGCCTCGACGGCGGAGATCGACGAAAAACCGCGAGGTGAGCGCCAGCCCCCGAGGGCCAAGCCCGGCACGATTCCGATCGAACGGGATCACCTCATCGAGCGCCGGATGCCCCTCAACAAGTCCTAACAGTCCTCGGTTGATGACCCATGAGAATCGGGCTGATGGCCATCGATCTCGGAGTGTTGCCAGTACCGGAAGCGCATGGATGACATCACCCAGGGCACTCGGTTTGATCAGACAAACGCGACGAGGAGACAGGGTTCTCAGTTCGTCAGTGAACGGGGTGGCTGACATGATCCGACTCTCCCTCCCCCTGGACCTTCGGGGCCGCTATGCTAGCGAGGTGAGCGATCCTCGCCTATGCGAATCGAAGCCGCCCGGAGACTCGTTCCATGATTCCAACACTCACCCTCGCGGTTGCGCTCAGTGCCTTCCAGCATGGCGAGGTGAGGGTCATGCCAGGTCCCGAGGAAGCGTCGGTTCCTGAACGTTTCCGCTTGGTGGAATCGACCTTTGGATTCGTCCTGCAACCTCTTCGGACGACACCACGATATTCGGTGTCAAAGTTGACCTTCCCCTCGCCAATCACAAGCCCTGACCCCCAGAACAACACCGTTCACGCCGAGTACTTCCAGCCGGCTCAACCGGGAAAACGACCTGCGGTCATCGTCTTGCACATTCTGGGAGCGGACTTTGCACTCTCGCGTTATCTCGCCGCGAGGCTCGCCGACGAAGGCGTAGCGGCCCTGTTCGTGAAGCTTCCGTACTACGGGGAACGCCGTCCGGCGAACCTAGATGCCCGCTTTCTTTCATCGGACATCGAGCGGTCGGTAATTGCGATGCGTCAAGGAGTTTGCGACGTGCGGAGAGCGGCCCAGTGGCTTGCCTCTCGATCCGAGGTCGATGGATCACGGATCGGGGTGACGGGCATCAGTCTGGGGGGAATCGTGTCCTCGCTTGCGGCCGGAGTCGATCCTCAGATTGGTCGAGCCGCCATTCTTCTGGGAGGAGGGGGATTGGCCGAAATCCTCTGGGACATGCCCGAGGCCGAGGCTCGAGATTCCCGGAAGGCCTGGATCGCCTCCGGTCGAACCAGGAAAGAGCTGGCTGAGTTGACGCGCCCCTTCGATCCGCTGACCTATGCGAGGGGACTTCAGGGGAAGCGAGTGCTGATGATCGCCGGCCGATCGGATGAGATCATTCCCCCCTCGGCAACAACCAAGCTTTGGGAAGCGGCGGGCCGGCCTCCCATCCAGTGGCTCGATTGCGGGCATTATTCGGCCGCGGGTTATCTGCTTCCCGTGTTCCGGACGGTGATTGCGTTCTTCAACGATGAATTCTGAATCGGATCACCGCCGAGCCGAGATTCCATTGATTCGATTGCAATTGGCGTGTATCGTTCGGCCGATCATCCGATCGATACCGGCTGCGGGGGACGGGCATGGCTGCCAGGGTGACGAGTGTTTTTCTTTATGTGAATGACATGATCCGGTCCCGGGACTTTTACCACGAGGTGGTGGGAGCGACGGTCGTCCAGGAGTTGGCCGAATACGACGGGGGACCTATCGCCCTGGTCGTACTTCGTCTGCACGACTTCACGATCATGCTCCATCCCCAGGACGCCCACGATCAGGAGTTTCGTGATCAGCGCGTCGGGCTGGGCATTCATCTCCAGCTCAGGGTCGATGAGGTTGACGCCTTCTACCAGCATTGCATCGAGCAGGGTGCCATGCTGAGTCTCTCTGGAGAACCAGTGGATCAGGCCTGGGGTTGGCGAGAATTCGCCCTTCGAGATCCGGACGGATATGTTTGGTCCATCTATCAGGATCTGTCGGGAGGCCAGTGGACCACTGCCTGAGCTGGCCCCATCACCGGCATCGTTGCCACGGTCGGACGAGATACCGATCGTTACGAGAGGTTCAGCGCAAGGAGCGCGGCACTCGCTGCCAGACCGGCGGTTTCGATTCTCAAGATGTTCGGTCCCAGGTTAATGGTCTTCCAGCCGAGCTCTTGCCCTTGCTCAACCTCTTCATCAGAGAACCCACCTTCGGGCCCAATGGCAAGGATGACCGTGGCGATCGTTCCACAACGGCCAATGGCTTCGCCTCCGGGATGAGCAATCAATCGAACGCCCTCGGTGTACGTCGCGAGGAGGTCTGGCCAGGAGAGCATTGGCTCGATGTGTAACAGACGGTCCCGACCGCTCTGCTTACAGGCTTCGATCACAAGGCGACGGAGTCGATCGAGCTTTGTCGTCCGAGGATCGACGACGGATCGCTGGGTTCGCAGCGGGATCACTCGGTGAACCCCGAGCTCGGTTGCCTTTTCGATGAGCCAGTCAAACCGATCCCCTTTGGGAACCGCCGTGGCGAGCGCGATTTGGGCAGATGGTTCGGGTCGAGGAGCGATCCGGCACTGGATCAGGATCTCAACCCGATGCCGATCCGACCGATCCACGCGACCACGAACCACGTCACCGAGGCCATTAAACAGTTCGACCCCTTCTCCTGGAGCAACCCGCCGAACGCGAGTCAGGTGGTGAGCCTCCGGGCCAGTCACCTCGACGCGATCGTCGTCGAAGGGCTCGGGATGATAAACGCGTTCCATCGGAGATCGATCCGCCGGAAGAATTCGTGCAAGACAATCGATCATCCTAACCGATTCCAAAGGACTGATCGAGGTGCTTGACACCGTCGCTTGAGGTGTCTGTCCCGGTTCGCAGAGAGAAGGAACGTGTTCCCATGATCTGGTTACGACACTGGGACCTGCGATTTGATCCATTTCGGCCCGGAGCCGTTCCCTTCATCGCACTCCCCGGGCATGAGGAAGCGGTTGCCAGGCTCGTCCATCTGGTTGAGAGCGGCGATCGGCGAGGAGAGGTGCGTGGTGTCCCCGAGCTGGGGAAATCAGTTGTCCTTCACGAAGCCCTTCGGCGACTCCGAGGACCGGGCCGACGTCTCTGTTCGGTCCGGCGTCCGATCGATGAAGGTGCAATGATCCGAGGCCTTGTGATGGGGTTTGGCCGGCGGTTGGCACCTGGAATCCAAGAGGCCGAAGGACTTGGCCATTTGCTGGAGAGTCTTCGTCTCGACCGCGCACAGGGAGTGCGAGTCATCCTGGCGATTGACGGAGACGACCTGATGACCTGGGAGTCCGATGGAAAAGCTCTCGATCGGATTGAGGCAGTGGGGCAGCAGGGCGGCGGGGCGGTGACCGTTTTGATCTCTGGGAGAGCCGATCCGGAGGGTCATTCAGGATGGCCGCTTCGCCTTCGCCTTGACCGGCTGACTCGACGCATGACGGACACCTATTTGATCGAGAAACTGAAAGCCGCCGGTCGTTTCTCCCCTGTGTTCTCGGATCGGGCCATCTTACGACTGCATGCCGTGTCCGAGGGCTTGCCTGGGGTCATCGATCGCCTGGCCGGCTTGGCGCTCAGGGCTGGTGCGCTGGACCATCGTTCCTTGATTCCAGCTGAACTTGTCTCGGGAATCGCCCAGGAATCCGTTGGGATCGTGGAACCGATCACCGCCCCGAACTAGCAAAAGAGCTCCGGTCCATGCTAGATTGGACCTTCTGCGTCGATGGCCCTTTGCCCATTCCAAGCGACCCAACGCTGCTGATGGAACACCCGACGACCGCCCCCGATGTTCCGTTGAAGAATCGCTCCCTTGCAGCGCTACTTGCGTTGACCTGGCCGGGAATGGGCCATGTCTATCAAGGGCGTAAGGCGAAGGGCCTGCTCTATTTTCTCTGTATATTCGGGCTTTATGCGGTCGGTTTTGCCCTGGGCGAAGGGGCAAACGTGTACTGGACGTGGGTCAACCCGCTTCGCAACCCGGAGCATTTCCGACTCTACTATCTTGGCCAGTTTTGGGTCGGATTACCTGCGTGGCCAGCCCTGATCCAGGCAACCTTGATTCACCAGGGATTCCAACCACTGTTCAACGGCTTCATGGCCGCTCCGATGCTGGACCCGACCATGGACAACGGGGTCCGAGAAGTCATGCAGGAAGTCGTGCGTCGTGTCTTCTCCCTTCATCAGAAGTATGGTGGTCTGAAAGAGATCGGCGACATCTACACCACGATTGCCGGCCTGCTCAATGTCCTGGCGATCTACGATGCGTTCGAGGGGCCCGCAGTCCGACAAGAAGCGACCTCGACCGCCGATGTTTCCTCAACTTCCGAGGCGGAGTCGGCCTGATGTGGGTTCCATTGCCTGAGTTTACGTTCCTGCTGGGACTGATAAACGCCTACTGGTTTGCTCCTCCCTTGATCCTGGTCATCAGCCTGGTTTACGCAGCGTCCCGGCATGAAGCATGGCCTTTGATCTTCCGCCATGCCACTCGGCTCTTTCTGATGATCGCCGGAATCCTGGCGCTCGTGACTGTGATTCTGCTGGTGATCAACACTCAGGTCTGATCAGCGGGACGACGATCCGGGATTGTAGAAATCGTCATCCTCCTCGTCCGGCTCGTGACCGAACGAGGGGTCGAGAATGACAGGTCCAAAGGCGTCGAGCAGTGGGTCGAGGTGAACGTGAGGGATGGACGGAGCTTCCACTCGAGGTTTCGGAGCCTCGGGTGGCTGAGGGGCGACTTCCGCGACTCCTCCCGAGGGAGGAAGCACGGGCTTCGGCTTCGGTGGAGTTGAGGGGGACGTGACCGGGGTCTGTGCCACCGGCTTTGTCGAGGCGTGATGCGGCGATCGATCCTCAAGGAGGTGACCGACATCGGCGCGTTCGCCAAGGTAATAGCGACGAACGTCTGGGTTTTCGAGGAACTCGACACGGTTCCCCTCAGCCACCACCCGACCTTGATAAATCAGGTAGTTCCGATCGGTCACTTCGAGCGTCTCCCGGAACTCGTGATCGGTCAGCAAGATGCCGATGTTGAACTGCTCGGCCAGCTCGCGGATGGAGCCTTGAATTTCCTTCACGGTCTTCGGGTCGATTCCCGCGAAGGGTTCGTCGAGCATGATCAAGCTGGGTTCAGTGATCAAGCACCGCGCGATTTCCAGTCGGCGTTTCTCGCCGCCGGAGATGAACTGAGCCTTGGTGGATCGAATGTGATCGAGTCCGAACTGGTCAAGCAGCTGATCACGTCGGCGCTTGCGTTCCTTGCGCCCCAGGTCGGAACGGGTTTCCAGAATCGCCATCAAGTTGTTTTCGACCGATAACTGGCGAAACACACTGGTTTCTTGAGGAAGATAGCCAAGCCCGGCGCGAGCGCGGCGATACATGGGGAGATGGGTGATCTCGTGGCCACCGAAGGTAATCGAACCTCCATCCGTCGAGATCAGGCCAATCGTCATCCGGAAGCTGGTCGTTTTCCCTGCGCCATTGGGGCCGAGAAGGCCCACCACTTGGCCCTGTTCGACTTCGAAGTCAACACCGCAAACGACCTGACGCTTGCCGTACCACTTTTGCAGGTCGCGGACTTCCAGCAAGGCCATGGGGCCGATCCTCCTTGATCGGTGCCGGGAACTGCTGAGAGCGAGCTTCCAGCTACCGAATCCAATGCATTCGTTCAAAATAAGGACGGAACGGAATGCGGAAGTCTCTTGAGACGCGAATGTCGGGGCCGAACGGTCGTCCGTGAGGCCAGTAGACGAAAAACGCCTTCCCCACGATCAATTCTTCGGGCACCTCATGCGAGGCACGGTCGAGTGTGGACCAGGGGCCGATGTCCCAGCGTTGGGCGTTGTCGTCGTAATAGACACCTTCTGCCTCAAGCCGAGACCAGGCGCGACTGTCCTTACTCCGAGGACTGTTATCCCCCATCATCATGTACCGGCCAGGACGGATCGCAAAGGTTCGCGGAGCGTCAAGCCGAGCAAGTTCGGGGAATTGAGCCGGATCGGACATCGCGAGTTGGAGCCATCGAAACTCATTCTGCCCCCGGAGCATGCCAAAGCCTTCAAGGTCCGAGGAATTCGGCTCCAACGTATAGTAGATGTCTCGGTGAAGGACAAGCCCGCTTACCCGAACGTCGGCCGATTCGGCACCGATCCCTGCCGGTGCCAGATCGGCTGGGGTCGGTACGAGAGGTTCGGATCGGTCAACCGCATAGACGACCCCCTCTCCAAACGGCGTTCGGCCGTTGACCCAAAGGGTTAATCGGTCGTCAATGTTGGCAAAAGTCAGTCGGTAGCGACCAGTGGTATCAATCCCGCAAGATTCTGGCGTCCCGAGGACCGTGTCATCACGGGTCAAGGTCGCCAGTCCCTCGGCCAAATCAATGGTGCAGCGATTCGAAACCCCTGCCTCGATCAGTTCGATGATCAATTGCCCACGAAGCGATTCAACCTCCAGCTCAAACTCAAGGGAAAGGTCGCTGACCCAGTGAGTTTCGATCACTGGCGCCCCAACTTCTCTGCGGACCTGATTCGAATTGTAGGAGGAAAAATCTTCGATCAGTGACGGAGTCGGAGGTCGTTCAGGAGTTTGCCCCCGGAGGATCGCTCTCCACTGATCCTGATCGGGGATCAGATGACGATAGCGGAGCCAGGAAACCCGAGAACCACTCGAATTATCCGACACGAAGGTACCAGGCTCCTCGGTCGGTTCGGACCAGGTTCCAGATTCCAGGGGAGCCCAACGCTGCCACTCTGGAAGTGACTCCAGGGCAATCGGCCGGTATCGGTCATCATAGACGGGCAGTTGCATCGCCCGAAGATGCCGCAACGGTTTGCGAAGGATTTGAAACGGCTCATCGCTCTCAAGCGGTCGGGCAAACAGGTTCCCGCCGTGAATCATCAACTCTTCGCCAGGCAGCCCGACGAGCCGTTTAATGTAGTTTTGCTCAGGTGCTTCGGGGTAATGGAAAACGACCACATCCCAGCGGGAAGGTCGTTCCGCCATGGGAAGAAACGAGAGTTTGTAGGGAAACTTCATCACCAGGATCCGGTCGCCGTTAAAGCTCGGGAGATCGTCGACCTGAGTCCTAAGTCGACAGTTCGAGCATGTACCGAATGCAACCGGTCGGCCGGTTCGAGGTTCATCAGCCGCATTGACGGTGAAGGTCACGCCACACTGGGGACAATCGACCTCTTTATGCCGCCCCATCAGCGTGGGAGCCATTGATCCGGTTGGAATGACGAAGGCCTCGGCCGCGAATCCTCGGATCAAGAGAGCGAGCATGAACGCAACAACGATGGACTCGATCGTTTCTCGATGCGATTCCGCCGGACGGGCCGCCTCGGAGCGTGAGGAGGAGTCAGGATTCACCTTGCGGCGGGCGGCGGTCCGGGTCATGGGGCTCCCCTGCGATGGTTCAAGGACTGGAAGCGGATTGGGCTAACGAATGTATCGGATTTCACGAGGGTCCGGAAGCCAGTACGGCTCACGACCGAAGACGCGGATCGGGACTCCCTGGCTGGGCAAATGGACAAGGAACGGCTTTCCAAGCAGCATTGAACCGGGGACCACGGGACTGTCTGACCAGAATCGCGAGTCATTGGAAACCGGGCTGTTGTCACCGAGCACAAAATATTCGTCGGTTCCGAGTCGATACGGCTCCCCAACCCCGAACGGACGGGCAGGACTCTGGGACAGGCCATCGGTGTAATACACGTCTCGATAGATCTTCAGGTGGAGCACCGTCACACCTGTTCCGAGAACCCCAAGAGCGACGGGAGGGTCGTCAATCCGAGACGTAAACGGCCGGGATGGCGAGGGGGCCAGATCAAGGGGTTCAAAAAGGGGCTCGCCGTTGAGTACAACCATCAAGCGATGATCAAAGAACGAGGCTTCCAGCGTATGAGGGCCTCTTTGATCCGCCCAGGCCGAGGCGACCCCGGCCGCCCGGTCCTCGGTCCGGAATTCCTTTCCCAGGAAGGAAACCTGAGGAGGTTGACTCCCATCAAGCGGAATCGTCAGAGTCAGAGGATCAGAACCGGCCTGGAATCGAATGCCCAGGGCTTCGGTTTCGGGAGTCAGATCGAGCCGAGCCTCAAGAGCAAGATCCTGTACCCGCCGACCAGACCCCAGTCGAGCCCCATTGTACGCAATAAAATCACGAACCGGACCATAATTGGATCGATCAGGATCCACATGCCTGTACTCGAGCCAATCGAGACTCCCGGGGCTTCCTGACTGGGATGCCTGGTGTCGGAAACCGGTCCCGTCGGAGGACCAGCCGGAAGGTCCTTCCGATTCGTTCCGGTATTGCCATCGAGGAAACCATTCAGGACCTGGTGGACGGTAACGACTGTCGTGAACCAGAAGCCGAACGGCCTGTTGTTCCCGGAAATCTTTTCTGGCGATCTGATCGTCGACGTAGATGTCTCCGTTGCGAATCTCGATCGCCTCGCCAGGCAAACCAACCACCCGTTTGACATAGGCCTGCTCCGGTTCCGAAGGGTTCAGGAACACGACCACTTCCCAGCGTTTGGGAGGTCTCCAACGAAAAAAGTTTTTCTGGACGAGTAATCGATCGCCGGTTCGTTCGACCGCAGGGGCCTCTTCGAGATCAGCTCCACAGTTCGGACAAAGCGGACGTCCGGCGTGGCCGTCTTCGTCAACCCCCAGCGCAAAGACAAACTCGCACGACGTACAGGACACGTCGCGATGCACACCCAGGAGCGTCGGTGCCATCGAGCCGGTCGGAACGATGTAGGCTTCCGCGGCAAAAGTCCGAACCAGAAGCATCCCAATAAAAAGAATCGGAATCGACTCAATCAGCGGTCGAGACGCTGAAGGAATCGATTCCGGCCCGTCGTCTTCCACTCGGTGAGAGGCTGTTTTGGATTCGGAAGTCGACGCCATCACCCTGAGTTGAGTGACTGGAAGCCGATCGGGTGTCTCGATCTGATTCATTCGACGCCCCGAATCGTGTCAAGGCCCATCCAGAAGGCGTTTGCCTGATCAGGACTCCCCGAATCTGGCTGATTGCCGTGCAGCGGGTGATCCGGGGGAGCGGTTCAGAGCAAAGCGAGTGCTCAGGATTCACCAGCTTCGAGAACGGACAGGAACGCTTCCTGAGAGATCTCGACGTTACCGACCTGCTTCATCCGCTTCTTGCCTTCCTTCTGCTTTTCGAGCAGTTTCCGCTTCCGGGTGATGTCGCCACCATAGCACTTGGCGGTTACGTTTTTCCGAAGGGCGGAAATGGTTTCTCGGGCGATTACCTTCGAGCCGATCGCCGCCTGGATGGCGACCTCGAACTGATGACGATCGATCTCGGACTTAAGCTTCTTCACAAGCTTCCGGCCGCGACGATCCGCGAAGTCCCGGTGGACCACCACCGAGAGGGCGTCCACTCGATCCCCGGCGACCAACACGTCGAGTCGAACCAGATTGTTCGGTCGGTAACCGATCAACTCGTAGTCCATTGTGCCGAAGCCTCGGGTGGCGGACTTGAGTTTATCGTAGAGATCGTAAATCATTTCTGCCAGTGGCAGCTCATAAGTCACGATGACGCGAGTCGGCGTGATGTAGTCGGTCTTGATGTAATTCCCGCGTCGTTCCTCGCAGAGTGCCATGATGGCACCAATGTTGTCGGACGGCACGAGGAAGTTGACTCGGGCGTACGGTTCGCGGAATTCTTCGATGTTGCCCGGCTCGGGAATGCGCGTCGGATTCGAGACGTAAAGGGTCTCCCCCTTCGTGGTCAAGATCTCGTAGGTGACGTTGGGAGCAGTCTGGACGAGTGCCAGGTCACTTTCGCGTTCGAGGCGCTGCTGAACGATCTCCATGTGCAGCATGCCCAGAAATCCACATCGGAACCCAAATCCCAGAGCATCGGAGGTCTCGGGTTCAAACGTGAAACTGGAGTCGTTGAGGGCAAGCTTTTGGAGGGCAGTACGAAGGTCCTCGAACTGATTATGAGTGGCTGGGAAAAGGCCGCAGTAGACGACCTGGCTCGGCTCCTGGTAGCCAGGAAGCGCCTGGCTGGCAGGGCGGTGAGCATCGGTAATCGTGTCACCGATTCGGACATCGGCGAGCTGCTTGATGTTGGCCACGACGAAGCCGACCTGCCCGACTCCCAGCTCCTGACAGGGAACCTCCCGAGGACGGAACTGCCCCAGGCCGATGACTTCGTACTCCCGCTCCATCGCCATGAGCCGGATTTTCTGCCCAACCCGGATGGTTCCGTCGATGACCCGAACGTAAACAACCACTCCCTGGTAATCATCGTACTTTGAGTCAAAGATCAGCGCTCGAAGCGCCCCATCGACCTGACCCGAGGGAGGCGGAATGCGATCAATAAGTGCTCGAAAGAGTTCGGGAACACCGATCCCGGTCTTCCCACTGACGGAAAGAATCTCATCAGGATCGAGGCCGAGGGTATTGAACACCTCTTCCTTAATCTCGTCGGGCCGCGCAGCCTGCATGTCGATCTTGTTCAACGCCGGCACCAGGGCCAGATCGCCTGCAATCGCGAGGTATGCATTGGCGACAGTTTGGGCTTGCACTCCCTGAGTGGCATCGACGAGCAGGATGGCTCCCTCGCACGCGGCGAGGCTCCGTGAGACCTCGTAGTGGAAGTCCACGTGACCAGGAGTGTCAATGAGGTTCAGCTCGTATCGCTGACCATCCTGATCGTAGTGCAGACTGACGGCGCGAGCCTTGATGGTAATCCCTCGTTCACGTTCGAGGTCCATGTCATCAAGCAATTGCTCGCGAAATTCGCGTTGAGAGATCGCGCCCGACTGGAGCAATAGCTGATCAGCCAGCGTGCTCTTGCCGTGGTCGATGTGAGCGACGATTGAGAAATTGCGAATAAACCTGGGATCGAAGGCCATGGGCAGTCCAGGCTGGAGGCCAAGGACCAGCCGATCGGGAGGATCGGGCCGGCGGGGCGAGCGGATCGAGGCGTGAAACGAAGGTTCGTCGGTTCCCGAGTCGGGAGTCATCCACGTCCATCGGGATCAAACGTACTGTCATCATAGCAACGAAAGGCGCTTCGGGCGAGTCGATCCCGATGCTTGCGAGGGGGCGTTCCAGTTTTCTGGGCCCCCGATACTTCGTCTGTCGTGTGAAATCGCTCAGTCGTCAGAGAGCTTCCCTGGACCGAAGGCCATCCGAGCACACCCGGCAGCGCCAATGTACCCTGCCTCCTCACCAAGGGTTGCGTAGTCGATCAAGGTCTTGGAGGCCGGCAAGGGGAACGCCATCCGTTTGACCCCCTCCCGGATCAACTCCATGAACTCGGGTCCTGCATTCGACATGCCACCAGCGAACAGGATCATATCGGGGTTGATCGTGTGCATCATGCAAACCGCACCCACTGCAAGGTAATGGGCGGTTTCCCTCATCAACAAGCCAGCGAGTGAGTCGCCCGCGAGTGAGGCCTCGTTGATTGATCGGGCCGAAAGGCGTCCTTCCGCAAGGTGTTTTCGCAGCGCTGTGGGTTCGTCCGTCAGTTCCAGGGCTTCCAGGGCTCGTTTCACCAGAGCCGTTGCCGAAGCGTACGCTTCCAGATGCCCATAGCCCCCACACCCGCACTGGCGGCCATTCTCCATTTGGATGACAATGTGCCCGCACTCGCCACCGTGGCTGTGGCTGCCCTCGATGATGCGTCCTCGTTCAACGATGCCTCCCCCGACTCCCGTCCCAAGCGTGAACAGGACGAGGCTCGTAACTCCTTTGCCGGCTCCCGCCCAGTACTCACCGTAAGCGGCGGCATTGGCATCGTTCTGAAGGACGGTCGGCTTGCCGAGACGGGCAGCGAGGAGGTCTCGAATTGGTAAATTTTGCCATCCCGGGAGATTCGGCGGGTCGAGGAGCATGCCGGCAGGAATGTCCATGGTTCCCGGGGAACCGAGGCCAACGCCCACAATCTCATCCCAGCTTAACCCGCTCGCCTCGACTGCCTGCCGGCCAGCCTCTGCAAGGGTGGCAATTCCAGCCTCCGGTCCACGATCGGCATGAGTTTTGATACTGATGGAGGAACGAGGTTGGCCGTCGTCATCGACGACTCCGCTCTTTACGTTCGTCCCTCCCAGGTCAATCCCCAGATAGAAGGGCGGGCGGCCTACCGATGCACTCATGCCGTTCCTCGGGCGACGTTGCGAACACTTTCGAAAGGGTTCGGAGGGGAGAATGATGGTGGAACAGTCACTGTAACGGCCCCTCCAGAAACGGTCAATCAACGGTCGTCGTCCCACCCTTGACGGTCTCGGGGACCTGGCCATCCCCAGTTCAGGTGTCTGGTCCAGTTCGAGGGCTCCCCTGAGTGATTGCGAGGCCAAGCGTGCCCCGTTAGCGTAACATCGAGGAGTTGGCGACCGATTCTGTTTGCCTCCTCGCTCCACTTCGAGTTGCATCTATGAGACGCCGAAAAATCGTGAGCTGGGGCCTGTTGGCCCTGGTGTCGTTAACAGTGAGCCTGGCCGCGGCGCAACAGCGGTTTCTCGACCGCCCGTTGCCCGATCGGGTCAATGTTCGCTACGGTTCTCATCATCGGCATCGGCTTGACTTCTGGTCCGCCGGGACCGATCAACCGTCCCCCTTGCTGGTTTACATCCACGGAGGCGGCTTTCAGGGCGGAGACAAACGAGGGATTCCGGTCGATCTCCTCCAGGAGTGCCTGCAATCTGGAATCTCGGTTGCTTCGATCAACTACCGACTTTCACAACACGCATCCTTTCCCGCTCCTATGCTGGATGGCGCACGCGCCGTTCAGTTTCTCCGATTCAAGGCGAAGGATTGGAACATCGACCCGGAACGAATCGCGGCCTCGGGCGGGTCGGCGGGTGCGGGAGTCGCGCTCTGGGTGGGATTTCAGGACGATTTGAAGAATCCTGAAAGTGAGGACCCGGTCGATCACCAGTCGAGTCGACTCAGTTGCGTGGCGGTCTTTGGTGCCCAGACGACCTACGACCCTCGGGTCATCGCAACGATCGTGGGTGGCCGGGCTCACGAACACCCCGCGTTGACACCGTTTTTTGGATTGACGAAGGAACACCTCGAAACCGAAGAAGCATACCGTCGCTATCAGGAGGCTTCGCCGGATACATACGTGACCGCCGATGACCCACCAGTTTATTTGGTTTACAATGAGCCGAAGGGCTCGCTTCCCCCCGATGCTCCTCCGGGCAAAGGGATTCACCATCCGAATTTCGGGACGTATTTGGCGTCAAAGCTTCACGCAAATGGGATCGAGTGCTTGACGGACCATGTCGATGACCTTGCTAGTCGAGGAAAGACACCCCATCACCGGATGGTTGAGTTCTGTTGTCGACACTTCGGGATCGAGGTGACAGGAGAGGATTCGGAGAATTGAATCATGCCATCACTCTGCCTGGGGCCCCAAATCACTCGCCGATGGTGGTTTAGGTCTACTGCGACGATTGCTCTGGTTGGCTCGGTGCGCTCCTGGGCAGGTGAACTTCCCCTGGCCGAACCTGATTCAGCTCGTCTCGAACTCCTCCGTCAACAAGGGGCCGAAGCGGGGCTCCCGGAATTCCGGCAACATGAGGGGAAACGGTATGTTGCGCTTGGTACGGCTCCGAACGATTTCATGCAGGGGGCGTTGACGCTCTGCGAAGGTTTGGCAGACGATTTCCTGGACCATTTCCGTGCCAGGGAATTTCAGGTCGAAGCGCCGCCCGCCCGCATGACCATCGTGGCCCTGTCGCATCATGACGAATTCAGCCGTTTTCTTCGAACCGATCTCCCGGCCGACGTGACCGGGATCTATGAGATCGGATCCAATTATCTGGCACTCTACGATGGTCGGAGCGGGAGCCCAGCCGGAGCCCAGGCAGAACGGGCGAATTCGATCACCTTATTTCATGAAGCCACCCATCAACTCACGTTCAACACGGGTCTGCTCGACCGCAACGCCGACATCCCCCTGGCCTTCCTGGAAGGGTTGGCCATGTACGGCGAGGTTCGACGCCCCCGTGGCAGGGCCAAAATCGGGGCGGTCAATCGGGAGCGACTCGGAGTCCTGGTCAGAGCGCTCCAACAGGGAAAGGCTCTTTTGCCAATCGCCGACCTGATTCGTACTGACGCTCCGTTCACCGAGGCATCGACGGTGCAACTTGCGTACGCACAGTCATGGTTAATGATCTATTCCTTGATGCGTAATCCGCAGGCTGCCGAGCGCTTGCGAACCTATCTGAACGCGTTCGACTCGGCTCAGCCTGTCCGACCTCGCGTGGAGCTGGCTCGAGATTGCCTCGGTGAACTGGATCAACTCGACCAATACTTCCGTGGCGTGCTCGTTCGGCTCAGCCGGGGGCTTTGAACCCAGACCGGAATTCAATGACGTACCGCAGCGTTGATCAACCGAGAACCGGATTCAAGCCCATGTTCTCCCTCATCTCAGCTCGATGCTTCTCATAGTGCATCAAGAGGCGACGATCCTTGCGATGCTGACGTTCCTTTTTAGCCTGTGCGCGGACAAACAGGCGTCGGAAACCGTTACTGGTCAGTTCTCCCCTGTTGGCATAACGGGCTCGTAACCGCTTGGCCGGTTTTTCACCGAAGGCCTCGATCAATTCATCTTCGAGTGACAGGAAGAACTGAACATGCCCGGGATCCCCTTGTCGAGCAGATCGACCCGCAAGCTGACGGTCGATCCGGAACGATTCGTGACGCTCGGTCCCGAGAACATGGAGCCCTCCGAGTTGTGCGACTCCCTCGCCGAGTTTGATGTCGGTCCCTCGTCCGGCCATGTTCGTGGCCACCGTCACCCGACCAGGCTGACCCGCCTGAGCCACAATCTGGGCCTCAATGGCGTGGTTCTTGGCATTCAGAATTTGGTGCTCGATCCTCGCCTCATTGAGCAAAGCGCTTAACTTCTCAGACTTCTCAATGGAACGCGTTCCGACCAGGACCGGAACCTTCTTCTTGTTCAGACGGATGATTTCCTCGGCAACCGCCCGGAACTTCTCGTTTTCGGTGGAGAAGACACGGTCGTTGACCCAGGTGCGGCGACTCGGCTTGTTGGTCGGAACGGGAAAGACGTGAACCTTGTAAGTTCGTCGTAACTCCGAGGCATCACTCCGGGCGGTGCCGGTCATCCCCGAGAGCTTGGAATAACGCTTGAAAAACTCCTGAACCGTCACTCGAGCCGCGGTAATGGTTTCCAGGGTAATTTCAAGTCGTTCCTTGGCCTGTATCGCCTGATGCAAACCATCCTGCCACTGGCGACCCGGCATGAGACGGCCGGTAAACTCGTCGACGATCACAACGTCGGGCTGTCCCTTTTCATTGGGCGCAACAACATAGTCCTTGTCTCGGATGTAGGCGATCTGCGCCCGCAAGGCCCGTTCGACATATTCGTAGAGTTGATCGACCGTCAGCATTGAGAACGCGGAGTGCCCGGCTTTGGCCTGAACCTTCCGTCGTCCCGAGGCGTTTAGCTCGGCCTTGCGTTCCACGGGATCGTATTTAAAATCCTTGATTCGGACCAACGTGGCAGCGATCTCGTCGGCACCGAAATAGGCCGAGGCTTCCTCCTGTGTCGGCTGGTTGTTCGCCCCGATGATGAGGGGCGTTCGAGCTTCATCAATGAGAATGCTGTCGGCCTCGTCAATAATGGCGTAATGATGGGCTCGCTGGACGGGGCGAGAGGCTTCGGCAGTCGTTGCTCCCGTGACAAACGCCTGCATGAACGTCTTGCGGTGATTGTCGCCGTGCTGAAACTTTTTGAGCTGATCGCGGAGAAAATCGAAGCCAAACTCCTTGCCGGTCCCGTAGGTGATGTCACACCCGTATGCGGCTCGACGAATGGAGTCGTCCTGTCCTGTCTGAATGCAACCGACGGTCAATCCGAGCTTGTGAAAGATCGGCGCGTTCCATTCGGCGTCACGATGGGCGAGGTAGTCGTTCACGGTGACGACATGGACCCCTTTCCCACCCAACGCATTGAGATAGGCGGGAAGGGTGCAGACGAGCGTCTTTCCTTCGCCGGTCTCCATCTCCGCGATCGATCGATGATGAATCGCAATTCCACCCATCAATTGCACGTCATAATGACGCATGCCCACCGTGCGCTTGGCTGCCTCTCGAACCAGCGCGAAGGCTTCAACCAGGAGTTTGTTGACCGGGTCTCCCTGGCGGGCCCGCTGCCGGAGCGCAAAACTGCGGGCAACGATCTGCTCGTCCGATTCGTTCTCCAGCTTCGGCTCCAGGGCATTGATCTGTTCGACCAAGACCGCGAACCGACCATACCGGGCCGGATAGGTCGGCCCAGCGATCCCCTTCGCGCGGTTCAGCCAGTTGGGTCCCAGTCGATTCGACATCGCCCCGATCTCCCCAATGCTCCCGGTGTTCTGCGCTCACGCCGATCCGACCATTTCCCATCGATGAGGGCGATGGAACATGACGGACGCTGCCTGTAAGAACAAGACACCGAGTCCGAGGATCTTCCCGCGGCGATCACAGGAACCATTCTCGAACCGTCTCCGAATTAGATCGGGGGAAGCCAGACAGGACCTCTGGTCGTGAAGCCGAGCGCCCCGGGATCGAGTGGGCGATCGATCCCTCCGCTGGTAATCCAGTTGCGCAGCATGTCCCACTTTTCGATCGCGGACGGCTCGCTTGACCCCTCGGAACCGGGAGCGGAGTCCCAGACGACCCAGAGGACCTGACCATCGGGCAATTTGTGATTGATGTAGAGCTTCCGGGGATCCCCCTGGTAGGGGTGGATCCGCCGGAACGGAATCATCTGCCCTGATCTCGTCTCGGGCCAGCCATCCTCGGCGGATCGATCGAGAAGAAACCGGGCCAGCCGGGCGGCCGCCTCGGCGGCTGGGTCGGATCGCAAGACGCTCTCAGACGAGTCAGACCGCGGCCACGGTTGACCGATCGTAACGTCCTGAGGCACCTTTAACCCGCTCAACATGACCAACTCGCTCGCAAAGGAGCGTCCAAGATCGGAGTTGACCGGAAGTCGATCGAGGATGAGTCCAGTGCTGTCAACAACAAGGTAATCACGGCGAGACGGATTGGTCGCTGCGGCTGACGGGTCGAGTGGAGCGATCGCCACAGGTTGTCGGTAATCCAGAGAAACGATGACCCGATTGGGATACGAGCGTTCAATCCCTCGGACACGTTCCACCCAAAAGACATTCTTGAAGGCTCGTTCCACCGCCCCAAGGTCCAGATCCAGAACGGACCCCGGGTCAAATCCTTGAAGCGGTTCGGCCACGGCTGAAAGAACCCCACGCTCTCCCACTCGAAGCCACGAGGGTGGAGCTGGATCGAGCGCGATTTGAGCGACGGACCAATCGTACTCGGGACGATCATGCACCCAGGCACGAACCCGACCCGGCAACCCGCTCACAACCAACAAACTGAGTCCGAGCACCACCACGGCGACCAACGCCGCATGCGTTCCACGGGGGCCAAGCAATCCGACCATCAGCGAGAGCCAGGGCGCTCGGTGCGCTGAGGGAGGGCTTTGTTCGTCGGCATCCGTTGCCAGGCGAAGCATCATCCAATCCTCGGACCAGGAACCGGGCCCGATCCTGATTCGGGCCGCTTCCTTGGCTGGATCGGCTTACCAGATTTGGATCTGGAGGTCGAGTTCATAGCCGAACTGGCGCAGGACCTCCTCACGCGTGAAGTCGATCAACTCCAACACGTCGGAGACGGTTGCGCCTGGTTCCGCGATGATGTAATTGGCATGGCGATCGGAAATCTCGGCCCCGCCGACGCGATGGCCGGAGAGCCCAGCCTGATCAATCAGGGTGCCGGCCGAAATCTCGGGGGTCGGGTTCTTGAAGATGCACGCCGCGGACTGATGTCCGTACGGCTGGTTTTCTTTTTTGACGATCCAGACGCTTCGCATTCGACGGACGACGGCTTCGGGATCGTCAGGCTCAAGCTCAAGTTCGGCGGTAAGGATGACGCAATCATCAAGGTTGGAGCGGCGATAGGAGAAGATCAGGTCGTCTTGCTGCCGAGTCCGGATCTGCCCGTCGGCTTCCAGAACCGTGGCTCGTCGGACAAACTGTCCAATCGCCCCTTGCCTCCCGCCACTGTTGCCCCGAATGGCGCCACCAATCGTTCCGGGAATCCCGGTGAGCGTCTCCAGGCCGGCCAGCCCAGCCCGAGCCGTCTGTGAGATCAGAGCGGTCATGGGAACAGCCGAGCCGGCGATCAGACGATTGCCAAGGATTTGCACATCGGAAAACGAAGGGCTCTCAAGGTGGATGACCAGTCCTCGAACCCCTTCGTCCCGAACGAGGACGTTCGATCCTCCGGCAAGCACCCGCCAGGGGAGATTCGCCCCAGCGCACGCTCGAACCAGGAATGCGACTTCCTCAGCCGAAGTGGGGCGCGCAAAGTAGTCTGCCGGGCCACCCAGGCGGAACCAGGTCAGTGGGGCCAGGGGTTCGTTGGTCCTGACCACTCCAGGAAACTCGTCGAACGGCTGCATCGTCGGTCGACACCTCGGCCGAAAGCGGGCCGACGCTCTCCAAATCGCTGGAAACGACTGTTCCAGCTCGTGGCGAACGCCTTCCCTGGCGATAATTGAGGTATCCTAGCCCCGAACCAACCGAACAGTCAAGATGGAGGGGCGAGGATTTCGCCCCTTCGGAACGGAATCCTCGACTTGCTCTGCGACCTTCGCTCGATCCCAACACCCGTGGAGCGTTCAATTGCTCCCATTGATGGGGGAGCCGGGACCGAGCAACGCGTTGAAGAAGGGGCGAAAGGAACCGTGCGGTTGCCCCCGGTGCTGCGCCGGAAATCCGAAAAGGACGACTCGTCCCTTCCCAACCGGCCAATCGATCAGAGCAGCCTTACCTTCGAGAGACTCGGAACCGAGGAGCCAGCCACTTTCCAGCAGATCGGTCGATGCATATCGACACATGATCGACGAGGACGTCGTCGCTCCATCGAGCAACTCAAACCCCTTTGAATTCGAGAAATAGATGGAGCCTCGAGAAGGCATCCCGGCAGTCAGATACGAACCGACCGCATTCGGGTCGTACTCGACTGCAAGGATCGAACCCGGGCAATAAAATTCGTTCGAGGAAATGTCGGCGAGTGCGTTTTTGATCGGAAGATCAAGGACCTCGATCGCGAACGCGGTGGAATCGTCCAGGCAGACCAGTCGGCCTCCGGATTCGACAAACTGGCGAAGCGACTTGACCCCTTCAGCCTCCAGACCTCCGACATACGCCGGTTCGGTTTGTTCGGGTCGAAACCCTTCCATCAAGATGCGGCGGCCGACAGATGGAATGATCAGCACGTCGAACCGGTCCTCCAACTCGCCGATGGAGAGATCTGCATTGTGAACCGTGAGATATGGAATCCCGAATCGCTCCAGGACAAGCCGAGTCCATCCCTCGTCCATGCTCGGAACCCAGGGCTGGTAGAGTGCAATTCTCGGAAGCGTCAGCCTGAGCCGGGGGATCTCCGACCGGTCATCCGGCTCGTTTGTTCGGGGATCGGCAACGTGCCAAGGATCAGTCACGGCGACGGCAACCGAGGAGCGCTGAGGAAGGACTGTTTCAAGGACTTGCCGAGCTTCGGCGGTCGCAGGGATCCGGAGGGTATGGGCCGGAAATTCCCGATCGCCGATCTCGAACGGCTCGGCAATCCGTTCGAGAGTCTGGCCGTTCGCCAACAGGGCGAACGCGACCGCAAGGTCATCGTTGGCCCGGTTGAGGAGGTAGAACGCATTTGCGGTCTGAGAGTCTCCGTCAATCCGCCCTCCCGTCGTCTTCACCTGAGCAACTGCCTCGGTCGAGGCCTCGAACGGCTCCGCGATCGTGGCGACCTTGACCCCCATCTGCAGTGGGAGGGTCCAGCCCGCAACGTCGTAAGGACGCTCAGGACGTCCGTCGGGACCAACGCGATCGGGATACTCCTGCCGTTCCATCATGTCTTTCAGGTGCGCCCGGTACGGTTGAGAGGCGAAGAAAATCCAGGAGTCGGCGGGATACGGAACTCCTCCAGCCTCGAAGGCCTCGGTCGCTCGATGGACTCGAATGCCGGTGGCATGGAGAATTTCGACCATGGTCGCGGCCGTTCCCGGATCGTGCTGGTCGGCAGGAACCACCCAGGCAAAGGGTGGTCGCTCGGCTCCGGCTCGAATCTGGTCGAGCGCGATGGCCCGGTAGTTCGATTGGAACCAGTCTCCATAGCGAGCGGCCAGGGTCAGGAGAGCGCGGGCAGCGATCAGCTCGTACTCGACGATGTCGGCGATCCGCCACCATCCACCGGGCCAGGGATCGACAAAGGTCACCCTTGGCTCATGGTCCGGGAAGCCTCGGCTGCCCCCTCTCAGATCGGATTTGCTCTGAAAGATTGGTGACGCAAGCTTCACACTGGCCGCCTCGGTGAGGATGCCGACCATGTTATGGCGTTGGGGAACGGTTCGATTTCCTCCGTTCCACCAGTTGTCATACATTGAGTGAGTCGCGACCCCCTTTTTTCCTTCCTTTGCGAGGTCGGCAGCCATGTGAGCGCCAATCAGAAAGATCCCCTGGCTGATTCGGGGGTCGAGATTCGGGTTCACCGGATCGAAAAATGGCGGAACGAACAGCCGAGGCCCGGTCGATCCCATCTGATGAACGTCCCAGGTGATCGTCGGGAACCATTCCTCGTAGAGGAAGCGGGTCAAGACTCGTGTCTCGTCCAGGTTGAGCATGAACCAGTCGCGGTTGGTGTCGTGCCCGGCATACGGGTGATAGAGCCAGGGCATGCCGGAACCTTCCCAGGGGGTTCCTTTGGATCGCTCGTACCAGTCGTGAACGAGATCCACTCCATCCGGGTTCACCGAGGGAATGATCAGGATAATCGTTTCATCGAGAATCGCTCGGGTTGCGGCATCCTCACCAGTGGCCAGCTCATGCAAGAGGGAGCAGGCCATGAGGGTTGACGCGGTTTCCGAGGAGTGAATCGAACAGGTGATCAGGACGGTTGTCTTGCTCTGGGCGACCAATTCGGCAGCCTCCTCGTCCGACAGGTTCGGATCGGGGAGCGCAAGCTCGCGCTGGCTCGCCTTGTACCGATCGAGATCGGCGATCGTTTCCTCCGACGAGACCACGGCAGCCAGAAACGGTCGGCCCAGGGTCGATCGGCCAATCTCGACAACCTCAACTCGATCCGAGGCCGTGTCAACCTGGTGGAAGTAATCCACCACATCCGTCCAGGGGGCGAGTCGAAAATCGGCTCCGGGCTCGAATCCGAGCACCTGAGTCGGCTCCGGGACCGTTCGTTCCTGAGCCTCGATCGACGACCAGGCACCCATCGTCGCGAGTCCGATCACCACCGTCGCCAAACCGTTCCACCTCATGTGGGCTTCCTCTCTCGTTCAATCATGGTCTGAGCACTCAGAAGCGCATCCACATGATCGGGCTTCCTCGGGGGCATTGCAACGGCTCGACCCAGGGGCAGAATTCATAAGAACCAATGGCTTTCGACACGATTGTCTTGGATCGGCTCTCAGGGCGGCACTCGCTAAAATGAAGATGCTCTTTTTTAAACAATTTCTAAATAATTTTAATTTTTGGATTTTGAGTCATTTATTGTGGTTTCCCCGGGAATTTGACCTGCCATACCTCCCGGTCGTATGATTTTCATGTGTGGTGCGATCACATCGAATAGGTTTCTCCTTGAACGAGCCTAACGGCTTCTTGAGTGCCGAATCTCCCTGACTCGGCATGGTGATTGAAGGCTTGGGGTCTGAGTTCGGTCTTACCCGTTCTGACCACATCATTCACGAGATGCACCGCAGGAGCGCCTCACCATGTCTTCCGAGGTCTCTCTCTCACGCAGTGACCCCAGGATTGTCACCGACCAGTTACCTGGACCGCGTGCAGCTGCCTGGATCGCGAGGGATGAGCTGGTGACCTCTCCCTCGTATACCCGGATGTACCCGCTGGTCGTCCGAAGGGCTCGAGGGGTGATGATCGAGGATCTGGACGGAAATCGCTTCCTCGACTTTACCGCAGGCATTGCCGTGACGAATGCGGGCCACTGTCATCCGCGGGTGGTAAAGGCGATCCGCGATCAAGCGCGGCATTTGATCCATATGTCGGGCACCGATTTTTTTTATCGCCCCCAGATTCGACTGGCGGAGACGCTCGCTCGCCTCGTCCCCGGTCCCGGTCCAAAACGTGTCTTTTTTGCTAACAGTGGGGCCGAGGCCATCGAAGCGGCCTTGAAACTGTCCCGATACCACACCGGTCGGCCTCGCGTCATTGCGTTTCGGGGAGCCTTTCACGGGAGAACCTACGGCGCGATGAGTCTCACCGCGTCCAAGTCAATTCAGCGAAGGGGTTTCTCCCCCCTCGTTCCCGAAATTCATCATGCCTGTTACGGCGATCTTGGCAGTCTTCGATCCTTGTTTCGCACCACCTGCCCTCCGGAGGAAACAGCCGCGATTTTTGTCGAGCCGATTCAGGGTGAGGGGGGATACATTGTTCCTCCGGACGACTTTCTCGCCGGGCTGCGGTCACTCTGCGATGAACACGGGATTTTGCTCGTGCTCGATGAGATCCAATCAGGTATGGGACGGACGGGGCGAATGCTCGCGTCCGAACACTGGGGAGTCCGAGGCGATATTGTTTGTCTGGCCAAGGGGCTTGCAAACGGCTTGCCGCTGGGGGCCATCGTGGCTTCGGAGGCAATCATGGATTGGGTCCCTGGAAGTCACGCAAGCACGTTCGGGGGAAATCCAATCGCCTGTTCAGCAGCCCTGGCCACGCTTCAGTTGATCGAACATCGCTATGCTCAGAATGCTCAGAAGCGGGGAGAGGAACTGGCGGCCGGGCTGAGAGAGTTGGCCAAGTTCCACCCCTGTGTTGTCGATGTTCGAGGCAAAGGCTTGATGATTGGCATGGAAATCGGCTCTCCCTTAGGTCCCAATCCTGAGTTCCGCGATCGCATCATTCTGGAAGCCTTCCATCGTGGCTTGTTACTCTTACCGTGCGGACCAAGCACGATTCGATTCTGTCCGCCACTGTGTTTGACCGCCAGGCATGTCGAGATCGGACTCGAATTGCTTCGTTCTGCCATGTCAGCGTTATGCGGTGACTGTCCGTGCTCTCCTCGACGACCCGATGTCGCTCACGTTTCCGTCGGCCAGCATCTGCCCTCTGATGAGGCTTCCTGATCCGTCCGACCTACCCTTGATCCGTCAGATCTCCGAGTCCTTCTCATGTCGACCTCGTCGCAATTGTCCACGTCCCGAACCTTCGACTGGCAACGCTGGCCAGAAACCGAGCAATTTCTTGGTAAGGCCGTGTGCTCGGCACTGGGAGGCAACTCGTTTGCTTCGGAGTTGGATCGGCGGATGGCAGCCGAGACGAGTACTCGAATCACGGACTGGATCGATCATCTGGTGCTGAACGAACAGCCTGGGCTGGTCGAGGAACTCGGGCGATTGGGATACGAGCGTACTCCCGAACCTTACGGAGTGAATGCTCCGACCTTTCGTCACTCGGGAGGCCAGTTTCCCGCGCTTGCAGTCTGCCCATCGCCTGCGGGAGGACCTCAGGTTGCCTCACTGGTGCTGAAGGTCGAGTCAATCGCCTCGTTCAGTCAGGCGAATCAACTGGGGCTGAAAATCATCGGTTATCCCATCGGGCCGTACCGATTCGCCAAGATCGACGTGATGGGAGCCGAGACATCCTTGATCGTGGTGGAGCGTCGGGGGTATCTGGGCTTCGAACCCTTTCCAAGCTCCTGGGCACGCGCCGGACGGATGGCACCTCATTCGACCCGCGATGCTCTGGCAGCCCGAGAACTCTGGCAGTCTCGACAACGACACTTCTCGGATGATGCTGAAGGGTTCGACGTGACCGACGAGGTGCTTGGGCAAGTTCTTGAGCGGGCGGGTTCGGTTGATCTTACGTGTCACCTCGTGTTCGAGGTCGAACGCGATTACTGGGAATCTCGGAACACAGCGGCCAGAGTCCAGAAGCGTCGGCAGGAGCGGCTCGGACTCGGCTGGGCCAATCACGACCACCACACCTTTCGGTGCTCCCGACAATTCTTTCCCAGGGCCATCAGCATTTTCGAACGACTGGGTTTTTCCCTCCGAGAATCGTTCCACGCTGGCAAGGACGCCGGATGGGGAGCACAGGTTCTGGAACATCCCACGTCCGGAATCGTCATTTTCGCGGACCTCGACCTCGCTCCCGAGGAGGCCGACGAGGACTTCGCCCACAAGGCCCTGCCCGCCCTTCCCCGGCCCAACACCGTGGGCCTTTGGGTTGGATTGCACGGTGAGTCGCTGCTGGACGCTGGAATGCATCATCTGGAAGCTCAATTCGATTTCGATGCGCTCCGAACTGCCTTGCAAAACGAAGCCGGCATCGAAACGATGAAACCCTTCAGCGATTTTCCCTTCCTTCGCCAGGCCTTCACGCAGGGGGAGCGTTGGACAGTGCAACCCCATCGTGTCAACCGCTTGCGAGAACTCGGTTGGATCGATGACGAGCAACATGCCCGGTTCCTCTCTGAAGGAGCCATTGGCAGCCACCTTGAAAACCTGCAACGACGCGAAGGGTTCAAGGGGTTTAATCAGCAAGCCGTCAGTGCGATCATTGCGGAGACGGACCCTCGACGGCACTGAGTGTTCCGAGCCTCTTGCCTGACTCCACGGTCGGCTCGTGTTAGAATCCCTCTGGGAACCTCTGCAGGCTCCCGGGCGTCGAAGGCGTGAGGCCTTCCCGGCCACCGATCTCACCGGCCCGTCCTGCCAGGAACGGTCTGAATCCACGTCTCCATCAAGGTTTGTGAATCATGATCGATGCGATCGCACCGGCTTGGGCGCGGAACCTCAGCCAAGGGCTCGCGTTGCTTCTGGTCGTGGGAGGACTCGGGTTGCTCCCGCCGTTGTCGGCCAGGGCGCAGCAAGAGGACGACCAGACCAATGGCGAAGCCAATCAGGAAGCGCCGGCCGACGGCGAGTTGACTCCCGAAAAGCAAGATGAGCAAGAGGTTCTTGCGGATTCGATTTTCGTTGATCCCGTCGCCGCGTCGATCATGCGGGGCCGGTATGATCAGTTGCATTCGAGCGTCCTCGTTCCTCCGAATACCGACCGGACCATCATCCAGATGGCTCAGGGAGCTTCCAGACTCGACGCGGGCTTGATCGATCGCTTCATCAAGTACGCAGCGCGTCAGTTGACCGATCACGACAACATCGACGCGGTCGCGTCTGGCGGTCAACAAAGCCGCATCCAGTCCATCCAGGATGCGGGAAAGTACCTCATGCTTCCCTATAGCGAGATTCCGAAGAATCAGCAGGATCGACGGTTCTATCAGGAGTTCAACGCTCGACTTCTCGGGGTCGCTCCCGACTTGCTCAAGAATCATCTCTATGCCCGCGTTCAGGTCATGCAAGCCCTGAGCCGCATGGGTGATCCGGCGGCGGTGAACCTCTTGATCGCACAACTTCGGGATCCCGAACAGCCCCTGATTGTCAAGCAACTGGCTGCGGAGGGAATCCGTCGCGTGGCCGTGGAAGCTGGTGATTCGCTCTCCACCGCCGACCGGGAAACCGCGGCGAATGCCCTGGTCGAATTTCTTCGTGATAACCCTGATGCCTACTGGTTGTCCCATGCTCGAGCCCTTCAGGCCCTCGGGACCCTTCGTCGGATCTCCGGCGTCGAGAACCGCGACCAGGCAGTCTTCGCGAACGAATTGCTCGCAGTCCTAAGTTCAGAAGACCGACGTCCGGAGAGTCGAGCCTGGGCAGCCTGGGCGCTCGGTATGCTGGAAGTGCCGCCGAACTACCCCCAGCTGAATTTCTCTCTGGCGGCCTATCAGATTGGCTCTCTTGCGGTTGAGATCGGCCAAAGAATCGTTGACTTGAGCGACCCCCGGGAACTCGAGGCTTACAATCCGGAACGCGTGAAGTACCTGACGGCTCTGATCGTCGCACCGGTCTTCTCGTCGCTCGATGGAGCCCCTGAACTTCGCGGATCGGGATTACGCAACACCCGAGGGCTTGGTCCTCATCAACAATACGTCGTTCGAGTCCACCAATTGATCCGCCAGCTTGCGGTCTCCTCCGTGGAACTTACAAACGCCCGAGGAGCGCAGATCATTGCGGCTCGCGATCGCGTAATTGGCAGACTCAACGAACTACGTACGTTCTTGAACGAGAATCGGCCCGAAGATGGGACCTTCATCGCGGGAGGTCAGGAATTCGCACTTCAGGACGCTTCTTGACCGTGAGCGGACGATGAACCAGCCGCCCTCGGCGTTCGAAATTCCCGTGGCGCTGGTCCGAGACTACCAGCAGATTAACCGGGAATTGATCCTGGCCCTCGATTCCGGTCATCGGGTCATCCGCCTGACCGAGGTCGAGGGCCAGCGTTTGCTCGCATCCGGACTTCGAGGCTCCTGGTCCGCTGTGATCGAGGTGCTTGGAAATGCCGGTCCCGAGCTGGCTGCCGAACTTGATGCTCCCGGAGTCACCATCCTCTGCCGTGGGTCTGTCGCCGATGGTGCCGGTCGCGGCCTTCGCTCGGGTCGCCTGGCAATTGCGGAGCGATCGGGTGATGCCCTTGGTGCAGGGATGGCAGGCGGCTCGATCGTTGTCCGGGGCACAACGGGGCATCGCGCCGGTCTGCGGCAGCGTGGAGGCTCGCTTGTCCTCCTGGGCCCTGCGGGTCGCTTGCTGGCCGATCGTCAATCCGGTGGCTTACTCTTCGCCGAGAAAGAACTCATCACCGCGGCCACAGGTCGAGGTCGCTCCCAAGGGCGATTGGTCCCCCTGCCCCATCCTGACTCAGAGTTCGATCAGCTTCCCCGAAAGGATGCGAACGCACTGGCGAGCGTCCTGCAAGGACTTCCCCAGCCATTTGATTCAAGTCTTCAACCCGATCCCTCGGTGGATTGACCGGCGTTGCACTGCGGTCGAGATCGGTTGCTCGGAATGAACTCGAGCGTTTCTGCTTCCAAGACGAGAGCCAGGAGAACTCCTTGAAGCCTGATCGAGCCAAGTCCCGAAGATGGGTATGTGGCTGGTTTCTGGCCATTCCCCTTGTCGCTACCGGATGTGCCGAGGAGTGGGGTCCGGATTGGATTCCTGGGGCCGAGGTCTCGGGACGGATTCATCGCTCGGGTCAACCCTTAACCCAAGGATGGCTGGAATTCCTGCCGGTTGATGGAACGATCGGTCAGTTGCGATCGGTTCCGATCAACCCGGACGGGACGTTTCTGACGAATGGGGTAGCACCCGGCTCTGTCGCGATTCGAGTCGTGGGTGCCGACCTTTCTGGTTCCGAATACTCCCTGTTTAGCCAGATCTACGTGATTCGTCGAGAAGTTCGAGACGCCCAGGCAAATAAGCTCGACATTGATCTGGAGCAGGAGCGACAGCGAGTGGCTTCAGAACTCTCAGGCTGACAGAACCGACCGACGCGGTGCGCACATCATCAGGGGAAGGGAGACGCGTTCGATGTCACACCGTTGGCATCTTCGACCAAGTGACCCGGCTCAGGTGAACTGGTTCGCCAAGGAAACCCGCGTCCCTCCACTGGTCGCCCAAATTCTCCTGAACCGAAAAATCAACGATCCCGAGAAGGCCAGAGACTACCTGGAAGTCCGGCGGAAGAAACTGCACGACCCCGAGTTGCTGCCCGGTGTGGTCGACGCTGCCGAGCGGATCGTCCGGGCCATCGAACAGAATCGAAAGATCGTGATCTACGGAGATTACGATGTTGACGGGGTTTGTGGTACGAGCATTCTCTGGTCCTGCCTCCGTCTGGCTGGTGCCAGAGACGTTGAGTACTACATCCCGAGACGGGTCGAGGAGGGATACGGCCTCAACGGTGAGGCCCTGAACCGAATTGCCTCCGAACTTGCGGGGCAGGTCGTCGTAACCGTCGATTGTGGGATCACCTCGGTCAGGGAAGCGAAGCTCGCTCGCTCTCTGGGAATCGAACTGATCGTCACCGATCACCACACAATCGGTCCCGACCTTCCTGAGGCGGATGTACTGGTTCATCCCCGCTTACCGGGCGGCGGGTATCCCTTCGGAGAACTTTGCGGCGCGGGTGTCGCGTTTAAACTGGCCTGGCAGGTTTGTAAAAGCTTCGGTGACGGCAAGAGGGCCTCTCCCCATCTCCGAGACTTCCTGCTCGGAGCGTTCGGTCTCGTTGCGCTGGCCACCGTGGCAGACATGGTTCCGCTCGAAGACGAAAATCGGATCTTCGTCCGATATGGCCTGGACACGATTCAGGCTGACCCCTCACTTGGGCTGACTGCCTTGATGCGGGTCGCCAACTGTTTTGGAAAGAAAAAATTAACCACCGGGAGTGTCGGCTTTGGCCTGGCCCCTCGAATCAACGCGGCCGGCAGACTTGAATGCGCCATGATGGCCGTGGACATGCTAACGACCTCTGACCCGACCCGAGCCGAGACGCTGGCTCAGGAACTCGACGCTTGCAACCGAAGACGCCAGGAGATCGAACACACGATCGTCTCCGAAGCTCGACAAATGGTCGATGCGCTCGGAGGCCTCGGAGATCGAGGAGCGGTTGTGCTCGGACATCCCAAGTGGCATCCCGGAGTCATCGGCATTGTCGCGGGCCGGCTTGCCGAGTTGTACCACCGCCCGAGTATCGTCATGGCGCTGCGAGACGACCTTTGCCAGGGATCGGGACGATCCATTCCAGGCTTCGATCTCTACGACGCAATCCGATCCTGTTCCGACGGTCTCCTCGGTTTTGGAGGGCACCGCGCTGCCGCCGGTTTGCGGATGAAACCTTCCGATTTCCCATCGTTCGCCGAGCGGTTCGACTTGCATTGTCGAGGCGCCTTGACCGAGGAACAGAAACACCGCCGCCTCGACATCGACGCTGAGGTTCGCCTGGCCGACCTGAGCCTCAAGATTGTGGAGTGGATCGAGGCTCTGGAACCCTACGGTATTGGCAACCCTCGTCCGATCCTCTCCACGACCGGAGTCCGGATCATGGGACAACCGCGAATCGTGGGAGAACGCAAGAACCACGTCCAGCTGCGTCTTTCCCAGAACGGCACGACCGTCAAGGCGATCGCTTGGAATATGGCCGAACGGCTCGGCTCACTGGCAGCCGGTACCGAATGCGCAGTGGCGTTTCTTCCATCGATCAACGAATGGAATGGGCGTCGAGAGGTTCAACTGGAAATCCGCGACGTTCAGGTCGGCACTGGCGGAGAACAGACTCATGCCCGATCAGCCTGATCCGCGAGCACTCGAGTTGGTCAACCATCTCCGGCAACGGGGCATCTCTGATGCGAACGTCCTCGATGCCCTGTTGAGCATCCCTCGTGATCGATTTGTCCCGGAATCGATCCAATCGAATGCCTGGGACGATCGCGCATTGCCGATCGGCTGCGATCAGACCATCAGTCAGCCGTTCATGGTTGCGTTGATGACTCAGGAGCTTGCTCTGACGGGTTCCGAAAAAGTTCTCGAAATTGGGACCGGTAGTGGATATCAAACCGCCGTACTCGCGAAACTCTCACGTGAGGTGTTCACCGTCGAGCGGCACAAGGCCCTTTCCGAAGCGGCTCGCAAGCTGCTCGAAGGTCAGCTTCAGCTCTCGAATCTGCGATTTCGGGTCGGAGACGGTACGATCGGATGGCCGGAGGAAGCTCCGTTCGACCGAATTCTCGTGACAGCGGCAGCCCCCGAGCTCCCCGAGACGCTGTTGAATCAACTGGCCGAAGGGGGACGGATTGTGGTCCCGATCGGATCGGAATCCCAGCAACAGCTTCATGTTGTCGACCGCAGGAACGGTGAACCCGTTCACTTCCATTCCGTCTCCTGCCGGTTCGTCCCCCTCGTCGGTGAGCACGGTTGGAAGGTTCGAGACTGATCGTGGCTCGCCAGCGGCACGAATCACGCACGAGCACGCAACTGCTCGAGCTGTCTATAATACGGTTCCTGGAACTCATCGTGTGGCCCCATCTCAGTGATCGTTGCCCAGTCGAAATGAGTTCTTGAAGTTCAAGGGCGCTTCTCCCATGGTCGAGCGACGTTTTGTCTTTCCCGGTGTGATTGAGCTCAATGTACAGGCTCGCAGGCGACTGGGGGTCAACATTTATCTCATTGACGGTGGTAATGAGTACATCCTGATCGACGTAGGGTTTCTTGATGAACTGGGAGACGTTCTGGAATTGATTCGACAGATGAACTACAGCCTGTCGGCCTGCAAAATGATCGTTGCGACCCATGCGGACGCGGATCACACGCAAGGGCTTGCCCGCGCTCGAGAACTCATGAAGTGTCCGGTTGTCGCTCACCCGAAATCTGTGGCCCCGCTCGAATCGGGCGACGAGGTTACGACCTACGCCCGAATCGATGCGCAAAACATTCATATTCCGATGCCTCCCTGCAAGGTGGATCGAACGATTGACGAGGGAGACATCCTTGAGGTTGGTGACAAACGCCTGGAAGTCTGGAGTACACCGGGTCATACCGCCGGACAACTGGCGTTTCGGATGGGGGAGTTGCTGTTCTCGGGTGACAATATCTTCCGAGACGGCAGTGTCGGTGTGATTGATGCGCACCACGGATCAAACCTCCCGGATTTCGTGAAAAGCCTTCGGAGAATTCGGGAGGCCGATGTGGAGTTCCTCCTCCCATCACACGGTCCGATCTTCCGGAAGGACATCACCCTGATTGACGCGACCATTGCCCGGTTGGAAACGTATATGCACCTGGCAGACTTCGGCACCTGCGCCGTCGATTGGCCATTGCTCGACGAGTGGGAGGAGGAACTCGCCTCGGGCAAGCTCCCTGTCTGATCCGCTCCGCTCGCTCCTCGGGAAGTTGGAATCCCCGACATCCGGCACGGCCCACGATACTTTCGTTGACGCTGGGTGTTTGATAGGAAGGCTGGAACACTGGCGATCGCTCGCCATGTTTCCTGGGATTTCCCCGGGAACGAGCGAATTCACCTCGCCAACACCAGCCCGCCCCGGGGAGAATCGCTCGATGCAACGATCTCAAAAGCTCACACTCGCACTCGGCCTTTTCGTCATCCTGTCTTCCCCGACATTGGCTCAGCGGCCAGGAGGTCCCGGTCAGGGTGGCCCGGGTCGCCCAGGTGGGATGAGAGGCATGCAGGGGGGATTGGTTCAGATTCTCTCGATGCCGCCCGTCATTGACGAACTGGGGCTTTCCGAGGAGCAGACGGAAAAGATTCGAGGTATCGCTGATCAATTGCGTAACGACATGATGAGCCGGATGCGCGAAGCCCGGGCTGAATTCGGCGACCTCGGTCCGGACGCCCGTCGTGAACGCTTCGAAGAGATGACCCGAACACTGGACGAATCCGCCCAGGAAAAGCTCAAGGATGTGCTGAAACCCGATCAGATGACCCGCCTCCATCAGGTCCAGGTCCAGTTGCAAGGCGTCCAGGCGTTTGCCAACCCAAGAGTCAAGGAATCACTGAACCTGGATGAAGAGCAGCAGTCAAAACTTTCCGAGCTGATCGAATCCTACCGCGCGGAGAGTCAAACACTGATGGAGAACGCAAGGGAGGCCGAGCAGCGTGGCGAGATCATGCGACAAATGATGGAACTCCGACGCGAAACGCTCGACAACGCAATGTCGCTTCTCTCTGACGATCAGAAGGCTTCCTGGAAGGAACTGGCCGGCGAGCCCTTCCAGATGGGTCCCAGAGCGGGCGGTCGAGGTGGTTTTGGGCCGGGTGGACGCCAGGGTCCTGGTGGCCGACCTGGCCCCGGGGGTCGCCCTGGTGCAGGCGGTCCTCCAAACGATCGTTGAGGTGACTACGACCTTCAGGACGTGTACGTGGTCACGTTCGGTCAAGCATCATGAATCGTCGGGAGTCCTCGCCTTCACGCGAGTCTCCCGACGATTTCTTTACTCCTTGGACCGCACCACGACCCGAAGCGATCCAACCCAGGTGCCATCACCCTCCTCTTGCGGTTCGACCAGGATCGAATGGGGAAGCATGGGATCGTCACCAACCCTGAGCCCAGTTCCGGAATGCTCGATGCGCACCTCAATCAACCCCTCTCGATCAGTCACGAGGCGATCTTCCTCCAACGACCAGGACTCTCCCGCAACGGCGAGGATGAAGGGGGTCATCTCGTCGGGGACGTTCTCCACTTCAACCCTGCGCCGCCAACCGTCTTGTGTGGGATCGATCACTTCGGTCACTTGCAGACCCGGTCGCTCTGCAAAATGAAGTTCGTATCGCAAACGCACTCCGTTCCCCTCGAAGGTCATTTCCTCAAAGGAACCGAACCGATCGCGCCTCAACTCGGGAAGCAGAACGCGCCCGTCGGCCTGCCGCAACAGGACGGGAGGCAACTCATCCTGAGCCACCCAGAGGCGTCGCCCTTCCGGGTGCCACTCCCAGAGGCGCCCTTCCTTGGTTCGAGAGAGGAATCCTTCATCCCACCACTGAATCCAGCTTAACCGATCAGTGTCGAACAGGACCGATCGATCCCCCTTGAGCCCGATTGCCAGGCCCCGTGGATAATAGGCTCGGGGGGTTTCCTCGGGAACGATCATGTCCCTGACAACCTGGGCTCGATCTCCCTGTCGAACAAGAAACTGTCGGGTTGCTGTTGACGCGGACTCGACGAGTCGCGGGTCGCCAAGCGCTTCCCAAACCGCTCCGAGCTGCTCATGAACGGTCCCCTCCACGCCGGGCGCGGGCAGAAGGAACTGAGGCATCGCCGTCCCCGGAATGATGCGCTGGGGATCACTGAGCCAGCGATCGAAATAGGTTTTCGACATCCTACGGTGGGCCAATGCCAGATCCGGCCCAAGCGTTTCCGCCTCCCCTCCCGGCGGAACCTTTCCATCGAGAACGTGACAGGACAAACACCCGAACCCCTGGCGACCGAGCAAGGAAATTCCCACATCGGTTCCCAGGGTGATCGGGTTTGGCTCAGCAGGCTGATCCAGAACGACTCGATCAAATTCTCTGAGATAGTCACCAATCGCCTCGGCCTCTCCAGGTTCGAAGGCAAAGCGAGGCATACGAACCGAAAGCCACGGCCGAGCCGTCGGAGCATCTCCTCGAATGGCGAGCTCAAGAGATTCCGGTCGCAGCTTCGCACCCACCTGTGAGAGATCGGGCGGGGTCAAGGTCCCTTTCAAGGCGTTGAGTTCTCGGTCTTCGGCAAGGAAACGCGCGAGTTGTTCTCCGATCCCCTCGCCTCCCTTCCCATCGCGGGAATGGCAGCCAAAACACTGATGCCGCCGCAAGGCATCCTGAGCTCGGGTCCAGGAGGACACCGGAGCCGAACCGAGAGAGCTTCCTGCGAGGAAGGTTTTGATTGCGAACCGTTGATCCTCTGCAAAACCGAACCGAGGCACACCGAACGGCGGATCGTTGGAAAGACAACCTTTCTGGAGATTGGCCTGATGATCGAGCGGGACTGCCGATTTCACGGCCATCACTCCAGGAATGTCGTGACAGGACCGGCAACCGACCGTCTCGATGAGAGCCCTGCCCCGTTGCGGATCTCCAACGGGCAGCGGCCTCTCGTCTTCCGCAGGTTGATCGGTCGATCCTGTGGTGAGGTACGCCGCGAGATGCGCGGCGGCATCGGTCGAGAGTCCCAGTTCCGGCCGATGTCGTCCCGGTTGTGACCGGGCGGGACCAGCCAGAAGCATCGCCACGGAATCGAGCGTCCTCTTGGTTCCCAACCCCTCCAGATCGGGAGTGAGTTGAATTCGATCCGGGCGATCTTCCGACCCCCGAGTATGGCATCCGAGGCAACCTGCCGACCGGAACACGAGTTGCCCTCGATCCGCATCCGCCACATTCATTGCCATCCGAGCTTCTCGATCCGGAACGGTGAGGTCCTCTGCCATTGAGCGAAGTGCGGCCACAACGTCCGCAGCCTGTTGCACATCAAGGCCGAACCCAGGCATTGGTGTTCCGCGTCGTCGAGTCTGGGGATGGATCAACCAATCGTTGAGCCAGTTTGACTGGATGGATCGAACTTCCTTCAGCGCAGGCCCCAGGTTCGGATGAGGCGACACTCCTGGGATCGCATGACAGTTCGCGCACCCGATTTGATCCGCCAGTCTCCGACCGATCTCAAACGCATCCTCATCCGGAGTTCGAACCGCCTCGTGGAATAACTGCGAGGGAGGAAGGTGTTCGAAAAACCCAAAGCTTGGCCCTTGCCAGTCGATGATGATCCGGCGATCCGATCCCTGATGCTCGGAGCGTAACCGAATCGGAACCAGTCCAGGACGCAGGGCCAGGGGTTCGGAGAGCAACCGAGTTCCCCCATCGGATTCGATGGTTTGATCCCCAATCTCAAGCCACACAGGGCCATCACTGTCGATGCGAAATCGATAGTCCCCTGACTCTCGAATCAAGAGCCAGCCTGACCAGGACGTGCTGAACCCTTCACTCGGGAGCCGAAGGTCGGGGACCGTCTCTCCCCATCGGTCCACCAGAGTGGATGCTCGACGGGTCAATCGAGGCTGTTCATCCCGGATGGGGAACCATTCCACGACCAACCCGGGAATCAGATCGTCCGGTTCGGGTTCATCGTCATCGGCCTGTGCATTGAAGCCGCTCGTGGACAAACATAGGGAAAACCCGAGGAATCCGAAGAGAGCTCGAACGAAGCGATCAGGCAGGTACATTGGTTTTCCGGGAGCATTGCAAGAAGGGCAGAACGCAAAAGAATCGATTGGATCGAGTCTAGTCCCGCCCCGCTCGGCCCCGCAAGTCAACGACGCAAATGAAGACCGGGCCGCGAGACCTTAATTGCCTCACGACCCGGTCCATGCTGTCCGAGAATGATCAACCCGACAGCTTAGCGAACCCCAAGGGCCGGATTGGCGGGATTCGGGAGAATCCCACTCGTGGTCTGCTGTCCCTGGAGCGGAATGTTCAGGAATCTCAAGCTCTGAGATGCGAAGGAGTAAATCTGGATACCATTGACCACCGTAAAGAACGGTTCGGCAATCCGATTCAGGAACACGCTGGTCCGAACAATCGGGTCACGATAGACGACAATTCGATCGCCCGGCATTAATTGATAATTCGTTGTGGTGTCGCCTGCGTTCACAATCGCCGCGAGGTTCACCGGCAACACCTGGGCACAACACGCTCCCGGAGGAGCTGGTCTCACCAGGCGAATGTTTTGAGTCGCAGCGGTGGGGAGCAATCCCCCCGCGTAGTTGATGGCATCGAGCACGGTTTCGTTGCCGGTCAACACTAAGCGGCCCGGCTGAATCACATCTCCCTGAATATAATAAACTTTGCTATTATACGAGGAGATGTCGACAAAAATACGATTTGACTCTTTTGGAGGGATCCGTTCGTATTCGAGCGTGTCGGGATTCAGCTCAATCAACCCGAGGGCTTCGTCCGTCAGAAATTGCCTGAGGTGAATGATGACCTTTTCTTTGACCTCAGACACGGTCAAGCCGGCCACGTAAATTTCGCCGTAGAAATCGAGCGAAACCTTTCCGTCAGGCCGAACGAGACGTTCACCTGTGATCGGTCGGCCAGGTAATGCTTCGAGCACCTCGATTCGGATCAAATCCGGCGGCTCAACCACATATTCTGGCATCGAGGTTTTTTCAAGTTCCCTTGGAAGATTGCTCTGGGCAATCTTTTCCTCGGGCGTCCTGACCGTCTGACATCCGCAGGCGATCAGGGCGAGCAGCGGCACGACCCAGGGCAGCCGCCATCGAGCCGTCCGTGTGCGATCCATGCGAGACTCCTGCCCGTCGAACCGGGTCCGGCCGTCGGTGGGTCGACTCCGCCCCCCGCCGACTCCTTTGGGGAACGACCACAAGCACATTGCTCGGGGGCGACCACCCTCTCTCCTGATCTCCGGAGCTTTCCCCTTGACACAGGGCCAGGGGCAAACTCCACTCACACTATCCATCGGCAAGAATGCCCCGAGGCTCAACTCTGATCTTCCCGCCGACCCGATTCCCGCATCCGACGGCCGAAAAAATGCCGGTATCGATTCGAGTGCGCCGAAGCGGGCGAAGCCTTTGAGCGCTCGATCACGTTCGATCTCCCGAAATACTGAGACGCAGTCGTTCCCCCCGGCCGAGATTGATGATAGGGGGACTGAGTCTGTTGCATTTCTTGCTCAACCATGCGCTTCTCGCCGCTCTCCTGCTGAGCCATCCGAAGCCGAGCCGCAAGGGCAAACAGGGAAACGCTCCGATTTCCCGCCCTTCCAGCCCAGGTGTGACTCGCATAGTAAGGGTCCGTGAAACGACTGTGAGGAACAGGAGTCCGACTAAACTCCTGAGCGTTTCCCCAATGAACTCCCAGCCCCAACCCCAGAACGGTCAAAAAGATTCTGATTAGCATCCGGCGCACCATGACTTCATTTCCTCCCTGACCTCGAGTCCCGCTCGTTCTGCTTCCATCGATCCGGAACCGCCCCAGTCATCACAATCCTTCAGATCCGAAGGATTTTTTTAGCTTGACCAACCCAGGACCGCACTGCCTCTCGGCCATTCCAGAATGGAGGCCACTCCCCTACCCCATCCATGAAGGACAAAGACGCCGAAGAGCCCTCGAGACGAAAGACTGCCCAGCCCCCCCTGGTTGCCAATAAAACCCGTTTCCCCCCATTTACTGAAGGTTGTTCCAGGAATTGCCCGATCGATGTGGTGAGAGGCTGGGGAGCCGGACTCAGGGAGGTCACGGAGTGTCCCGAAGCCGAGTCATCATTCAGCGAGGCGAAGGCGATGCGATTCAGGAGGAGAACCCGAGGATGGGGCTGGGGAGCCTTGCTCGCAGTTGTCTTGGCTCCCACGGTCGCTCAAGCCCAATTGTTCCCGAACCTACCCACCCAGAAGCGGGCTCGGGTCGATTGTGCTGAGGAGCTTCCTGTTTACGGAATGTATCGAAATAAGTACTACGGATATTACCCGACGTGCTGGCGTCAGTTCCCTCCCGGATGGGGTTGCCCGAGCACAGAGTCGCCAGATTGGCAAGCAGAATTGGCCCGTCAGCCACTTGATATTCCAGAAGATGATTTCCCTGGCCTTGATGGCCTCGGCCCCGATCCATTTGACGCCTCTGGCACGGATGATCTATTGCCGGAACTTCCTCGCCAGCGGTCACCCTTTGAACTCGATCAACCGGGCCAAGGGGAAGCGCCGGATGGGGCTCCTCGTCGGTCCGCGTCTCCTTTTGAGGGGGATCCGTTCGAAGCTCCCAATCGAGATCGCCCCGATGCGGCCTCGCCGCCCAGGTCCCCTTTCGATCTCCCGGGTGCTTCCTCGACCACCCCGGACACGGCTCCAGCATTGATGAATCCTCCCGTCACCACGGAGAATTCCACGGTCTCAGATTCGATCACGTCCCTTCCTCAACTCCCCAACCTTTCCGAACTGGCCGTGTTGCCAGATTCTCGACCCAGACCGATTCGGCTCCCGTCCGAGTCTGCCTCGGCTCCGCTGATCAACGCATCAAATGTGGCCGGGATTCCAGGGGACATGGTCGGACCGAACAGTGGTGCCACGGCTTCCTTAATCTCCCGCCCTGTCGGAACGATCTCGGTCGAACCTCTCACTCCTGCCTATAGCGTTCCTGGTGATACCAGTCTCGACTCCCGAGGAATGCCGATGGGCCAGGGCTTGAGTGGTTCCGATGTCCCGGTCGACATCGAATATGCCGAACCGCGACCGCGTCGGCGTCTCTTTTCCGGCCTCTTCGGGCGTGGTCGCTGATCGGCATTCCAAAACCTGAGCGTCTCTGCTTGGTCGATAATCGAACCACCCTCGTGACAAAGTGTTGCACGAGGGTGGTTTTCTTGGATGAACTCTCTTCTCTCTCCCAGCGATCGCATCGACCACGAACAAGCGCCTCAGGGAGCAACTCCTAAATCGACGATCTAGATTATGATGAATTCAAGAAAATCGTGATTTTCTCCTCGACTCAAGTGATCGCCCAGAGATTCCTGAGTCATGATCATCAGCAGCACGTATCCGAAATTGAAGTCATCGGAGCGATCGCTTGCGTTCGAACTCATGGATATCAAGGTGTGACTGATCCTCGACTCCATCGTCGAAAAATCGAAGCCTTCAGGATGGTCGGCGAAGGAGGCTTGATCGAACTTCCCCGGATCATCAACTTTCGCTTCCAAACTCAGCAAGCAGGAAATTCGCTGTGTTTTGCCCAGTTGGCTGAAACGTCCCAATCTCTCACGTTCACCTGGAGAACGACCGAGGGCGGTTTCATGGACCTGGGAGAGTCCTTCGACCAATCGTGTTCATGCCAATGGAGAACGGAGTGGCGAGGCCTCTCTTGCAAACGCACTCCGAAAGGATTTCTTGAAATCGAGGCTACCATCCCCGTTGTCGGGCCGCTATAGTCATGGGCATCGCATAGATCGACACCTTCGTGAGACGGCTACCCATCCTCAACCACGTGAGTCTCACCTTCGGCAATGCGGCCTTGCATGGCTCCCTGAGTCGCGGGGTGTGCTCCCACAGGGGCCGGAGCACGTTACCACACAGAGGGTGAGCCCACTCCCATAACAGTGCCCTTCCCTTGGAAGGTGACGTTCGGGCGTAGTCGTGATGAGCAGGGAGGGTTCGCGTTGAATGCTGCGGGAGTGATCGCTCGAAACCCGATTCTCGACGCATTAAGCGACGCGATCATCGTGATCGATCAGAACGAGCGGATCGTTCTGGCAAACCGGATCGCTGAGGAAACCTCCGGACGCCCTCAGGGATCGCTGACGGGGATGCTTCTGAGCGATCTTCTCAGCCGCTCGGATGAGCGCCAGGATCACCGATCCCTTCAGTCTTCGGAGAGGAACCAGTCCCCGAGATTCCAGGGAACGCTCTCTCGTCCTGATGGGTCGAGGGTACAAATCGACTGTCTCTTCGGCTCGACGTTTCGAGAGGCCGATGAAGACCTCACCGTTGTAACCCTCCGCCCTTCGGTCAAAGGGTCTCAGGGACAGGGACGCTCTGCCCTTCTTGATTACCTAAGGATGACCACCCGCCTCACCGATCGGCTCGGCTCTCGACCGAGTCTTGAACTCGTCCTCGGAACTGCCATCGAAACCTTGATTCAAGATTTTGGTGCGGCGATCGCACGTGTTTGGCTGGTGGATCCGGTCTCACAGCAATACCGCCTCGCCGCGTCGGGAGTCGCCGGTCAATCCATCACCATTGACGCTGAGTCTGCTAGCGATGAGGGTGAGCTTCCTCCTGAAGTCGTCGAGGTGGCACGCAGCGGGATGCATTTCCTCGTCGAAAACCTCCAGTCCGATCATCGCTTCGATCGCGAATGGATCACTCGCCATCGACTCGGATCACTGATCGCCCTCCCACTGAGTGTTGCGGGAGAACGGCACGGGATTCTATCCGCCGCGATGCGATCGGAACCGAGTGACGAATGCCTCGATGCGTTGCTCGGTTTTGCATCGATTATCTCTGCTTCTCTCAATGATGTTCAACTGCTCTATGGTGAACTTTCTGCACGCGTCGATGCTGAAGCTGAGCATCGGAGGTTTCAATCCATTGTCGATTTGATCCCGATCGGGGTGGTCCTCGTGACCGGCCCCAATCCCCGAGTAACCTTGATCAACCCCGCATGTCGAGAGATGCTCGGCCGAGACCATCTCGCCCCGATGTCCCTGCAGCAGTTTTCCAGGCTCTTCCCAGTTCGGGCACTCGACGGCTCACCCATTGCAGAATTCAATCGCCCCCTCTGGCGATCCTTTTTCCGCGCCGAGGAAGTCAGAGAGACGATCCGTTACGTTCGGCCTGACGGGGTAGAGCGAATTTTTGAGGTCATTGCCCATCCATTTCCCACCGTTGATGGAGGTGCAATCGCAACTTACCACGACATCACCGAACGAAGTGAGTTGCAATCCGATCTTTCAATGCGGGCCGCTCAGCTCAAAGCCCTGCTGGATCACTTACCCGTGGGGGTCGCCTACTTCGATCTCGATTGTCAGTGTCGTGCTTGCAATGGTCCCGCCTGGCGAATTCTTGGCCGTTCACGGTCTCAGATTATTGGCGCAACGGCCGCAGAACTATTCGCGGATTCTCCGGACTTATTGTCGGCAGTGCGACGTTGTGTGGCCGATTTGGAGCCCCATGTTCAAATCAATGCCCCCTGGACGGAAGCGACCGGCGGCGATTCGATTCGTTATCTCGAATGGCGCTTCGAGCCCCTCTTGACCTCGAACCGAGAGCCGATCGGGGCCCTTGCCCTGATCGGGGATGTCACGGCCCGAAAGCGGACTGCCGACGCAATGCAGAAGGCCAAGGACGATGCCGAACGATCTGCCCGGAATAAGTCTCGCTTCCTGTCGGCCATCAGCCACGATCTGAGAACGCCAGTCAATGCGCTCAACTTGCTCGCCGAAACCATCGGTCGGCGTCTCGGGGAACTTCCCCGGGACGATGAGTTGACCCGGCTCTCCAGCTACCTGAAACGGGCCTCTGGGAACCTTGCCGAACTGGTGAGCGACCTGCTCGATTTGACTTGTTTTGATTCCGGAGTTATCAATCAACATCAAGTCGAGTTTCCGATTGAGGACTGGCTTGATTCCACCCTCGGACCTATGCGTCTGGCCGCCCAGGAGAAGAAACTCACGTTCACCTGGGAATTCGAAGGGACACATCACTGGATTCGCGCAGACCGTGTCAAGCTGGGTAGGGTCCTCTCAAACCTTGTCGGAAACGCGATCAAATTTACGGAATCGGGTTTTATCCGGGTGAGAATTACCTTACCGACTGATGGTCGCCTCCAATTCTGCGTCGAGGACTCGGGGCCCGGTATCCCAGCGACTCAACTTGGGCAAATCTTTGACGAGTTCGCCCAGCTCCGTAATCCCGAACGAGATCGCACGAAGGGAACCGGGCTAGGACTGGCAATCTGCCGACGCCTTGTGGAAGCCGTCGGTGGCCGAATGGAGGTCTCAAGTACCTCCGGAACAGGTAGTTGCTTCATCGCGGTTTTTCCGGTCACCCCCTTGCCGTGCCCTCCTGGAACGTACTCCTCCTCCATCCAGCATTCGTCCGAAGGGACGACTCTGGGTGACCGACCTCGCGTCCTTCTTGTTGAAGACGACGAGACAACGCGCCTACCAATGAGCCATCTGCTCGAACTCTCCGGCTTTGATGTCCAAACCGCCTGCGATGGACCAGAGGCCCTTGAATGGCTTGCTCAAGAACGTCCCACCTTGGTCCTTCTCGATCTGATGATGCCACGAATGGACGGCATCGAGGTACTCCGCCGGATTCGAGGTGATAATCAGCTCGCCGATTTGCCTGTTCTTATTCTTTCTGGGGATGTCCTTGATGAACGAATCCAGCAACTAAGATCGCTCGGCGTGAGTGGCACCCTCTCCAAGCCAATCGACTTCGACCGACTCCTTACCGTACTTGAGGAACTCCTGATCCAATCGGCTTGAACCTCCTCTTCAAGCGAATGAAACGCGTAGCTTACGACCCTATCGTCAAACACGAAATGTCGGACCGGGACTGATCTGGAATCGACCTTTCAATCGGCACTTCATCCATACTCAACACGATCGAATGAACGATTCATTCCGCTTCTTCGATGAGAAAACCTCGAGCATGAACGGTCAAATAAAAAACCGACCGAGTCAAACTCGGTCGGTCAGGACTGCTAACGCAGGTAAGCGTTGATTCAACAGACGAAACTTAACGGGCGAATTAGTGTGAAGCTCCCGTGTGATGAGCTCCTGACTCATCGTGTGCAATATTCATCAGCGCGGTATCTGGATCAGGGAGCCCACCGAAATACGCCGAAGCCGCCTCACGAGACTCACCTTGATGGAGAATCGGAGAAATCCAACCCCGACTCAGAAAATCCGAGAGAGAGAAAGCGATGAGAATCAACAGCCAGAACGTTCCCGAACCGGCAAACAGCCAGGTCAAACGACTGCTGAACCTGAGATGCATGAAATAGAGCATGATCAGGACAGCTTTGATCGTCGCGATGGTTAAGGCGATCGGAATTTCGAAAACTCCGAGCTCAAAGACCAGGGCAACCACGACCGTCAGAACCATCAAGGCCATCAGGATCGCGAAGATGACAAAATTGGTTCGGAGTGAGATAACGTGCTGGCTCATCGGTTAATCAAGTAGAGGATTGGATAAAGGAAAACCCAGACGATGTCAACGAAGTGCCAGTAAAGGCCGAGCATCTCGATCTGGGTAGCACCGCCGCCAGTAAACCATCGTCGTTGCACAAGGACCGCCATGATGGCGATGATCACGATCCCAATAACCATGTGTAACGCATGGATACCCGTGAGCGTGAAGTAGAACGACCAGAAGAGAATCTGTCGTCCTGGATAGCGGTCCTGATTGAAATTGATACCCGGAACCAGTTCGAGGTGGTAATCATGGATCCACTCATACGCCTTGACTCCGAGAAAGACCGAGCCAAGAACGATTGTGGCAACCAGAAACAGCACTGTGTTCCGATGTTGCCGGAGCTGAGATGCTCGAACAGCCAATGCCATGGCCAAGCTGGAAACGAGCAATACCGCAGTATTGTACGCCCCAAGGATGGGGTCGAGATGCTCACTCGCGGCCTTCATCGCAGGTCCGTAGAGGGTCTGGACCACCGCAAAGGCGCCCAGGACCCCCCCGAAAAACAGAACCTCAGTCGAGAGAAACGCCCACATACCGAGGCTGGAACTCTCGTGCTGCTGTTGCAGATCCTCGAAGTGGTGGTACAGGTACGTATCGTCCTGACCGTAGGTATTGTCGTGGGCGGTCGCCGATGGGCTAGACAATGCCTTGCTCCTGCACTTCGCGTTGCTGGTCAGCGAATTCCTGCAACTCGTAGTCGTAGGGACCGCTGGTCACGATCTTGGTATCAAGGAAATTGTGGGTAGGGGGAGGACTCGAGGTCTCCCATTCAAGTCCGGATGCCGCCCAGGGATTAGGGCCTGCGATCTTACCGACCTTCAGGGAGATCAGCAAATAGATCAGAGGCATCATGTATCCAACGGCGAGAACGGAGGCACCAGCCGTCGACATAACATTCAAGACCTGATATTCCTCCGGGTACTCGTAATATCGACGAGGCATCCCGATATATCCCAGGAGGAACTGCGGGAAAAATGTTAGGTTGAAGCCAATAAAAACGGTCAAGGCTGAAAGTGCGCCCCAGAATTCCGAGTACATCCGGCCAGTGATCTTGGGCCACCAGAAGTGAAGGCCCCCGAGGTAGGCCATCACCATCCCACCGACCATGATGTAATGGAAGTGAGCGACGACGAAATACGTGTCGTGGACATGAACATCGGTCGCCATCGTCGAAAGGACCAAACCGGTCAGCCCTCCGATCGTGAACAAACCGATGAACCCAAGAGCGTAGAGCATCGGGGTCTTGAACGAAACCGACCCTTTATACAAGGTCGCTGTCCAGTTGAAGACCTTGATGCCCGAAGGCACGGCCACGAGGAAGCTCAAAACCGAGAAGATCATGCCTGCGTACATCGACTGACTGGAGACAAACATATGATGTCCCCAGACCAGAAAGCCGAGAACCGCGATCGCAAGTAAGGCACCCGCCATGAAGGAATAGCCGAAAATCTTCTTGCGAGCGAATGCGGTAACAATCTCACTGATCACGCCGAAGCTCGGCAAGATCATAATGTAAACCGCAGGATGGCTGTAAAACCAGAAGAGGTGCTGGAACAGAAGCGGATCACCACCGTAGGCCGGATCAAAGATTCCAACCTTGAACAGTCGCTCAACGGCGACCAGGATAATCGTGATCGCGAGAACCGGTGTTCCAAGGACAATGATCAGGCTGGTTGCGTAATGCGCCCAGATAAATAACGGCAAACGCAACCAAGTCATCCCGGGAGCCCTCATCGTGTGGACTGTCACGATAAAGTTGAGGGCTGTCAGGATGGAAGAGAACCCAACGATGAAGATCCCGAGCGCAGCGGCAATGACTTGAGTGTTCGAAAACATGGTCGAGTAGGGCGTGTAGAACGTCCAACCGGTATCCACCCCACCTGCAACAAGAGCATAGAGGGTGAAGAGCCCGCCGATCATGTAAATATACCAGCTCATGAGGTTGAGCCGGGGGAACGCCAGGTCTCGGGCACCAATCATCAAGGGAAGCAGAAAATTTCCAAGGACCGCCGGAACACCAGGGATCAAGAAGAAAAACACCATGAACACGCCATGGATCGTGAACGACCGGTTGTAGTCGTCCGGCGAACCGAAGACGTCGCCGCGCGGCGTCATCAATTCAAGTCGCAGGAGCGTAGCGGCCGCTCCACCGAGTAAGAAGAAAACCGTGATCGAAATCATGTAGAGCAAACCGATCCGCTTATGATCGGTCGTCAGGAGCCAACTTTTGACAGTATAGTCAGCTCCCAGATAGCCCATGTTCGAGTCCGACTCTTCGATCACTCTGGGATCATCGGAACGCGGTGCCGTGCTCATCAGTCCGTACCTCCGTTCGCCGCAGCCCCACCCATGAAGTCGGTAATGTTGGACGAGGCTCCTTCACCTTCAGACATCCCACGATCCGTGAGAGTCCGGTTCGGACGACCTCGACCAATCGATTTAATGTAGGAAACCAGTTTCAAAAGGTCTTCCTCTGGAATCTGGCCTGCAAACGAGGGCATCAGGGGTTCATACCCGGAGACTACCTCCTCCATGGGGCGCAGGATCGAGTCGCGAACGTATCGCTCATCCGCGACGATAATCCTCGAGCCACTCTGTGGATCTTTCGGGTCGTTTAGCAGAGGAACAGGCCCTCCAAAAACTCCCTCCAGAGGAGGAGCTTTCACGGTCGAATTGGCCCCGTGGCAACCACTGCAGTGGTACTGGCGGAACAACGCCTCACCTTCCGCGGCCAATCCGTTTGTCTCACTACTCCCTTCAAGCCAGGCCTCGTAATCGGCGGGCTCCATCACCGTGACCCAGCCACCCATGCGAGAATGCTCAGTTCCGCAATATTCCGTGCAAAACAACCGAAAACGTCCGACTTTCGTGGGATGAAACCACATCGACGTGTAACGACCGGGGAGCACGTCCTGCTTAGCTCGGAAATCCGGGATGTAATAGCTGTGAATCACATCCTCAGAGGTCATGATCAGCCGAACCGGCTTTCCAGCCGGCACGTGCAACGCATTGATCTCGCTGCTTCCTTCAGGGTGCTGAGCCTTCCACATCCACTGCTTGCCAGTGACGTAGATTTCGATCGAGTCACCAGGAGGACTGACCAGCTCGAAGTAAATGACGGCCCCCCAAATGAAGAGGCCGATTCCGATCAATGTCGGGACCGTAATGTAAATCGCTTCGGCCAGTGGGCTCGAATCGCGAATGTTGGATCGGTCTGCTTTCGAACCACGCCGATATTTGACGGCGAAGAAAAGGACGAAAAAGCAAAACGCGAAGGTAAACGCCGCGCTAACGATCATGAGCCCAATGTAAAGGGCATCGACCTTCGGCGCGAACGTTGAGGCTGAGTCGGGGAAGAGTGGGAATTCCCACATAGTTCCATGTTCTCGCTTAACGGTCCGAGTGGGCGTTCGATGTTTGGATCGTCGATGCGGAGGAAACCGATGTCCTCCGCCGGTCCCTGACAAACATGGCAATCATGAACGAACCAAGGCTGAGCACAGTCACCATGCCCAGAAGTCGGACAACGTTCATGATCGCAAAACTGTACGACCCGCTCTCCGGGTCGTAAACATAGCAAAGCAGTAATGCTTGCTCAACGACACCGCCAATCGTCCCCTCCGAAGCATCGGTCAAAGCCAGTCTGAGATCTCGAGCAGGATAGCTGATCCCGTAGACGTAACGAGAGATCCGACCCTCCGGGGTCAGAAACACCAGCCCGGCAGCATGAGCGTAAAGCTTGGACTGAGGATTGTAGGTGTACGAGAAACCAGCAGAGTCCGCGAGGGAATCGATCGTCTCCTGATCCTGGGTCGTCAGAAAATGCCAACCACTTCTCGCCTCATCCCCAGAAAAATGATACGCCCTCATCACCGCCGATTCCTTTGCGAGCGCTGACTCGGAAGAATCTGCGGGATTAATGCTCACGCTGATCACGTCGAAGGCCTGACCGACGGTGTAATCGTTCAGAACATTGAGACTGCGAACCAGACCGTCGAGGACCTGATTGCACAGCAAGGGACAATCGAAATAAACAAGGTTCAGAATCACAGGCCGGTCACCCATCAGATCTCCGAGCCGAACGGTTTCGCCCAGCTCATTCTGAAAGACGAGGTCGAGGGGAACCTGAGAACCCGGTTTCTGCTCGAATTTGACTCTGGAAAGAATCCCTGGCTGAGGTGTCAGTTCAGGTTGTTCCGTTCGCGTCGGCGAGGGTTGAGCCAGCGATGATGAAGTCGTGAGCAACCCCATCACCATGATCAACACCGAGAAGCACGATCGTAACGAACGGAGGAAGAAATTCATTCCGACGTTCCTCCTGGATCCGATGACCGCGTGGGCAGACCCTGCTCTGCAATTATGGAGAGGGCGCGATCAATCGGTATATGAGCGACCCCTGAATCGCGATCAACCCATCCATAAGAGTCCAGTCGCTCGTTGACCTCTCGACGCATAATCTCCATGTCTCGGCTCGGTTTCTCCTGAAGCCGAGGTCCTGGGTAGAGGTCGTCATCTTCCAGGGCGAAGAGGGCGGACCGCTTCTGATCAAGACGTTCTTGGGCCTGATTGAAACGCTCCGTCAGAAACGCGATTGCGATAAACACAATCACAACCACCACGGTCAACCCCACCGTGAACATGGCGATCGGGCCAACATGGATTCGGTCTTCCTGATATCCTCGAGCGTGAGGGTTGAGTGACTCATCATGATGAATCTGGTCAGCCATTGGTCAGGCCCCCTCCGAATGCGAAGCATGTGCGGCATCGTGATGTCGAAGCTCGACCAAACCTGGATCATGGTTGGCAAGCAAGGGCCGCGAGTTCAAGAAGTACACGAACGAAGCCAGCCAGAGACCACCGAGCCCAAGAATTGCCGCGAGGTCAAGGAGATGCGGCACCGGGCTCTGGTATCCGAGCGATGGCCCAAGAAGCCAGTACAGATCCACAAGATGAATCACAAAGATGAAGGACGCGATGGCTCGCAAACGCGTCGCCTTCTCTTTGTTTGAGCGGAAGAGCAGCACGAAAAACGGAAGGAAGAAGTGAAAGATCGCCAGGAAGCCAACAACGTACTGCCAGCCGTGCTGTGAACGTTGGAGGTACCACGGGATTTCCTCGCTGAGATCGCCACTCCAGACAATCAGAAACTGGCTGTATGAAGTGTATGCCCAAAGCATCACGAAGGCGAGCATCAGGTTTCCAAGATCCCTGAGTCGTTTCGGCTGGACAATGTCACCGAGAGCTCCTCGATCCGCCAGCAATGTCGTGACGATGTTAAGCAAGGCGAATGTTTGAAGTCCCATCCCGACGATCAACATCGCTCCGTAAATGGTCGAGTACCAATCGGGATCGAGCGACATCCCCCAGTCAAACATGGCAAAGGTGCCCGTCAAGAAGGCTAGGATCAGTCCTGGGGCCCCAAGAAGCGCCATTCTTCGGGTCGGGATGGAGGGATTCGAGACTCGATCCTGTTCGTTTGACCAACGAACCAACAAGAACGCAAGCCCCCCCCAGATCGCAAAGTATCCAGCCGACCTTGCGAAGTAAAAGGGGCGCTGAAACCAGATCTCTTTATGATTGAAGTGCGAAGTATGCCCGTGCTCTTCGTACTCTCCGTGCTCCTCCGAGACTGCCGCATGCTGAGAATCAGAGTGAGCATCTGGGTGCTCACCCTCAGCAGCATGATCATCCGCAGAAGAATGACTCGTCCCGTGCTCTGCTCCCGCCCAGGGATAGATCTGGTTGATTCCGAACGCGAGGGGCAAGAACAAGGGAGTCATCAATAGGAAGGTCGACGCTCCAGCTTCTAGAGGACGCCGAAGGATGAGGCCCCAGGTTCCCCCCGCAAGGTGATTGAGAAGGAGAAGACTAAGACAGGCAAAGGGCAACCCGAACCAAAAAATGTATGCGATCAGATATGATCGAAGGACCTGTTGGACGTCGAAGAAAGCGCCCACAATGCAGAGTAAGAGCCCAACAATTCCTACGATTCCGGCGATACGAAAGATCTGTTCCAAGCGACTGGCCAGGGGATCGCCGTTCCCACTGCCATCGCCACTCTTCCCGAAGAAACTCGTCACTGGGCCGCCTCCTGGGACTGCTCAACCCGCTGCCGGTCGGCCTCGTCAAGGCTGTCAATCGGAGCATTCTGACTGAGTTGAAGGGCCTTAATATACGCAACCACTGCCCAGCGGTCTTGAGGCTTGATGCGGTGTGCGTAGGAATACATCGCCCCGTAACCTCGGCTGATCACGTCGAACAGATGACCAACCGGGATCTCTCGCAGGCGTTGTTCGTGCAGGCTCGGGGGCTTTGGCATTCCTCGTTGAACGATCATTCCCTGTCCGTCACCCACGCCGCCATGACAGGGTGAACAGAAGACAGTGAACTGGTCACGACCTCGTTCGAGAACGCCTTCGTCAACCGGGAACGGAAAGGTCGTGGCGAGTTGACCATCTTCCTGACCGTAATAGAGATGTTCATCCGATCGAGCCCAACCACGAGCAACAGTGCCTGCGACAAGGGGACGGGCTGAGAAACCGTCTGGGAAAAAGGCGCTGGGCTCGTAGGTATCATACCGAGGCTGATCGTACATCTCGGAACGGCAGCCGATGAAACCGAGTGTTCCGAGTACCAGAACCCTCAGGACTGCGCCTTTACGGTGACACGAGAAGCGATTCGACGATCGAGAAGTTGTGTTCATGGTCGCACCTCCGAGAGCGATTCGGGACTGAACCCCTCGAGGAACGACCGCGTCTCCTGCTCATGGAACTGGTCGTCGTCCCACCGAATGAACAGGAAGAATCGATCGTGCGAGGCACGGACGAATTTTTCCACGCTGAAGACCGGGTGGTAAGGCATCGGAAGACCGTTCAGGAACAGCATGCCAAAAACTGCCGCGAAGGCAGCGGCCAGAATCGTGCATTCGAAGGTCACCGGGATGAACGCCGGCCAGCTATTGAGCGGTTTGCCCCCGATATTCAGGGGGTAATCGATTACAGAGGCGAAATACTGCATGGTAAATCCGCCGAGACCACCAAGCAGGCCTGCCGTGAAGACGATGGCAGGGATTCGGTTTTTTCGGAATCCGATCGCCTCGGCAAGACCTTCGACCGGGAACGGCGAATGGGCCTCCATCCGCCGATACCCTGCTTCGCGCGCCTTGGTCGCAGCACTGACCAGTTCGGTCGGTGATTTGAACTCAGCGATGTACCCGTAGAGATCTGGGTGCGTCACGTCCATCGTTCAGTTCCACTCCCGATCAGGCGTGCGACGAGTCGCCCTTGCCGTGTCCGTCGTTGCCAAGACTCTTGCGATGATCCACCTCGTATGCCAGTTCCTGCATCTCGCTGATCGCAATCGCAGGCAGGACCCGGATGAAGAGGAACAGGAGGCAGAAGAAAACGCCGATCGTTCCGAGGTAGAGCGACCAATCCCAGAACGTTGGGGTGTACTGCTGCCAGTTTGCGGGAACGAAATCCTGGCTCAGGCTCGTCACGACGATGATGAAACGCTCGAGCCACATGCCGACGTTCACGACAATCGAGATCAGCCAGAGTACGATCACGTTGCGTCGGGCGAAGCGAAACCAGAGCAGTTGCGGAATCACGATGTTGCAGGCGATCAGGCCCCAGTAAAACAGCCAGTAAGGCCCAAAGGGCCGACCTGGCCCGAGCATCATGAAGAACTCGTATTCGTTCTCGCCGTACCAGGCAATGAAGTCCTCCATCAAATAGCCGTAGGCAACGATCAAGCCTGTCGCCAACATGACCTTGGCCATGTTCTCAAGGTGACGATCGGTGATGAAGTCCTTCAGGTCGTAAACGGCTCGAAGGGGAATCGCCAACGTCAGCACCATGGCGAAACCCGAAAAGATCGCACCCGCAACGAAATAAGGCGGGAAGACCGTTGTGTGCCAGCCAGGGACCACGCTCACGGCGAAGTCGTAGGACACGATCGTATGCACCGAGACGACCAGGGGAGTGGCCAGACCTGCGAGGAGCAAATACGACGTTTGATACCGTGCCCAGTGGCGGGCAGAGCCTCGCCAGCCCATCGACATCGCCCCATAAATCACCTGGGCAAACTTGTTCTTCGCACGATCTCGAAGGTTCGCCAGGTCGGGAAGTAAGCCGACATACCAGAACAGCAGCGAAACCGTGGCGTAGGTCGACACCGCAAAGACGTCGAAGACCAGAGGACTTCGAAACTGCGGCCAAAGGGCCATGGTGTTCGGATAAGGCATCAGCCAGTAGAACACCCACGGCCGGCCAAGGTGGAGGATCGGGAACATGCCGGCGCAGGCCACCGCGAAAAGCGTCATGGCTTCCGCGAAGCGATTGATCGATGTTCTCCACTCTTGCCGCAGCAGAAGCAAGATCGCCGAGATCAATGTGCCGGCGTGACCGATACCGATCCACCAGACGAAGTTGACAATTGCGAAGCCCCACATCACCGGGACATTGAGGCCCCAGATGCCCGTGCCCTTCAAAAAGAGTACGGTTACGGACATCAAAAACAGCATCACGAACGCGAAGGAGATCGCAAGGCCGAGTACCCAGCTCTTGCGAATCCGGTCGAGAAGGACAACTGCGGTGAGTTTGTCCGAGACCGTCGCGTACGTGTGCCCGGGGCCAATGATCGGCAGTTCTTCCACGCCGGACCGCCCCGTCAGATCGTTCTCACTTGCCATCGACTCCGCCTCACGCCGTCGCGATCTCGGGATTCGGGTTGGTCACGCGAGCCAGGTACGTCGTGCGAGGCCGGGTATTGAGATCCTCGGCCAGCATTCCGTAGTTGCGCGGCGACTTCTTGAGCCGGGTCACCTGCGCTGATTCATCATTCAGGTCACCGAAGACCAGAGCCTGAGTCGGACAGGCAGCCTGACAGGCGGTGACAATCTCACCATCCCGCACGCGTCGCCCTTCGATTTCCGACTGTATCTTGCCTTCGTAGATCCGCTGGACACAGTAAGTGCACTTCTCCATGATGCCCCGAGAACGCACCGAGACGTCGGTGTTGTGCAGGAGGACCAGGGGAGAAAAGCCCGAGCCGAGTTCCGACTCCTTGAGTTGGATTTCGGGATAGTTCAAGAAGTTAAACTTTCGAACCTTGTACGGGCAGTTGTTACTGCAATACCGCGTGCCGACGCAGCGGTTGTAGACCATGTTGTTCAGACCTTCGTGGTCATGGACGGTTGCCCCCACAGGACAAACCGGCTCGCACGGGGCCTTTTCACAGTGCATGCAGAATCGTGGCTGGAACGCAATCTTCGGATTCTCGAGGGCTGGCTCCTGACCGGCGGGGGTTTCGACCGCGAAGTAGCGATCCACCTCCATCCAGTGCATGACCCGACCGCGAATCACCTCTCGCTTGCCCACAACGGGAATGTTGTTCTCTGACTGGCAGGCGACCACGCAGGCAGCACAGCCAACGCAACGGTTCAGGTCGACGGTCATTCCCCAGGCGTACCCTGGATGACCATTCCAGCCCTCTCCCCGATCTGCAGAGTAATCGTACTCAGGATAAAGCGATTCCGTCGTCTCACCAAACCGAGCAGAGAAGTGCTGATTTAGGTGAGCGAAATCGGGTTGAGACTGATACTGATCCAGAGTGGCTTCACGGTAGAGGTCTCGACCGTCAATTGAGCCTTGCAATTGAGTCGAGGCCAGTTCGTACGTCTGCTCCGACCGGTTGATCGAAACCCCAGGGATGATCCAGGACGATGCAGTGGAACGGATTGCGTAAGCGTTGAACCCGGTCCCGTTGCCGACCCGACCGGCACGCGTTCGTCCGTATCCGAGGTGCAGGGTCACCGCCCCTTCGGCATGGCCAGGCATCACAAAGATCGGTACGTCGAGCGTCAATGTTCCGACGGTCAGGCCAACCACATCCCCCGACTGCAACCCCGCAAGCGGACTCGTTGACGCCTCATCCACCATCGACGCTGGAACCATCAAGGCGTTGTCCCAGGTCAACTTGGTGATGGGTTTGGGACATTCTTGAAGCCAGGCGTTGTTGGCGTATCGTCCGTCAAAGATCGTCGGATCGGGCGCCAGGACCAGTTCGAGCGAACCTTCCGTCGGTTCGAAGTCCTCGACGGTGGCCAGTGAAGCACCCTCCGCGATTGACACCTCGACGGGCTTGAAGTCCGTGCCTGCGATGAAGCCGTCGTGAAGGCATTGCCTCCAGCGTTGGGAGAAACCGTTCGACTCGGAACCCTCGGTCTCCGAGTCTCCCGCAAGCTCGTTCCGCCAGTACGCTTCGAGCAAGGCACGCCCATCGGGATTCCGATCCCCTCGGAGTGCCGCGACGACCTCCAGACTCGATCGTCCTCCGAAAAGTGGGGCGATCAACGGTTGAACCAGGGTCGCCGTTCCATCGAAGGCACGCCCGTCTCCCCAGGCTTCCAGGAAATGGGCCTGCGGCACATGCCACTGACACAACTCGCCGGTCTCATCAAGCGCGAGCCCGAGATGCACTCGAAGCGTGTTTTCTGCGTCAATCAGGGCATCTCGGAAATTCAGATCCGAGGGAGCATCATATACCGGGTTGACCTCGAGCATGACCAGCAGATCAACCTTGCCGGCATTGAGGTCGTCCACCAGTTCCCGGAGGGCTTCCCCCTGATTGATCGATTCACTGACGGGTTCGATCCACTCGATCGTCTTGCCGAAGTTCCCGAGCGTTTCGTTGATGGCGTGCGCCAAGGCATGAACGACGGGCGGTTGAGCGTCTCCCACCAGCACCAACGATGCCCCAGGATGCTCACCAAGATCGCGAGCCAGCGGGCCAATCCATCGAGTGGCTTCTTCCGGAAGCGACCCCGAAGGCTCAGGAAGTCCTGGAATCCCCAGTTCCCTGGCCAGCATCAAGGCAAAGTCCTTGATCCGACTCGCGGCCAGCGGCAGGCGATGATCGGCATTCGACCCCGTCAGAGTCAGGTTGCATTCAACGGCATAATGACGGCTCATCCCATCGGGATGATCCGGATTCCGACGATCGGCGTAACCGCGAGCATTCACGAGGTGCCCGGGACCATACGCCAGGAAATCCGCGTCGAGGGTCACGAGTCGGTCGGCACGATCGACATGAAAAATCGCATGTCGGTCTGCCCCGAACGCCCGAATCGCCCCGTCTCGAGCGTGATCGCGATTCACCGGCTCGTACTGAATCCACTGAGCGTTCGGGAACTCTTCGAGCAGTCCTTGAATCTGGGCTCGAAGGGTGGGAGAGGTCACCGTTCGGGTCAGAATCCTCAGCCCTTCTCCTGCCCCCTTTACCTTGAGTTGCTCGTACTGCTCCAACATCCCAACCTGGAAGTCTTCCCAGGTTTTCGGTCTGCCATTGCGAAGCACTTCCTGAGAGCGATCCGGATCGTAGAGCGACAGCAATTCCGCCTGACAGAAGAGGTCCGTCGATCCCACCGTAGCATTGATCGGCTGGGCGTCGGGATCGGCCGTCTTAAGAACCTGATCCACAACCTCTTTCGTGAGGGACGAAGGCGACGCCGGGTGAAGCCCGTTGCCCTCGATCTTGATCGGGCGACCTTCCTGGCTCTCAACCAGCAAGCCGATGCAATCTCCGGCAAGGCTCATCGAGGTGGCGAAGTAGAGCGGCTTGCCCGGAACCAACTCCTCGGGAGCCTTCACGTAAGGGACAATCTTTTCCTGCGGCTGAAACGCGCACCCGCTCACCCCCGCAAGGGCAAGCGAGGCAGCCATCAGCTTGAGAAATTGACGACGGCTCTCGGGATCATCCCAGGAATCAGCCTGCTCGGGAAACTCCCGCTGCATGTAGCTGAGGAACTCATCCGTCTCGGTCAGCTCCTCCAGGCCACGCCAGTACCGCGGCCCGGTCGCGCCATCGAGCCGGGAGCGAAGACGAGCCAGATTCAAGGGCGTCCGCTTCGGAGCGTGATGGGACTCTCTCATCGGTGGCAAACCGCGCAATTGGTCAAGGGAGTGTTATGGCCGAGAGTGGGAACCTCGTACATCGCAGCGAGAAGCTGCCCGAGTTCCTCCTGAGAGACGTAGTCGTCTGACGCCAGAAGCTCGAAGGTTTCCGAATCGGCCTCACGCTGAACGAACGCCTTGACAGCCTCTTGGTCTTGATCGACCGACCATTCAAGGTTATAGATTTCTTCTCGCGGACGCAGGTGCTTCTCAGGGTTTCGGTGGCACTCAAGGCACCAACCCATGCTCATTGACTCTTCCTTCCAGGCCAGTGGCATTTGGTCGACACGGCCGTGGCAAGAATAGCAACCGACTCCCTTGTTCACGTGAATCGCGTGATTGAAGTAGGTGTAGTCGGGAACATCGTGGATTCGGTTCCACTCCAGAGGTCGATCCAACGCCAGGCTTTCCCGAACCGGGGCCAGCATCGGACTGTCAGTCCAGATCTGGGAATGGCAACTCATGCACGTGTACGTCGGGGGCAACCCGGCGAATGAGGATTCTTCCACCGAAGTATGGCAGTAACGGCAATCAATCCCCAAACCTCGCACGTGATGTTCGTGAGAGAAGGGAACCGGCTGCGATTTGACCACGTGGACATCGGTCTGATACGGCGACCGGATCACCATGTGGGTAACAAGAAGCACCCCCAAGGCAACAAACGCCCCGCCGAAGATGCTCGCTCGGGCGAGCGTATTGGCGCTCGGGTGAAAAATCTGAGGCATTGCTCTCCTCGACTCGCCGACCAGGGCAAGACCACTCGGGCGACCGTCCGCCGGAGTCCCGCCAGCCAGGACGTCCGTCAATCGTGACCTCAAGGTGTCCGGGGGGGCACACCTGAAAGTCAAACCACCGCTCGTGATTTATTTCACGAAGTTTCCGAAAAAACAAGGATTGCGTCCGAACCAACCGTCATGTGGCTCGCCGACACAAGGGCACCCAACACGACGAACCGGGTTCGAAAACAACCCGCGAGAAACCTGAAGGCGGGCGGCTGAAATCTCGGCATCAGTTCAAGGATGACCGTTGTGTTGAACCAACACCGTTTCCAATAGACTAACCAAGGAGAAGTTCCAGGACAAGACACCGGTCCTCCATTCGAAACGAGAATTGGGGCCGATTGCCACAACTTATTGTGGGAATAGGTTTTAGAAATTTCTCGCTCATCGTTTGACTCTCCATGACGGCGGAGCAATCAAAGAGAAACACAAGAATTCTGAGGCCAAAACTCCTCAAATCGAGGAGGGCCATAAATGCATTTGGGCTTCCTATTCAGGAGACAGTGCGAGTAGCCAGGGAGATGGCTGGTGAGTCCAAGGCAGATCACAGCGCAGCAGTTTCATGGGGGGGGTTCTGGAACTGCTGGCCCAGTCAAGAATCTGTCTCGATTCTTCTCGCCCGAGGGGATGGCCGGGGTACACGACCACGCTCACAAGGCCACCGGGTATCACCTGGGTTACGGCTGCCTCAAGTGCGCAAAGGGTTGATTCTGGTCGCGTTGCGATGGAATGATCGCCTCCGGGGAGATAACCGAGGTTGAACATCATTACCTTCGGTCGAGCCAGGGGATCTCTTGCGGAAAGGAGCGTCTTGAGGTCTTCGTGCCTGGCTTGCGCAAGGATGACCCGATTCGACAAATTCGCCTCGATCAGCCGACGCCTCGTTGTGGTCAGAGCAACCATCTGGAGATCGAGCCCAAGAACTCGTCCTGTCGAGCCGACCTGCTGCGCGAGCCAGAGGGTGTCGTGCCCCTTCCCGACCGTTGCATCGATGGCGAAGTCCCCTTCCGAGAGCGTCCGAGCGACCAGAAGTTGGGCCAGTTCCACAATGCGGGGCAGACCAATCACTCGGACAACTCCACAGCGAATCACTGACCTGAAATCGGCAAAATGACCTGCGGAGTTCACGAGTTGCCGGCTCGCGCCTCGAAAATCATGCGACCAGCGTGGGGTCACTCCTTCATCTGAGGCGGTTCTGCCTGGAATCCCCTGCGAGCCAACGACCGGGACGGATCAATGCCACGATCAGAAGGAGGATCCAAAGTCCGACGAGAACTCTTGCCGGCCAGCGATCGACGAAGGCGATCGCCGACCCATCGGCAGCCGTCAACACCTGGATGAGCCGCTCCTCCAGTGGACCTCCGAGAATGATGCCGAGGACCACCGGACCGAGTGGGATGGCTCTCCGTTCCAGAACGAATCCGAACAGCCCAAAGACAAGCATGACCCCGATGTCGAAGGTGCTCCCGTTGATCGCAAACGATCCGAGCACACAAAACAAGAGGATAACTGGCATCAAAATCCGTTTCGGCACCCGAAGCACCAATCCCCCCGCCTTGATCGCTGCAAGTCCCACCGGCAACAGAATCAGGTTGGCGAGGATGAAGATCAGGTACAGTCCATACACCAGGGTCGCCTGTTTCTCGAAGATCTCCGGACCAGGCGTGAGATCCTTCATCATCAGCACGCCAATGACAATCGCCGTGACCGAGTCTCCGGGAATCCCCAGCACCAGGGCTGGAATCCAGGCTCCTGCCAGGGCTGAGGAGTTGGCCGTCGTCGCGGTTCCGAGCCGATCGAGTGCGCCTTCATCATCGGATTCAGCATGCGGAAGATCCGACTGGCGACCAATCCCGAGAGAAACCCAGCTTGCAATGTCAGCCCCGGCTCCGGGCAACATTCCGATCAGCGCGCCAATCGACCCGGACCGGAGACTCGAAAAGGGCCGCCGGACCAACCGTCGAATCGCTCCCGGCACTTCCTTCAACGGGTGTCCCGGTGAAGGTGTTGCTCCCCCCGGGATCTGATTCGACGCTCGATCGGATTCCGGGATCATCGTCAGCAGATTCTTGAATACCTCCGACACGCCGAACAGGCCGATCATCGCCGGAATAAAGCCGATCCCTTGATAAAGTTCCGGATTCCCGAACGTAAACCGCGACTGGGCATGCACGGCGCTCAGTCCCACGGTTGAGACGAGCAACCCGAGCAGGACCGCGGACGCTCCCTTGATCGGTGCACCTTGGGACACCACCACGGCACAGGTGAGCCCGAGGACATAAAGCCAGAAGTGCTCGGCCGGGCTGAACAAGGTTCCTACCTGGGCCAGTTGGCTTCCCAGCAAAATCAGCACGACCGCACCGAAGAGACCTCCCGCCACACTGAAGATCAGCGCTGTGACCAATGCCGCATCGGCCCGGCCCCGGGAGGCGAGGCCGCTCCCGAGGTCCGCGTATGCCGCCGATGCCGGCGTCCCCGGAATCCGAAGCAAGATCGTCGGAATATCTCCGGCAAAGATCGCACAGGCGACCATGGTGACGATCGCCGCCAGCGCAGGAAGCGGAGGCAACCAGTACGTCAAGGGAACCAGCAAGGCCATGGCCATCGTAGCGGTCAACCCCGGCACCGCTCCGACGAACACGCCGTAAAGAGCCGAGGCAAGAATTGCCGTCCAGACCACGGGGTCGAGCAGGACCTGAGAGGCAGCGTCCACGATCGCGGGATCCATCAATCCGAAGTCCCCTCTCCGGCAACGGTCGCCGGCTTCACCAACCCAGCCACCCCCAGGGAAGCGGAACCCGCAGGACAACCGCGAACACCTGATAGGTCATCGGAGCGCATACCAACGCGACCGCCAAAGCCACGGGCCACTTTACCCGCAGGAAGCACAACATCCCCAGGAGCAGGACCATTGCCGTCAGGACGTAACCGACCCGATCCGCCAGGAGCACGTACCCCAGCACAAACGCCAATGCGACTCCCATCCGAACCAAGCCGTCCCGATCGATCCGAGGCGCCTCGACCGATCGCCTGAGCCCTCCTCGAACTGCGAGGATCAGCAGTACCAGGGCGAGCAAGCCCAACAGAATCCCCGGAAAGATCATCGGTCCGTACCGCGTGGATCGAACAGACTGGAACGCGTCTCCCGTCAGAATCACTCCCATCTGACGGTCGAACTCGTCCATGATGGCGCGAAACGCTTCGGGGGGAGCGGGAGAGACGTTGAATCCGGTGTTCTCCATGAACTCGAGATACGATTCGCTTTGGATCACCTTTGCCACAGCCGATTCGAGCAATTCGGCACGATCCTCTGGCACTCCCAGCGGTAATGCAAGGCCTCGCCACCCACCCATGGTCCAGTCGGAGCCTTCCTCCCGAAAGGTTGGCACGTCGAGGAATCCCTGCACGCGATCGGCCGACATGACACCGAGACACCGAATCCGGCCCGACTCGAGCAACGCCGAGGCCTCTGGAAGGCTGCAACAGACCATCTCGACCCCGCCCGACATCAGTGCATCAAGTGATGGTCCTGCGCCATTGATCGGGATCCAGAGAATATCGCCAGCATCGAGCCCTTCATCGTTCAGCCAGCCGGCCAGGCTCACATGCCAGATCCCCCCCTGCGCCGTGCCCGAGGCCCGCAACGCCCGAGGCTCCGCCGCCACCGCGTCCTTCAATTCCGCCAGTGTCTGCCACGGGGCATCGTCTCGAACAAACAGCGCCGCATCGTCCCGATTGAGCAGCATGAGCGGTCGGAAATCGTCAGGAGTGATGTTCGTCAACCCCCGCCAGTGAAGCATGTTCAACTCGACGGTCACCATTGTCAGGGTGTAACCATCGGCCGGGGCGAGCGCTCCCCGAGTATGGCCCGTCACTCCCGATCCCCCGGTCGCGTTCACCACGTTGACCGGCACGCCGAGCTCTTGCTCAAGCAAGGCAGCAACCGTCCGCGAAACGGTATCGGTGCCTCCCCCCGCCGACCAGGGACAGATGAGCATCATCGGCCGGTCAGGATAGCGTTCCCCTTCGGAACACCCGACAAGGACGAGGAGTCCCAGGAGCAGGAAGGGCAGCCGTGATCGAAGATCCATGAAGCGAATCATCTTTGCTCGCTGGAGAGGTTCGCTGGACCGGCAACCCGGCCACAAAGGGGTGGCGATTCCCGAGGAACACACCTGACGTTGTGAGCCGCGGGGAATTCGACCATCGCATCCATCCGCGTCGAAAGCCTTCTGAAGTGAGGACCGCTCCACTCCCGGATCAATCTCCTCCTCGAACGCCGGAGCTTGTTCTCAGAAGGGATGTCGAAGATTGAGGATCACACTATAAATCACCACGGCCGCCGCCGCGATGATTCCGATACGGAGCACGAGCCTCCCCCGGCCCTCCTTGGCGTATTCGACTCCCTCCGCAATCACAACCACCGCCGCGATGAGGAGAAACTTGTACGCTACCAACCCCTTGATGTTGAACCGATGGAAGACCCAGGCAGCCAGCGGATTCGACTCGATAAATCGAGGCCCCCGAGCAAGTAACGCCCACGTCAAAAACACGTCGAGCACGCTGAGAATGATCAGCCAGGCAATCTCCGACTCCAAAAGAAGATGCCGGGTATGCCAGGAAGTCTGCCTGGTGCGACGGCGACGATCCTGCTCACTCATCGAGTTATCCGAGTCCGTTCCGACGATCAATCAGGATGACACGTCGGGGCAGTCCAAGCACGCCGCTCCCCCAACGGTCGCGAGCCAGAGGATGACGCTTCACCCGGTCCATTGCAAGCGCCTCTCCAAGTTCCTCCTGATTGACAGGACACCTGATCGGTCCTTAGCGTGAATGGGCTTCCCACTCAGAACCCTCGCGACCAATTGTCAGATGCCTTTCCTGGGAAACCTCTCATGTCCGACTCCCCAAAGTCTGCCCGCCGGCTTGCCCTCGAAGAAAGTCTCGCCGCCGATCCCACCGACACCTTTCTCCGTTATGGCCTTGCCATGCAATGTCTCCGAGAGGGAGACCTTGACGAGGGCCGAAGCAGGCTGGAGGCCCTCATCGCCGATCACCCGGATGACCAGGTCGCGTCCTACCAGCAGCTCGGACAATCCTACATGGATGAAGGCGATCCAGAACGGGCCCGCTCGTACTTCGTCTCAGGAATCGCGAAGGCTCAGGCGCTCGGCGACCTGAAAGCCGCGGGGGAAATGCAAGGGTTCCTCGAACTGCTCGGCTGAGCGTCCATATCCTACCGTGCCGGGCGGTGCCGTGATGGTGTCCACATTCACGTTTCCCCTTCGCATCCGCTTTGGTGACGGTGCGATCGCTGAACTCCCCGCCGAGCTTTCCACCCTTCGGGTTCGTCGTCCCCTCGTGGTGACGGATCCGGGAATTGTTGCCTGCGGCCTTCTCGATCGGGTACTGGACGGACTCGCTCGAACGTTTCCCGGTCGTTCGAGCGTCGCCGTGTTCGCGGACGTTCGGCCCAATCCCCTCGAGTCGGATGTCCTGAATGCATTGGAAACGTATCGGGAAAACGACTGCGATGGACTGATCGGCCTCGGCGGCGGCAGCCCGATCGATGCCGCCAAGGCAACTCGACTGCTGGTGGCGTATCCGGGCCCACTGGCCGACTTCGATGACCTGGAAGACAGCTCCGCGCGGATTCCCGGCGATCTGCCGCCCATGATCGCAATTCCCACGACGTCCGGAACCGGGTCGGAGGCGAGCTGTGCAGCGATCCTTCAGCTCACCCAGTCCGGCCGAAAAACCGCCATCCGTAGTCCTTCTCTGTTACCAAGCGTCGCGCTCTGCGACCCTGAACTGCCCCTGAGTCTCCCGCCGATCCTCACCGCGGGGATCGGTATGAACGCCCTGACTCGTTGTGTTGAGAGCTATCTTTCAACCACATACGATCCGATCTGCGACGGGATCGCGCTCGAAGGGCTTCGACAGGTGGCCAGAGGACTGGAGCCGAGTGTCCAGGACGGGGCAAGTCACGATGCGCGGCGAGCCCTGATGATGGGCTCACTACTCGGAGGAATTAGCAGTCGCAAGGGCCTGGGCATGCTTCACTCTCTCTCCCTCGCCCTGAACTCGGAAGGTTGCGCGCACCACGGCACGCTGAGCGCCATTCTCCTCCCGCACGCCCTGCGGTTCAATTTCGAGACGGCTCATGCTCGCCTGACCCACTTGGCCTCTCAGCTCGGACTGGGCCGAAGTGGAGACGGCCCCGGCCACTTGATCACCCTGTCCGAGATCTTGCTGGCTCGACTTCCGCTGCCTCGAAGGCTCGGTCAGGTCGAAGGACTCGATCGAGAGCGGATCGCGGAATACGCTCACCTTGCCCTGCTCGATCAGAGCCACCGAACCAATCCCCGATCGTGCGATGAGTCCTCGCTGATCCACCTTCTCGAGGCCGCATGGTGAATCGAGCCGGTCTCCTCCCGGAACGACGACGGCCCGTCGCCCCCCCCTGCAAAGGGGGGTCAACGGGCCGTCAGCGGGATGAGCGACGACACGATGGGTCAGAACTGATCGGCGCTAATCACCTCTCCCCCTCGAATCGAGTTCAAACCGATCCAGACAAGGTGGTTGATCGACTCCTTGACGAACCGAACCGAACCGTCGCCAAGCACCACATTGATTCCACCGGCATGCCGGCTCCGGGCTGCGGCGAAGGCCTGGCTGTCACCCGCATTCCCGGTGCAAGGCAAGCGATCCTCTGGCACGCAAAAGATGGGCTGGTTCAGAAAATCGCCACCTTGGACCAGATCGAGGTAGTCTCGAAACTGGTTCGGGGCAAAGCGGGTCATGAACGACCCTCCACCGGGCACACTCGACCACATCACCCCTCGTACGTCGAAGCGATCACCCTGGAGGACTTCCGCGATGAACACCGTGTTACTGGTTCCATCCCGGACGTCGGCCAATTTTGTCGTCCGATGACCAAAAGCCGACTGAAGATACTGCTGAGCCCCAATGGCCTCTTGTCGCCAGTTGGTATTGCCCCAGCTCACCGCGTAGTTCCCTTTCGTAAACACGGGGCCGCTGAGCAACCCTCCCTGGTACTGCGGTGTAATCTGAAATTGACGTTCCTCGTCACTCGGGCACTGGAAGATTGAAATCTTCGTCCCGGTCACGGTGCTGTTCGCAAAGAACCCGAGGGCAGGCGCCAGCGGACCGCCCACTCCCCAGGCGGTCGGCACGCCTTCCGCACCGAGTTCGAAATTGAAAGCGTTATAAAGTGCCTGCTGCTCGAACTGAGGCAGCATCAGGATGAACCACGTCGTGTTCGGCGTCCCGGAGAAGATGGTCGGAAATGACGGTCCCGGAGGACCGGCTCGCCAGATCCGCCCGGGTGCCAGCGTGTTATGGATATCATGGTAATTATGCAGCGCCAGACCGAGCTGCTTCAGGTTGTTCGTGCACTGGGCGCGTCGCGCCGCTTCCCGAGCACTCTGCACCGCCGGCAGCAACAGGGCGATCAAGACCCCGATAATGGCAATGACGACAAGCAACTCAATCAGCGTAAAGCCGCCGCGAGATCGTCGCATGGACGCGACCTCCTCATCGAGTACGGTTTGCGAACAACCGAACGAAGAAATGGAGAACCCCTGAGAGACAGGCAAGGCCATCAGGTCAGAACAGACTGATGGCTCCAATCACAATCCTAGTCGACCCTGAACCTGAAAGCGAGCACGATTCCATGAATTCCACAGGCACAGCATGGAACCTTCTGGCCCTCAGGTTCATCCCTCCGGTAGAGAAACTGACCAGTCCGAGAGTGCAGAGTCAAGCACTCTTGGGATGATGAGGTTAAGAATCATCAAGTCTTCTCAAACCAGCAACAAATCGACCACCCCTCGTTCATCTCCAGGCCCTTCTGGCAGGAAGACCCTCATGAGAAATGGTGGCTCCAGGGCAGTTGTTCTCCTCAGCGGTGGCCTCGATTCCTCCACCGTTCTGGCGGAATGTCTCGCCGAGGGCTTTACTCCCTACGCGTTAACGGTGCTTTACGGCCAGCGTCATCACATTGAGCAAGAGGCCGCGCGACGTGTTGCTCAGGCCTTTGGTGTCGCCCGCCACATCGAAGTCACGCTCGACCTGCGTCCCTTCGGTGGCAGTGCGCTGACGGACCAGATTGAGGTCCCCAAAGATCGACCCCATGACGAGATCGCTGAGGGGATTCCGATCACCTACGTACCTGCCAGAAATACTGTTTTCCTGTCCCTTGCCCTCGCCTGGGCCGAGACGATCGAAGCCTTTGACATCTTCATCGGTGTCAACTGCGTCGACTATTCCGGATATCCGGACTGCCGTCCCGAATTCTTAACCGCCTTTGAATCCCTCGCCCAGCTTGCGACCAGGGCGGGGGTCGAACATCGAGGGCGCTTTCGGATCCATGCTCCGCTGATCACCATGTCCAAGACGGAGATTGTCCGACGAGGTCTGGAACTCGGGGTCGACTACAGCATGACTCACAGTTGCTACGATCCCGACGAGCACGGTCGAGCCTGTGGCCGATGCGACTCCTGTCGGCTTCGGCTCGACGCCTTCGAGCAGCTTGGCCTGACCGATCCTGCTCCCTACCAGTCTTGAGCTTTCCCAGAAATGCGTGAAGGCCCTGCACCACGCCTAATGCGGTGAGGGCCTTCAAAAGTTATGGCCGATTGGCCCCGAATCCGAGCTTAATCGTAAACCCAGGTAAATCCTGGAGCGATCAGGCGGAACTGACGTTCCCGGACATCAAACTCATCTCCGGGTGTCGAAAAGTCGATCCGAAGCGTTTTGTACTTCACGTCGGAATTTTCCGCATCCGAATCGTCCCCGTATTGGAGGCCGTCAGAAAGCCCCCGAACGAAGATGGAGAGCGAGTCCGATCGAGCGATGTCGTCATCCAGAATCCAGAAGGCGACCCCGTGCACGGCGTCGTCAACTTCCTCCTTGGTACTCGGAGGAATCATGCCAGTGACCGAAACCGCCCCCAATAACGGTGCCCCGACGATCGGCGGGCGAGTGTGCTCACGAGCCCGAACCACCTCGACCGCCTGAGGCAGCACGACATCGGGATATCGTTTTCCCTCATCCGTCTCCAGGAAGAACTGGGGAACGAACATCCGAGGCTTGCCGGATCGGTTGATCACTCGGTAATACAGATAAAGCGCCGTCCGACGCCCCATGCCTGGAACGTCGATCGTCCGGGTTCGCAGCGGCTTGAACGAGAAGTCGAGAACCCAGATCCCTTCGCGGAGTCCTGTGTCCGCTGTGGCCATTCCAGTCTTCGATCCCGAGAGCATTTCCCCGGCCTGGAATTCGCCACTGACCTGTCCCAGGGTCAGCGTGCCGCGCAATCCCTGATCATCGTCAGCGAGGATTGTTCCCGTCGCCCCACTCTCCTGCCCCGTCACTTCCTCTCCGATGGAGAAATTGGCGTTTTGATCTCGGTACTCGATCTGAGGGGCCTTGTCCCGAGGCAAGGGAGTGGCGTCGATGATCGTTTCGTTCACCCGAGCGACACGAGGAACCTCGACCGTTGGTAGGGTTTGCGACAGGGAAAATTCAGGAATTGTCGGTGGCCCATCGTCCTGAGCGTTTGCCCGAGTACTGCCAAACGGGAACCCAAGGGCGAGTCCGCACGCGAATAACCAGGGAACGTGACTTCGCACAGAAGGGACCTCCCGCATCGAGGGATCGGGTGGAAAGGAATCGGAATTCAGGAAGAGAATCAGAGGTAGGCCAATCGACGTGAGTCTCTTAATTCTAACAACAGAATTACACTTACGTCAAGCTGACCACTGCGACCTCGTCTCGGCTCCTCCTCCACCCTGCCAGCGGTTCCGCCATTCGGGCCTGTAACGACGACTCAGTTCGAACCTGATGACGTGGTTCTGCAAGGCGTCCTGACTGGGGTCAAAGGCAAGGCGAAGGCGAGCGATTTCCCGATCAATCTGCCCGTCGAACCGTCACTCGACGTCCCTTGATGGTGCTCGATCGGAGCGCTGCGACGACCTCTCCGGCGACCTCCTCGGGAACTTCGACAAACGAAAAGCGGTCGGCAATTTCGATCGCGCCGATCATCCGACCACTGATCCCGGCCTCGTTGGCAATCGCTCCCACCAGGTCCCCGGGACGGACCCCGGACTCCCGACCCGCACCAATATAAAGCCGCGCCACTCCCGAGCCGAAACCTGCGGAGGTGGCTTCAGATCGACGCGGCTTTCGAGTGCCGGACGGCCCCTCTTTCGTCTTGCGCCTTGGTTCCCGGGTGGGACGACGATCCCGAGAGGGACGATCGGATCGGGGAGCGACCACCGGGATTTCCTGATCATCTTCCTCGTCGTTCCCCAGCGCGTTATGGGCCAACTTCAGCGCGGCAAGGGTCACGGTCAGGATGTCGAACTCTCCGGTTAACGACTCAAGTACGACTCGGAATCGGTCCAGCTCTCCCTCAATCAGCGTTTCCCGAACGGCAGCTACGGTCAAATCGAGTCGTTTGGAACGCACGTCGGCAACGGTTGGGACCTGTGCCAGTTCGATCTTCCGCTTGGTCGCGCGTTCAAAATTCTGGAGTAGGCGATGCTCTCTCGGCTCGGCAAGGGTGATTGCCACCCCTTCTCGACCGGCTCGACCCACTCGACCAATCCGGTGAACGTACGATTCCGCCTCGGTCGGGGGATCGTAGTTCACCACATGAGAGAGATGCTCGATATCGAGGCCCCGAGCAGCAACATCCGTGGCAATCAGCAGATCGGCGTTTCCAGACCGGAATTTTTTCATCACCCGGTCACGCTGCTCTTGCGACATTCCACCGTGCAGCGGCTCAGCCCGGTATCCTCGGGCGTTGAGCATTTCCGCCAGTTGATCGACCTCATCGCGTCTCCGGCAGAAGACGATCGCCGAGGTCGGATTCTCCAGGTCGAGCACTCGTCCCAGCGCAGCGATCTTGTACGCCCTGGGCACAAGGTACGCCAGTTGTCTGACCTTCGGGATCGCTCCCGCAGGAAGCTTCTCCTTGGCAATGGTGATCTGAACCGGATCCTTCAGATGCCGACGGGCGATCGCGGCAATCCGAGGAGGCATGGTCGCCGAAAAGAGGACGGTCTGACGATCCTCAGGGGTCTCTCCCAGAATCGACTCGATGTCATCGGCGAAGCCCATATCGAGCATTTCGTCCGCTTCATCGAGGATCACCGTCACCACGCCTTGGAGTGGCATCGTCCCCCGCTTGATGTGATCGAGCGCGCGTCCTGGAGTCGCCACGACAACATCGACTCCTCGTTGCAACGCTCGAAGCTGTGGCCCATAAGCCTGACCACCGTAAATCGGCAACACTTCGATTCCGAGCTTTTTGCCATAACGATGCACGGCCTGAGCCACCTGCATCGCCAGTTCTCGGGTCGGAACAAGAATCAGGGCCGATGGCTTCCCACGATTCGCTTCTGCTACGCTCAGGCGTTGCAGCAACGGCAGCGCGAATGCTGCCGTCTTTCCGGTCCCGGTTGCGGCCTGGCCGACCAGATTCCGTCCCTCGATCAGTGGCGGGATGGTTTCCCGCTGGATCGGCGTAGGTTCCTCGTAGCCAAGTTCGGCGAGCGTCTCCGCGAGGCGGGCGTCGAGGCCAAGCGCGTCGAATCCAGGGCCCGCGTCGTTGGAGATCGGAGTGGACATCCCAAACGTTTCCTTTTGAAGTTGCGCGTGTCGAACCTGAGTGAATCGTCAGATGGCGGTTCGACGATCAAAACGGACCAGTCTACCAAAAAACCCAGAATCGGTGTGGGGATGGAGCACAAGAATTTCCGTGGTCCAGGAGGGCCAGGTTCAACCGGCCATCGAGCGACCCGTGCATCGGAAGGACTCTGTCGCAATCCGGGACCTGGGCCGCTAGAGTCAGATCGTCCGCCTTCCAAGCAGCGCTTTGCGATGCGATCCGAATTCAAGCCCGAGGCACGTCAATGAAACGTCGACGGTTCTTCCAGGCAACAGCTGCCGGGCTCGCGCTCTCAACGGCTCCTGGATTCGCGGAAGCCGCCGCCGCCATGCAAGGCAAGCGCGTCGGTCTGATCGGCACAGGCTGGTACGGCAAGGTCGATCTCTTTCGATTGCTCCAGGTGGCTCCGGTCGAGGTGGCGGCACTCTGTGATGTCGATGCAAAGATGCTTGCCGAGGCCGCCGAGATGACGGCCAAGCGGCAGCCATCTGGCAAGGTTCCCCGGACCTACGCCGATTATCGCGAGATGCTCGATGAGAACGACCTCGACATTGTCCTGATCGCCACCCCCGACCACTGGCACGCCCTGCCGATGATCGCCGCGGTCGAGCGCGGGGCCGACGTCTACGTGCAAAAACCGATCAGCGTTGACGTGGCTGAAGGGAAGGCCATGCTCGACGCCGCCCGCAAGCACGGCCGAGTCGTTCAGGTCGGCACGCAGCGACGGAGTACCCCCCACCTGATCGAAGCCCGCGATCGGATCGTCCGCGAGGGCCTGCTCGGGACGATTGGCCACGTCGAGGTCTACTGTTATTACCATATGCGCAATCGAAGCCAGGCGGCCGACACCGCGCCTCCCGAGCATCTTGACTGGGAGATGTGGACCGGTCCTGCCCCCATGCGACCGTTCAACCCGATCGCCCACCCGCGAGGTTGGCGCGCCTTTACCGAGTACGGCAACGGCATCATGGGCGACATGTGCATTCACATGCTCGATGCCGTCCGCTGGATGCTCGACCTGGGCTGGCCGAAGCGCATCGCCTCGACCGGCGGAATCTTCATCGATCCTGCGAGCCGAGCCAACATTCCCGACACCCAGACCGCGACCTTTGAGTTCGACGAGTTCCCGGTCGTCTGGCAGCACCGCTCCTGGGGCCACCCGGTTGATCCTGATTACCCCTGGGGAGCCACCATCTACGGCGACAAAGGGACGCTGAAGCTCAGCGTTCATCGCTACGACTTCACTCCCCTCGGGAACGGGCAGCCGATTCACGGCGATGTCCTCTACGAGCTGGACGAGTACCCCGAGGATCGAACCGAAAAGGATCTCGAGCAGCACGTTGCTCCTGCCGTTCGTCGTCACATGCTCGACTTTCTGTCCGCCATCGAATCGAGGGGCAAGCCCGTGGCCGACATCGAGCAAGGCCACATCTCCTCGGCCTCGTGCATCCTGGCAAATCTGGCAATGGACCTCGGCCGAACCTTGACCTGGGATGCCGAACTCGGCCAGGTGGTCGGTGATGACGAAGCGAATCGCCGTCTCGCCCGTCCCTATCGCGAGCCCTGGACTCATCCCGGGAAGCACCTCCTCTGAGAACGCGACGGGCGGTTTGTCTGAGGTGCCCCCGGCGTTCCCTCGGCAACGCCGGGGGATTCTTTCGTTTTTCTGTCGGCTCCTTGGCGGCCGTTACGATTGTTCGTGGGGATCGAGCAACGCGGCTTGATCGCACCAGGAAAAATTTCGGGATCGCACTGGTACGACGTGCGGGCGATCTGTTATAGAGATGCCGTGCCATGGCCTTTGCCGGACCTTCAGGATGAGCGTCACGACGAGGCAAATTTCCGCTCCCCACCAGGGCACTCACCTCCGAGCGAACCGAGCCATGGACGGCACCCTTGTGACAGACTGATGCGTCACCCTTGAGGATGGAACCCAGCGTGCTCGCCGCGTTGCGAGCCCGACCGCATCTCACCATTGCCAACCCATCTTCTGCCGAGCGGAAGGGTTGTGAACGGATTCGAGCGCGCGATCCCTCGCGACGCTGCATCTTGCACGGAGGAGAAACCGATGTCCGTCCGCTGGAAACCCCTGATCGTTCTCTCAGGGCTCTTCGTGACCGTGGCCCTCGGAGGGCTCGTTGCCTTCGTTCTCGTCTCCGGTCAGTCGAACGTTGAAGACGTTCTCACACAGGCCCGCTCGGCTCGTGAGGCCGGCAAGTTCGAAGAAGCGGAGATCTACTACCTCCAGGCAAATCAGATCGAATCGCGGAATTCCGAGGTCCACGCCGAGATCGCCGATTTCTACGGCGACTGGATCGCCCAGGCCGACGCCTCCAAGCGATTTCATTACCAGGGGTTACGGCTCCGGCATCTGCTTGAAGCCACCAAGTTCGATAAGGCAGCGCTCGAGCCCCGCCAGGCTCTCCTGACCGAAAGCCTGAAGGGAGACAACACCCCCGAACAGATCCACTGGGCCCGCCAGGTCATCCCGCTCGCTCCGAACGATCCCGATGCCCTGTACGTGCTGGCCATCGAAGCGCTTGATGAGGCTCCCGCGAACATCAAGGAAGCCGATCGTCTGCTCAAAGTGCTCCAGCAGGTCGCCCCCAGTCGCGATCGAACATCCTGGATCGAGGCCCGGATTGCCCAGTATTCCAAGAACACCACCGACCTTAAACGCATCCTGAAGACCGCCCTTGAGCGAGAGCCCGATGCGTCCGCCGATGAAATCGATCAGCTGAGCCGCCTCCGACTCCTCGTCGTGAACCTCGAAACCGCGGGCGATCCCGAACAACACGCCACCGCCCTCGACCGGATCCTTTCGCAGAACGAACGCATTCTTTCCCAGGACGGAATCCAGGGAACCCGGATCGTTGAGCTTCAGCGTCTCGCCCGCCGTGTCCGCGATCAGCTTCTCGAACTCGACAGCACCTCCGCAGATCAGCGTTGGGAACCTCTGGCCGAGGTCATTGATCGCGGCTTCCAGACGGCCTTGAAATCGGACGATTTCGTGGGCGTCTGGATCCACCAGGCGTATGCCGAACACCTCAACCTTCGAGGCCATCGCGTTGCCTGTCTTGAGGTCATTCAAAATGCTCTGACCCCCGAAGTGGTCAAAGACGCTTCCCTGCAAGACGAAGTCATGAGGCTTCGTGAAACCGCGATCAAGGCCGCTCTGTCCGACCCCAGCGACGCGGATCGCTTCGACAAGGCACAACCGCACATCGAAGCGTTGATCGCCGGAACCCGTCCCGAGTACCAGGGCCTCGGACACCTGTTCCAGGGGGCCATCGATCTCGAACGCTCCGGATTGACCGGCCCTCGATCGGGCTCGGCCGAAACGGATTCCACCCGACCGCTCGCCGACGCCCGGAACCACCTTCGCGACGCAACGCTCAAGCTTCCCGAGGTCGGTCTGGCCAAGGCCCTCTACGGCATTGCCCTCTTGATGTCCGGCGAGACAGCGCTCGGTCGCCAGCACCTGCTCGAAGCGCAGCGCATGGGACCTCTCGAAGCACGCTATCAGATTTGGGCCGCCTGGAGCCTGCTCGAAGCCGGCTACCCGGAGGAATCCGAACGGATCGTCAATCGGGTCGTCGAACTCGCCGACCGCGACCCGAGCATCAGCTCGCTCTCCGGAACGATCCAGTTGCTCCAGGGAGAGATCGCCCGGAGCCGGAAGTCGCCCAAGGATCTTGAGGTCGCCCGAGCCGCCTACGCGGGGTCAATCGTTGATGGCGATGAAGTTCCCCCTGCCGTCTCTCTCCGCCTTGCCGAACTCACCATCGCCCTCGACGGTCCCGAAGCCGGCCTCGCCCAACTCGACGACATGCGGCGACATGGAGGCAGCACCCCTGCCCTGGAAGCCCTGGCGGTCTCCACTCTGGTCGAGCTTGACCGAATCGATGACGCCATCACAACCCTCAAAGCCGCTCGCGAGGCCGCTCCCGACGACGCTCAGCTTGCCGTCCTTCACGCCGCCATCGCCTTGAAGCAAGATCAGCCCAACGAGGCAGACGCGCTGCTTGCCGACTTCCTGGCCGATCATCCTGACGATCTGACCGTGGCCCAGACCCGTGCTCGGATCCTCTCCGGTGTCCTCGATCGGGCCGACGAGGCTCGAACGGTCCTGACCGAGATCGGAGAACGAACAGGAGTCACCGCCCCCTTCGTTCAGCTTGCGATGATCGACCTGGCCCAGGGAGATCTTGCCGCCGCGTCGAAGACCGTTGAGATCATCCGCAATCGCTGGCCCGAGGCCTCGGCCGGTGACCTGCTCGATGCTCAGATCGCCCTCTTCGAGCGAGACTTCAACGCCGCATCCAAGCACCTTCAGGCCGCCATCGAGAAAGACCCGAGCAACAAGGTCGCCCTCTTCTGGAAAGCTCAGCTCGACAGCCGAGGCGGCGCTCCCTCCCGGGCCGCCGAGGACTTCGAGAAGCTCGTCCGCGACGGGACGATGAAGGAGCTCGGCAACGGACTCTCACTGGCCACCGCCGCCGAATGGTCGTTGGCCGCGATGGCGATGGAGAACAAGGATTTCGACAAGGCCATCGCTCGCCTTGAATCCATCGTCCAGGGTGACAACGCCGGGTCGATGGAACGGGCCGCTCGCTGGCAGATCATCGCCGCCCGATCCGAAAAGGGACAGTGGCAAGATGCCCGGAAGGAGCTGATCGCACTTCTCAATGAACCGGAATCGACCATCGACGAACGTGTCCAGGCTGCCGACTTCTTCCGCCGCAACGGCGAATCGGAAGTGGCCGAAAAGCTTGTCGACCAGGTCCTCGATCGCAAGCCGGGCCATGCCGGAGCCGTGATCATCAAGTCCTACCTGCTCAGTGAGCAGGGCAAGACGCCCGAAGCCATCGATCGCCTCCGCGCCGCCATCGAGCACGAGGAACAACCCCCGGCCGTCTACCTCATGCTCGCCGCCTTCGCAGGCGAAACCCAGACCTCCGACAACGCCTTCGCGACAATTCGTACCTCGCTGGAACAGGGTCTTGAGGCTCACCCTCAATCGATCGATCTCCTCCGATCGGTCTATGAGGTGATCCGCCGCACCGATGGCATCGATTCCGCCCTGCAGTTCGTCGAGAACCGTGTCAGCCTCGACACCGACGACGACCGCATCCAGCGCCTTCTGGTCGATCTCTACACCCGTGAGGGCCGGCTCGACGACGCAGAAACCCTCATCGAAACGATCATCGAGCGCCAGCCGAAGAACCCCCGCCTCGCCGCCGGCCTGGTGACCATTGTCAGCACCAAGGCCAGTCAGGCCGCTCGGCAGAATCGTCCAGCGGAAGAACAGGAGCTCAACACTCGTGTCTTGAAGCTTCTTGAGACCTTCCGGACCCAATTCCCCGATGACCTCCGCTTCCCTCAGGCTGAGTGCGAGCTGGCCATTCGTCAGGCCGACTACACCAAGGCCGAGGCGGTGGCCCGAGAAATCGAGGAACTCAACCCGGAATCACCCATCGGACCCCTGCTCCGGGCTCAGGTCTATCGCGATCAAGGACTCGACGAGCGAGCCATCCAGGCCTATCGCGATGCTCTTGAGAACAACCCCCTTCGCGACGACATTCGCATGGTCCTTGCTCAGCTTTTGCTCGAACTCGGCCGAACCGATGAAACGCTTGCCGAGGCGTCTCGCATTCTCGACCGCTCTCCGGGAAGGGCCGACGCAGTGCTTCTTCAGGCCTCTGCGCTTGCCTCGCAAACCGGCACCGCAGACCAGATCGAGCGGCGGCAAAGCGAGGCCGTTGCGTTGCTCGAACAGGCCATCGAGCAGAATCCGACCTTCACCAAGGCCTATCTGGAGGTCGCCCGCATCAACTACCTTCGCGGTCGAGTCGATGAGTCAATCGCGATCTTGAAGGCTGCCCGGGAAACGCTTCCCAACGACGAGCAACTCCTCTCGGGTCTGATTCGATATCTCGTCGAACCTCCTGCCGACGGCTCCGCGTCGGGCGAGGCAAACCTGGCCGAAGCGCTCCGGATTGCCGACGAGATCGGCCTGGAGAAGGCAACTGGCACTCTCTCGCTCGCGGTGGCCCTCGGTTTCCACCGTGGCGGGCGATCCGACCTGGCCAGGCCCTGGGCCGAACGGGCCGTCTCGCTGATTGACGAACCGCTGGTTCATCTGACCTACGGCGACATCCTCCTCTCGTTCGCCGAGTCTCAGCAGGATGCCGACTCGACCCGAAGCCTCTTCGAAGACGCCGTGGCCATGTACGACAAGGTGCTGTCCCACGATTCGAAGTCAATCGAGGCCGTGAACAATAAGGCGTGGATCTTGCACCGCCATCTTGGCAAGGATCAGGAAGCCCTCGACCTGATCGAAGGGTTGCTCACCCGCGTCGAGCAGCGCACCCTTCCGGGCGAGTTCTTCGATACGCTCGGCTCAATTCAACAGGCCGTCGGTCGCAACAAGGATGCAGAACAGTCTTACACCGAGGGCTTGAAGAAGTCTCCTGATCTGGCGGTCCTGAACTTCCATCTCGGTCGCCTGATCGCGGCCGACCCCGAACGTTCGGCACGAGCCAATCAGTATCTCACCCGAGCCTGGGATGCCCGCGCTCAGCTTTCGAGCGAAGATGTCTCCGAGCTGGAAACCCTGCTCAATCGCGTTGGCCACTGACGCAAACCTCAGCGTACGATCGCTGGAATGTTCCTTGCCCCCGCGTCCTCGCATTCGCTCGAGGCCGCGGGGGCAATTTTTTTCACTCAGTCTGCCGGGAGACAAACAGATTCCATTTCCTCGATCAGCCTGTCCAGTTGCTCTTCGTCGTGACTCGCGGCCAGGCTGATGCGTAACCGGGCTGTTCCTCTGGCGACGGTCGGCGGTCGAATCGCTCCCACGAGAAAGCCCGAGGCCAGCAACCGGGACGCCGCGTTCAAAGTCCGATCCACGTCTCCCAGAATGACCGGAACGATCGGCCCCTCCGACTCTGGCACCTTCAGGCCGACCGATCGCAACCCATCTCTCAATCTCCGGCCCAGTTGATGAACCCGCTCACGTCTCCAGGGTTCCTCCCGAATGATCCGGAGCGCCTCCCGAGCAGCCCCCGCCGCGGCGGGGGGCGTTGCCGTGGAATACAGCAACGTAGGGGCGTGATTGTTCAAATGATCGATCAGCCGCCGACTCCCCGCGACAAACCCACCGACCGATCCCAAGGCTTTCGATAAGGTGCCTACCCGGATCGCAACACGATCAGCCACGCCGAGGGCCGCACTTGCCCCTCGACCCTCCGGGCCGAAGACGCCGGTCCCGTGCGCCTCGTCGACCAGCAACATGGAACCAGACCGCTCGGCGATCTCGACCAGTTCCGAGAGCGGGGCCAGATCCCCGTCCATGCTGAACACCCCGTCCGTCGCAATCAGCGTCCGACGGTATCGTCCCTGATCTCGACCGATCAGATGAGCCAGTCGCTCGTGATCCCCGTGCGGGAAGATCCGCACACTCGCGCCCGAGAGACGAGCCCCCTGGATCAGGCACGAGTGATTGAGCCGATCTCCATAAACGACATCCCCCGATCCGACCAGAGCCGCAATCGTTCCCAGGTTGGCAGCGTAGCCGGTTGGGAACAGTGCCACGGCCTCCGTTCGTTCAAATGCGGCCAGATCCTCGGCCAGTCGTTGATGAGGTTCTCGCCAGCCGCACACCAGCGGAGAGGCCCCCGATCCCCAACCATACCGACGGGCCGACTCCATTCCCGCGGCGATGACACGAGGATCACTCGCCAGGCCGAGATAATCGTTCGAGCTGAGATCGACCAGCCTCTGGCCGTCCCGCTCAAGCCATCCCGGAGTGGCCGTCCCATAAGGCACGATCGACCGATGCAACCCCATTCGATTGCGATGGTCGGCGACCTCGTCAAGCCAGGCCAGCGGGTCGAAGCTCATCAAAGTGTCCTTTGGCTCCACACGGGCTCAGGAGTCATGCGACTCGAACCGTCCGGGCGCCTCAAGACCACCACCGCCAAATGCCCGCCGAACCCGAGCGAGAGTTTGAGCGCAGTCCGGATCTCCCGGAATCGACCACGAGTTGGAGTACCGTCAAGGTCGCATTGCGGGTCGGGATCGGTCAAATTCAAGGTCGGCGGCACAAACTGATCGCGGATCGACAGACAGGTAATCGCCAGCTCGGCGGCCCCTGCCCCTCCCAGCAAATGACCGATTTGCGCCTTGTTGGCGGAGCAGGAAACATGATCGGCGTGACTCCCCAGCGCGCGTCGAATCGCCTGGCATTCGAGCGGATCATTCACTCGGGTTGCTGTCCCGTGGACGTTGATGCAATCGACCTCGCCGGGCTCCACTCCCGACCGCTGAAGCGCCTCGACGATCAGGGCCGCAAGCCGCGTCGGGTCGGGGTCGAGGTTGGTGAGATGAACGGCGTCGGACCCCAGAGCTCCCCCGGCCACCTCCGCATAGGGCAAGACTCCGCGCGCACGAGCATGATCCTCCCGCTCGAGGAGAAGCACTGCCCCCCCCTCCCCGACCAGAAACCCACTGCGAGCGCGATCCCAGGGACGAACCGCAAGCCCCGGGTCGTTCTCGACCCGGGCCATCGCCCCCATCCGATCGAAGGCTCCCAGCACCAGCGGCTCCAGCGATCGATCGACCGCGCCGGCGAGGGCGAGATCACAGGCTCCTTGACGGATCAACTCGGCAGCCCGCAGCACCGCAACCACTCCCGTCGCGCACGCCGCGATTGGCGCAAGCCGAGGCCCTTGCAGCTCAAAGGCTCGCCCAATCGCTCGTGCCCCCGCGTCGGGCCAGGCATCGGTCCAGTCGCCAATCGAACCGACCAGATCTCCCAATCCTGAGCGATGCCAACGAACAAGCCGATTGAGATCCCCTTTGCTCAGACCCACCACCGTGGCGGCTCGGGTCCGATCACCTTGGAAGGTCCCGTCCTGAAGCAGCTCGGCGTCGTCGAGAGCCGCCCGAGCCTCTTGCACTCCGGGCCCTTCGTCATCAGGACTCGCGTCGAGGATTGGATACCCGGCCCAGATCCGACCCGGTCCCGCCTTCAGGGGCAACACCGTCGCTGCCGACAATCCCGACCGAAGTCCTTGCCACGATGACTGGGTGGTGGGACCGAGCCCCGATCGAAGCCCGATCCCCGAAATCACCACGCGGGGCGATCTCCTCCTCGACGACTCTGCCATGAATCGGCCACCGAATCGGCCGGCCCCCGTACTTTGGGGCTCAGCGCGGGTCGGCCTCCATCGCCTTGAGGCCGAGTTGATCAAACAACACGCGATCGGCGTCAACGTCCGGGTTCGGCGTCGTCAGCAACTTCTCTCCCGCAAAGATGGAGTTGGCTCCGGCCAGGAAGCAAAGGGCCTGCTCCGCCGGACTCATCGACAACCGCCCCGCCGACAGTCGGACCCGGGCCGTCGGCATCAGGATGCGAGCCGTTGCGATCGCCCGAACCATCGACCAGACATCGAGCTTCGCCTGATCCGCTAGTGGCGTTCCTTCCACCGGCACCAGCGCGTTGATGGGAACCGATTCGGGAGGCTCCGGTAGGTTTGCCAGCGTATGCAACAGGCTGATCCGATCCTCCTCCGACTCTCCCAGACCCAGAATCCCACCGCAGCAGACCGAGACTCCCGCGTCTCGGACGTGCTGAAGCGTCTGGAGTCGATCGGCATAGGTCCGGGTCGTGACAATCTGGTCGTAATACTCCTCGGAGGTGTCGAGATTATGGTTGTAAGCGTCGAGCCCCGCCTCTTTCAAGCGCTGGGCCTGTTCGGCGTTGAGCATGCCGAGCGTGACACAGACCTCCATGCCACCAAGCCCCTTGATCCGGCGAATCATCTCCAGAACGCGCTCGAACCGAGGTCCGTCCTTCACTTCCCGCCAGGCGGCCCCCATGCAGAATCGGGTTGATCCGTCGGCCTTGGCGGCTTCGGCCGCGGCCACCACCGCGTCCACATCCATCAAGGGCTCAGATTTCACCGGAGCTTCGTAGTGGGCCGACTGAGAGCAATAGCCGCAATCCTCCGGGCAGCCGCCCGTCTTGATCGAGAGCAAGCGGCAGACCTGAACCTCCCCGACGTTTTGGTGACGCCGATGCACGTCCGAAGCGCGAAGGATCAATTCGAGCAACGGCGCGCGGTAGATCGAGGAAACCTCGTCGATCGAGTAGCGAGGGGTCGAGGCAGTCAGCATGATTGAGTTCTTCGGCGGGTCAGGCGGAGGACGAGTCAGCCACCTTTTCAGCGTCTCAGGTGGCTCGAACACTCACGAGTCAGAATGAATAACCGGGGATCAGCGGCGGGCCGACAGACTGACGACAAACATGATGGCCAGACATCCCGCCCCGGCGGCCAGATACCCAAAGAGCGGTTTCCCCTCGCTCTCCTCGCCGGCCACGGGAACGCCAGGGTCCTGGGCGGTCGCAGCGCCAGGAGCAACCAGGCCGAGGACCATCGCCAGCATCAGTCCTCGGGCAACTCGGGTGAACAGGCTCATCGAGACGTTTCCTTCGAGGTCGAGGCCGAGCCCGAGCGTAAACCCACGGGCGTCATCGGCAACCAATCATCGAGCGGTCGGACACGTTTTCGGAAGGCCAGACGAGCCATTGCCACCGCTTTCCAGGCCGGGCCTCGAGAACGCAGGTGCGTCAGGTAATCATCCAGCCCCACCGCCCAGAACCGATAAATCCGTCCCCGAAAGGGGAATCCCCCCTCTCCTGGCGGAAGTCCGAACGCCGGAGGCCGCTCGGCATACACGAACGCCAGCACCGACTGAAACGACGGGCCGAACAGCGCCTGCCAGCGTACCAGGCCATCGAGATCATCGGTCGTGACCCAGTTCTCCCAACGGCGGCGGCCCGAAGCATTTTTACCGCGTTTGCCTTTGACTTCCACCACAAGGTTCGGACCGAGACTCGGATAAAGCAAGAAATCCGGAGATTTCAAGCCCCCCTCCGGAGCCAACGATCGCTTGGCCTCATCAATCGCCACACAGGGAACCCGTCGAGCGCGAATGTACGCCTCGAAGGCCGCCTCGTAGTGATTGGAACGATCGGCCATCGTCGTTTCACATCCTGGTCAAAGTTCCTTCCGGTCGATCGCAGGCCTTGCGGAGCGAACGGTCTTGCAGTAGATCGTGCGGCCCCGGCCCAACATCTTATCCGGCCTCGACGATTCTCGCGAGAGCTCGACGACCTCGATCGACGATTCGTCCAGAGGCCAGGACCTACCCAAGCGGCTCCCAAACCTTCGAGAGCGCCCGTTCAACGATCTCCGGTGAACGCCGATCGTCACGCGTCGCGTTGCCGAAGCTCCACAGAACCATCGTCCCGCCCGATCAGCACTCGCCCGGTCATTCCCAGGAAGAAGCCCGTCTCGACGACCCCCGGAATGGCCCGGATGAGGGTGTTCAACTCCCTCGGCTCCGCATCGAGCGAGGAGAGATCCACGTCGAGCGTGTAATTTCCGTTGTCGGTCGGGATCGGTTGCCCTTCTTGAGAGCGCAGTTCCGCCTGAAATCCCAACCGGGCCAGCTTTCGCTGAACGAGCGGCAATCCAAACGGGACCACTTCTACCGGAAGCTGCCGACAATAGCCCTGCCCCAGACGGTTGGTCAACTTCTCCTGACCGACCAGAATGATCAGGGTCCGGGACGAGGCCGCCACGATCTTCTCGCGAAGCAAGGCCCCCCCCAGTCCCTTGATCAGGTCGAGCTGGGGATCGACCGCGTCTGCCCCATCGAACGTCGCGTCAATCTCCTCCACATCACTCAGCCCGAGCAACGGGACGCCTACCTCTCGGGCAAGGGCTTCGGTCGCCCGGGACGTGGCGATCCCTCGCACGTCGAGGCCCTCGCGGACCTGCTGACCAAGCCTTCGCACAAACTCGGAAGCTGCCTGTCCGGTGCCAAGGCCAATCACCGTCCCATCGACGACCAGTTCAAGCGCCTTCTCCGCAATACTCACAACTGCGTTCCCTTGTCTGTTTCGCGGTCAATCGGCAGAGAACTGCCGAATCACCTCGCACGGATGCCCCGTTCATACGATGACAGATGCCGATCTTTCTGGCAAGCAATCCGACACCTGGCTGTTCGAGATTCCAGAGCCCCCCGTCCGATCCCTCGCCGGGCCATCCCCGATCGTTCATCAATTTCGACAATCTGCGGAACACCCGCCGGAATTGATACAATCGCTCACCCTCAATCCCCAATCCCTTTCAGACCGCGCCCCTGAGCACCAAGACCGCACGATGAACGCTCCCGCCATCATCTTTGACTTCGGCAATGTGGTTGGATATTTCGATTACGGCCGAGCCTGCGAGGCAATCGCCCAGCCTCGGGGACTGTATGGACCGGCCCTCCTTCAGGCCGCTCGTGAGGCCGGACTCAATGAACTCGTGGCCCAGTTCGAGATTGGACAGCTCAGCGCCAAGGCCTTCGCGGAATCCTGTTGCGCCTTGCTCGAACCGAGCGATGTCACCCCCGAGGAATTGATCGCCGCCTGGTCCGACATCTTCTGGCCCAACGATTCCCTCGTCCCCTTGATCCACCGCCTGCACAACGCCGGTCACCGGTTAATCCTTGGCTCCAATACCAACGAGCTACACGCCTCTCGCTTCCGCCGACAGTTCGCCGAAACGCTCTCCCGGTTCGATCACCTGATCCTCTCCTTCGAGGTCGGCCACCTGAAACCATCGTCCGGGTTCTACCGGGCCTGTGTCGAAGCGGCCGCGACCGATCCGGCCGATTGTCTCTTCATTGACGACCTGCCGGAAAATGTCGAGGGAGCCCGACAGGTCGGCCTGCAAGGCCTTTGCTACCGCGATACCCCAACCCTGGTAGCGGACCTCGTGCGCCTCGGGGTCGACTCGGCCGCCCCCTCGACCTGATTGGCGTTGCTCGTAATCCATCTCGTCACGGCGTTCGGTAGGGAGGGAATCGTGATCAATCCTGCTACATCCCGATCATCCCGTCCGATCCTCAACCGACCGCGACGATCAGCCCACCGACGGTTTGACTCGGCCGTCCCAGGCCCCACACTCCTTAGCAAGCCACGGCCCAACGGAACGTCCAGCCGCTCGGGATTGTTGCGACCACGACACCACTTGATCCCACTTCGAAAAAATCCCACGGACAGGGACTTGACTCGCCCCGGGGCACGGCGCCATGATTGGGTGAGTGCATTCATGCCATCTTCGTCCAAGCGTTTCGATCGAACCAACTGTCCCGACCTGCCCGAAGCCCCTCCAAGCCGGGGGGATGAGGTGGTCGATGACTGAAAGCGATTGGCGCGCGGGGCGGCATCACAACGCGTCGGGACCCTGGCCGAGTTCGGCCGGGACGTTGGAACACTTTGGGATCTGATCGCACCTTATCTCCGAGCATCCCCCGGGAGAAACTCCCCGTTCGTCGCGGGGCATCGTCGGCACGCCACGTGATTGTCCGGCGGACGAGTGGGGGGGCGGGACCAATTCCAGGAGTCGTTCGATGGGCAGCTTCAAGGGTGACAAGCGAAAGCCAGGCCGGAATCGTCCTCGCTCCCTCAGTGGGCTCGCTCGACGCGATATGAGCCCGGAGCGATTGGAAGAGCGGACGCTTCTCTCATCAGGGTTTATCACTCCTCAGCAAGTCACCGCGGCCGCGTTGAACGGGCCGGTCTTCGAGAACGGGGGAAAACACCTCTCCGAGCTGTACGAGGCGAGTCGGGTTGGCGGCAATGACCTGCAGCAAACCATCGCCGCGAAGTCGCAGTTCATCACCTTCCGCAATGGCCTGGTCGGGGTCGACATCTACAGCGATAAGACCGTCGGCTTCGATCGACTCTCGAAGACGCTCACCGATCTGGGCATGCAGATCGTTGCGACAGACTCCCGCAATCAGATCGTCGAAGGCTTCGTGCCGCTCAACCAGCTGGGCACCATCGCCCAGATGGCGGGCGTTCGCACCATGACCCCGATCTTTACCCCGGCGGTTCGTTCGCAAGGCTCCGCCTCGAACCAGGCCAACGAGGTGATGGGGGCCGACGTCGCCCGCTCGCAGTTCAACGTCGACGGCAGCGGCGTGACCATCGGGGTGATCTCGGATAGCGTCAGCCGCTTCCAGGGAGGTCTGGCCGACTCCATCGCGTCGGGAGACCTGCCGCCCCTGAATCGCATCAACGTTCTGCTCGACGAACAAGTCGGAGGCAACAACTCCGACGAAGGCCGGGCGATGATGGAGTTGATCTACGACATCGCTCCAGGAAGTAATTTCGCATTCCATACCGGATTCCTCGGTCCCGTCGGCTTTGCCGATGGCGTCCGCAGACTGGCTCGCGAAGCCGGCTCGGAGCTGATCGTCGACGACGTCGGACTTGCCGGCGAGCCCGTCTTCCAGCCTGGCCTGATCGCCCAGGCGATCACCGATGTCACGACCGCCGACAATGTCACCTACTTCAGCGCCGCCGGAAACGATGGCGACCAGGGGATCGAAACCAATTTCCGGGGCGTCAACGCCACGGTGAACGGTGTCGGAGCCGGCCGCTTCCTCGACTTCGATCCCGGCCCGGGGGTCTCCACGACCCTGCAGGTCACCACCAATCAGGCCAATTCTCGAGTGGTCATGTGGTGGGATGACCCCTGGTTCACCGGCGCCGCCGATACGAACCTCGACTTCTTCCTCCTCGATGCCAACGGCACGGTCGTGGCCTCGGGTGTGAACAACAACATCGGCAGCGCGACCCCTCAGGAATTTGAGGTCATTCCCGCGGCCGGTACGTACCAGCTGGCGATCCGAGTCACCGGCGGCCCCGACCCCTCTCGGGTTCGCTTCCAGACCTTCTTCGATAGCCTCACGGTCGACCAGCAATTCGGCAACGCCGGAGCGACCACCTACCCGACGACCTTCGGCCACCCCGCGCACACCGATACGATCGGGGTTGGTGCGGTCAACTTCTTTGATGCGCCGCCGTTCTCGACGCAGACTCCGACCCCAACGGCCAACTTCACGTCAGTCGGCCCAGTCCTCTACTTCTTCGATGCAGCGAGCAATCGACTTCCTCAATCGCAATTGCTCCTGAAGCCGGACGTTGCCGGTCCGCAAGGAACGAATACCAGCTTCTTCGGCAGCGACATTCCGCAGGATCCCGACACCAACCCGAACTTCTTCGGCACCTCGGCCGCTGCTCCGAACGTGACCGGTGTCGCGGCCTTAATGAAGCAGCTCAACCCTTCGTCTCGTCCCGCTGATATTCGCCAGGCCCTGGTCAACACCGCCTCCCCGGTCAACGGCACTCCAGCCCGTGCCTGGGACAACCGGGGTGGATTTGGTCTGGTCGATGCCGTTGACGCCATGACGGCGATCGACCAGCTCCGAGTCGTCGCATCGACCCCGGCCAACGTGGCCGTGCTTCCGTCGGCTCCCACGTTCGTCGAACTCGAATTCTCGAAAGCGATCGATCCCTCGAGCTTGCAGGCGTCCGACCTGACTTTCCCCGTTGCTCCGAACGGGGTGACCATCAGCGTGGGAACGCCGGTCGTGATCAACCCGATCACCGTTCGGTTCCCGATCACGCTGAACGTCGCGTCCCCCGATGTCCAGGTCAACGGAACCTACGTCTTCCGCCTGGCCGACAACGCCATCAACGCGCAGGACGGCAGCGAGCTGATCGGCCTCGACCGGGCCTTCTCGATCAACGACGTGACCGCCCCTCGCGTCACCAACACGATCCTTCAGGGTCGAATCCTCGTCGTTCAGTTCAGCGAGGCCATGCGAGCCTCGACCATCAACAAGGGCACCGTCCAGCTCATCCGGACCGGCGGAAGCGGCCAGTTCGGTAATCCCTCGAACGTCGTCGTCACCGACGATCCCCGGGCGCTCTTCTTCTACGACGCTCAGTCCAACCGGGCGATTTACGACCTCCGGGCCCTGCCGCAGACGGTGATGCCCTCCGACATCTATGCCCTGGTCGTCAGCGACCAGGCACGCGACGCGACCGGCCTTCGCCTCGATGGCAACTTCACCGGACAGTTCCCGTCCGGCGATGGGGTTGCGGGCGGCTCTTTCGTCCAGAACCTCGGCGGTCGGCTGGTGACGGCTCCCCAGATTGTGGAGTTCGGCCTCAGTGCGTCGTCCGACACGGGTCTTCCGAGTGATCGCAACACCAACCAGATCCGACCGACCTTCACCGGCTTCGTCGCGGCTCAGTTCCCGGCCACCAACGCCGGTCTTCAGGTCGCCGTTCAGTTCATCCAGGATCGTCCCGGCGGCTTCGACCTCGATGTCGGACCCAACGGCGAAGGCTTTGTCGGCACCCCCGACCTGATCGTCACCACCGACTCCGCCGGCTTCTTCTCGTTCCAGGCCCCGGAAGACCTTCGGGAAGGCTTCCACCAGGTCCGAATTGTGGTCGTGGGCGAGGTGGAATGGCCACCGGCCGAAGGGAAGGCCAGCCGCGCCGAGCTGTCCTTCCGGGTCGATACCAACGGGCCGCTGGTCACGGCCAGCTCCATCCCGATGGACTCCCGGATCTCGAACCTTCGAAACATCACGCTCAACTTCTCGGATCCGATCAATCCGACCGACCCGAGCGATCCGCTCGCGGTCCCGGTTCAGCTCGACATCCCGGCACTCGATCCCCGAACCGCCGAGAACCTCGGGAACTATTCGCTCATCAACCTCGGTCCCGACCGTCGCTGGGGAACCTCGGACGACATCGACCTGTCCGATTTCATCCAGAGTGCGACGTTCACTTCGACCACCAATCGAACCGTCTCGACCGATCCCTACACCGCTCAGGTGGATCTGACCTTCTCTGACGGGCTTCCTGAAGGTCGGTATGCACTCGTTGCACGGACTCAGGGCTTCGGCTTCTCCGGGATTCGAGACGCCTCGGGCAACCCGCTCGATAACAACACGGCCCAGGCCGGCAATCAGAGCTTCTTCACCTACTTCGAGCTGCAACCGGAAGCCACCTTCATCAGCGGCTTCAAGGCGTTCAGCCCATCGGCCATCACCCCCGGCACGACGGCCGAGAGTGGCCCCAGGGCCTTCTACGAGGTTCCGGTCCCCGGCTTCACGCCTCGAGCCGAAGCGCCGCCGACGATGTTCCACATCGATTTCTCGAACAGCCTGGAGGTTCGAGACTACACCAACGCGGTCCAACTGATCCGCTCGGCTGATTCCGCCGTGGCCGACGCCGACGGCGACTTCGGGCTGAATGGGTCCACCGGCTTCACCACGGTTTCCGGCCTCACGGTCGAGCTGACCAACTCGATTTCTGGAGCCACTCCCGGCCAGCCGGGCTTCCAAAACCGCCTGGTCGTGCGGCTGCCGCAGGGTCAAACCCTCGAGCCCGATTACTACCGCATTGTCTTGCCGAACACCGGCAGCGAAGAAATCAAGGACGTCTTCGGCAATCATGCCGACCTCGAATTCCTCGGGAATCAGAAGCCCACGGGCACTGACTTCGAGGTCTTCATGCCCGATGGAACCTACCGAGACGGCCTCACCGGCGACGGTGTCGACGGTGGCACGTTCGTCACCGGGTTCGCCGTGGTTCCCGGTCAGCGTCTCGGCTCCGATGGTCGGGTCCGCGGGAACATCATCTACACCCGCCCCGACTACCAGGACGATCCGTTCCTCTCGACCGACGATCCCGACGGCAGCATGCAGCGTCCCTTCGCAACCCTGCTGCCCGAGGCCGAGGCGAATAGCCTCAACGGGGGCGATCTGAACTCGGCCGCCAACTTCGGCACCGGCTTCAACCAGTTGCTCGACCGGAACGCCAACCGCCGGTTCGACCGCTCCGCCTTCTTCGAGGCCGAGCAGAACCGCGCAGAGGGACCGGTCGTGATCGTGGCCCTGCCCGGCATTCCTCGGCCTGGCACCGGTGACTTCCAGACGACTCAGGAGACGTTCGTCATTGCTCCTCCGGCCGGGATCGACCCGACCATTCCGGAAGGCAATGCCAGCGGATCAGTGCCGGAGATGACCACTCTGGTCTTCAATCCCGGCTCGGCCCTGAAGATGTTCAACGCCTCCCTCTTCGTTCAGAATCAGGGGTCGGCGCTCCAGCTCCGAGGTGGATCAAATCCGGGCGAAACCGTCCTCATCACCTCGTTCCTCGACGACACGGTCGGTGGCGACACCAACCGCGACCGAACCAACACCACCCCTCGCGGTGGCGACTGGGGCGGCATCGTCTTCCGGAACTACGACGACGTTTCCAACGGTCGAGCCGCGCTCCCCGCTCAGTTCCCGGTCGATGGCAAGCTTGGCCTGTCGGGCGCCTCGGACGTCATGTCCTTGATCAACCACGCGAACATTCGGTTCGGTGGTGGTGCGGTCCCGCAGACGATCGGCACGCGGTACGACACGATCACCCTCTTCAACAGTCGGCCGACGATCACCAACACGGTCGTTTCCGACAGTCAGGGAGCCGGTGGTTCCCAGGCCGCCATCTCGGCCGACCTCGACTCGCTCCGGGAAGACGCGATCGCTCGCGGCCCTCTGATCCGCCGCGTCGAGTTCGTCGAGAACTCGATCAACGGTATCCTGCTTCGGCCTGCCGTGGGAACGCTCCAGGCCCAGGAAACCGACGCGCAGTTCTTCCCGAACAATCCGTCATCGCAAGGTGGGGTCCGGAACTTCGTCATCGACGACCCGATTCCCTACGTCTTGAACTCTCAGGTCATCATCGGCCAGCGGCTGAACACAATCACCGGAGGCATTCAGGGCGGGATCGGCAGTCGACTCTATGTCCAGCCGGGCATGCTGATCAAATCCAGCCCTGGCTCGTCGATCGCCGTTGCCAGCACCAACGCCAGCCTGAACATCGGCGACCGAGCCTACATCTCCCAGTTCGACGCCAACCCAAGCTTCGGTCCCAACAGCCCGAACTTCCGGCCGAGTGACCTGGGTGACGCCAAGCCCCTGTTCACCACGCTGTTCGACGACGCAGCCGAAACCTTCTTCTTCGACCCGACCACCGGTGTTCGTCGCACGATCGTGCCGGCCAATGCCACCGACGGCAACTCCAACAATCCGCAGCCCTCGCCGGGGAACATCCCCTCGTCGCTCCGCTGGGGCAACATCTCTGTCACCCCCGGTGCCCGAGCGGTCATCGACGAGGCTGAGTTCCGCTTCGGTGGCGGCCGGATTATCGTCCCCGAAGGCGGCCTGGGGAACCGTCAGGTGCTCAACCTGTCGGGCTTCGGTGCGGGGGCCTTCGTCTCGGTCACGAACAACGACTTCTACGACAACTTCGACGTCCCGATCCTCGTCTCGCCGAACCAGTTGCTCGCCGCCGATCCGACCCGGCCGCTGCTGTCGGGCAACCCGTTCTTCCGCGGCAACGTGATGGAGCGAAACTCCATCAACGGCCTGGGGATCAGCACCGGTGGGTTCGTGATCCCTCCCGTGAATTTCCAGGGAGATTTCTACGCCGAAACCGTTCCGTTCAACGGCAACTCCCCGAACCTGACCGTCGACTCGGTCTGGGACGACACCGACATCGTCCACGTTCTTCGCGGAACCGTGATCCTCGCTGGCTGGCACAACAGCGGCTTTGGCTCCAAGCCGGTCCCGAGTTCCACCACCTTCGAGGATGAACTCGATCCCGCCGTCTCGTTGACCCTCCAGAGCGCCTTGCCCGATACGCTGCTAAGCAACGGCGAGCGGATCGCCCGCCCCGGCGAGGAACTGGTTGTCAAACTGTTCAACGACACGCCGATCGGCAACCCCGGCCCCGGCGACGCGATCGACCCTGCTCTGAGCATGCAGACGCCCAACGTCACGGGCAATCTCTTCGGCGCCGGCTTCAACGTCGGCTACGATGACGGCGCCGACCCCGACCAGCCCAGCCCGACCGTTGATCCCGGCTATGGCAGCCAGATCCGCATCGTCGGCATCGGTTCCAACGAATCGACCGGTCAGCAGCGGGTCCCCGTCGTCATCACCTCGTTGCGAGACAACACCGCCGGACCGGTCGTCCGCGGGGTTGACCAGTCCGATACCTGGTTTGCCGACTTCCGCGGCCGTAACATCCCGCTCGACACGCCGGCCCCCGGCGACGGTGGGATGATCGGCATCGGTGGCGGCAGCCTGTTCGACTACAACCTCTTCGACCCCCGCAACGGCAGTCTCATCGACAACGCCGACATCCGATACCTCCACCGGATCGAGTTCCAGGCCGGCGGGATCGTCGACGCCTTCGACCTCGACGACAGCGACGCGATCGACCTCGCCGACCAACTCCGCTTCCAGAAGCTCGGCCTCGATCCGGCCACGCAGTACAACGCTCAGCATGGCTGGACGGTCTCGAACTCCAACCTGTCGAGCTTCCGCGATGCCGGTATCCTCGCCGATCAGGGCTTCGACCTCATCGCCCGCGAGCTCACCGATATCGGAGGAAATCTCACTGCTGGTTTCCCGGCCCGCATCAGCGGCCAGAGGGGCCAGCCGGTCAACCTGTTCCTGGTCAACAACACCATCGCCAACATGCCGGTGGGCGTCCGCGTCAACGCGACCACTGGCAACAACGACACCTCGCAGTCTCCGACCCAGATCGTGATGCTGCACAACACCTTCTACAACAACGGTGTTGGTTTCCGTGCTGAAGCTCCGGCCTATGCCGGTGGCCCTCCTCCCAACAGCCTGTCGCATGTCTACTTCTTCGGGATGAACAACATCTTCGATGGAGGGACGATCGGCAGTCAGGCCGGAGCCGCGGCCGTTCGAACCAATGGTATGGTCGGTGGCAGCGAACTGCTGTTCAACGTCTTCCACAACTACACCACGAACGTCGAGATCAATAACCCCGCGATCGCCGGCTTCGGCTTCCTGGGGAACAACAACCCGATCTTCGGCGATCCGCGGTTCCTCGATCCTCAGAACGGGAACTTCTTCCTTCAGCCCGGTTCGGTCGCCATCGACGCCGCGATCAGCGAAATCGGTCCGCTGGCCATTGGCAACATGCTCCGACCGGTTTCCAACCAGGTGCTCGACGCCTCGGGCGGAATCCGGAACACTACCGGACGCACCAACCCGTTCGGGAGCCTGGGCAGTCCCTCCTCGACCCTCGATGTCATCACCTTGCCCGGCACTCCCGGTCGAGGATTCGTCGACCAGTTCATTCCGGTCTTGCAGGGGACTCCCGGCGGTGTCATCGGACCGGCGTCCAGTGCCGCCACCTTCGCCTTCCGCCCACTCGGTGGCGAACGCGACCTGGAAGGCTTCCTCCGGATCGACGATCCGAACACGCCGAACCTCGGCTTCGGCAGCCGGCCATACTTCGACATCGGTGCCCGAGAGTTCCGCATCTTCAACCCGCCGATCGTCACCAACCAGGGGGCGACGGATGTCAATGGAGACGGGGTCGGTGACGGCGTCACGGCCACGATCATCGATCCGACCACCGGCAACCCGCAAGACATCAGCATCTACATCCCTGGTGGTGTTGCCGGTGTCAACCAGTCGCCGCAGACCCTCAGCTTCCAGATCAACAAGGATCTGGACCCGCAGACGGTCAACAGCCAGACGGTCCTGCTTCAGGCCTCCGGTGGCGACGGCATCTTTGGCAACGCCAACAGCCCGGCCGACCGCACCATCCCGCTCTCGGGCCTGGTGAGCTTCGACCCGACCACCAACCGCCTGGTCGTCGAACTGGCCTCGGCCAACCTCCTGCTGTCCAACGATCTCTACCAAATCACGCTCGTCGGCACCGGCGGCAATGTGATCCGAGATCGACAGGGCAATGCCCTCGACGGCGAAAACCTCGCCACCAACGGGCTGCCCGGCCCCTTGCCCTCCGGTGACGGCTTCCCGGGCGGCAACTTCATCCTGCCGTTCACGATCGACACGAGGGCGCCGGAAGTCGTTCCGGGCACCTTCCGCCTCGATCCGACGAACGACCCGACCTTCCCGGTCGGCATCACCAACGTCGACATGCCGACCTTCGTTGGCCGGATCACCGACCTGTTCCCGCCGGTCAACCCGCTGGTCAACCAGACGGTGGTGCTCGATGTCGACAGCAACGGCGACGGTGTCTTCGACCTGATCGGCATCGGCCAGGCCATCACCGACGCCAACGGCAACTTCGTCATCACGGCCAACCAGTCGTTGCCCGATAGCCCGTTCAACGTCGGCCCCGACGGAATCTTCGGCACCGCCGACGATACCGGCTACAGCCGAGCCCGCGTCCGGGTCACCGATGTTTCCGGCAACGAGTCGGACCCGAACGACCCGAACGCCACCATCCGGTTCGTGCTCGACACCCGCTCGCCCGAGCTTCTTTCGACCACCCCGGCGGATGGCTCTCAGGTCAGCAGCGGAGGCTTCCAGGTCTCCTTCACCGCCGACGAGAACCTCTTGCTCTCCAGCCTCACGGCTCCGGGTTCCATCCAGGTCGTGGGCGCCGGGCAGGACGGTGTCTTCGGCACCGGAGACGACCGCACCGCCAATGTCGTCCTCTCGTCGCTGAACATCGCGTACCTCGCCACGGCACCGAGCGGCCCGGTTCGGGTCAGCTTCAACGTGACCGGCGCGGATGTCAACGACATCTACCGGGTCACCGTCAACCCCTCGGTCACCGACCGGGCCGGGAACTCCATCGAGGACGGCGGCTTCAGCATCGACATCGTCGTCTTCACTCCCGGTCAGGAACGGTTGCTGTTCGTTGGACCGTCGGGCTCGTTCAACCCGACCGGCTCCCGCAACAATCCGTTCCCGACCATCGCCGCCGGCCTGGCCGCGGCGACCGTGGGCGACACCGTGGCGGTCTTGCCCGGCACCTACAACGAGGCGGTCACGCTCAAGTCGCTCGTCCGTCTGGTGTCGGCCGACCTCTCCAGCACCGACAGCAACGTCGTCCCCGGTCGGGCTCAGGCCACGATCATCCGAGCTCCGTTGAATCCGAACGGGCCGGAAGTCACGGTGACCGGCTCCGACCTGATCGGCCTCGGTGGCGACGTCGATACCGAGCTTCGTGGCTTCGCCATCGTCGCTCCGCTGTCGAACGTCAGCACCGGGCAGCTTCAGGAAGACTCGACCGGCCTCTTGCTGCTCAACTCCGGCGGCCTGTTCCACCGGAACATCATCATCAACGGTGGTCGCGGCATCGACATCACGCCTCGATCCTCGGGCGACAACGCCCGGATCGAAAGCAACGTCATCGTCGGCAACCGCACCGGCCTGGTCATCATGGACGGCGACAACACCGACCCGATCGATCCGGTTCAGGTGACCAACAATACCTTCGCCTTGAACAACGGCGGCATGGTGGTCTACGACGCCGCCCTGAACACCGGCTCGATCGTGCTGACCGATGTTGCCAACAACATCTTCTGGCAGAACAATGACCGCACGCCGGGTGCCACCGACTCCCACCTTGCCGTCTACCCGCCGGTCGCCCAGGTCCGCGGCAATATGTTCGGCTCGAACCCGAACAACCCGCTCCTCGGCTTCCCGGTGGGTGCGATCAGCACCACGCCGAACCCGACGGCCGCCTTCAACTACATCGGTGAGCCGGCCTTCATCGCGGCCCGAGACCCGAGGCCCGGATTCGACGGCCCGACCGTCACCCTGCTCGACGGCAACTTCGGCCTGACCCCGTCCTCGGCCGCCATCGACGCGGCCCTCGGACAGGTCGCCCCCACCCTCGACTTCCTCGGTCGAGCCCGGGTCGATGTGCCCAATCGCGGCTTCGTCAACCTCGGGCCGGCGGATGTGGGAGCCTATGAGTTCCAGCCGTCCAGCCAGGTGATCATCCCCGGCTTCCCGGGCATTCCGGGATCGCCGATCTCCCCGACCCCGACCCCGACCCCGCCCGGCACGATCCTCTTCGGAACTCCGGGAGCCGCCTCGCCGAGCGAACCGGGATCGCCGGTCAACGTCGGACCTAACAACCCCGCCGTCACGTTCCAGCCCGGAACCGGCGTCGGTCGGGCCGCTCAGACTTCCGGCACCTCGCAAGCGACCGCCGGGCAGGCCCGCCGCGATCGAGACGCCCTGCGAGGTCTCCTCACCGGCAAGCAGACCAAGGTCGCGGAAACCGCTCCGCAAGGCAAGCGAGCCTGGCACGACCTGATCTCGTTGACCCGCTTCCGCCGCGGCAACTGATCTCGCTTCGCCACCCCGTCAACACTCAGGCGAGCGGTCCCTCGGGACCGCTCGCCTTTTTGTTGTTCCGGAGCTGGAGCAACGACACCCGCGATCGCCGATTGCCGGCGTTCCCTCGCGCGTCATTCTCACACGCTCTTCCCAACCGAAAACCCCGCTCCCGCGCCCGATGGGTCCACCCACTCATCCGAGTCTGGGGAGACAGCCAGGAGAAGGGGCTTCTCTCACACAGTCAAACACCGCTCAACATGACGCAAGGGCCACCCGAGAGCGATGGCCCGTTTCGTCCCGTCCCGTCGTCAGGACTTGCCGGTGCAACCTTCACCTTCCAGCGCCGGCTTTTTCTCCGTGATCACGGGACACTTCAGTGATTCTTCCGCGTTCAACGGGGTAAATTCCTTCCACTCGTCAGGCACGTTGTCCTCGTGGAAGATCGCCTCGACCGGGCATTCCGGCACGCAGGCCTCACAGTCGATGCACTCCTCCGGGTGGATGAACAGCATCTGCGCCCCTTCATAGAAGCAATCGACCGGGCATACCACGACGCAGTCGGTGTACTTGCAGTCGAAGCATGGCTCGCAGACGATATGCGCCACGTTGCGCTCCTTTAAGTTCTTGAGGAATTGAGCGAAGCAAATCAACCGATCGTTCGGCCGGATCGGTCTGGGAGTCAACACCAATTGTAAAGAGTTTGCAAGTCCACTGCACGACGGCCGGGGCGGTTGTCGTCGATTCCCCGCGTCGCTTCCCTCTCGCAAGAATCCCCGCATCCCGCTCGTACAGTCGTCCAACTCGCTCGATCGAATTGACGACTCGCCGTTCTCCGGAAACACAATCGTGCGATCCGGTTCGCGTGCGTCATCCGCTTGACGCGCCCCGCCGATCGGCCCTATGTTGAAGAATTGACGGAGATTCGGTCGCGTTCCCGCCGGATCGGTCCTCCTCGTGCCCCGGTCCTCCCGCCTTCGCCTCCGAGGAGCATGCCCCGTGCGACTCCCTTCCTCCTTCCGATTCGGATCGACCGTCCTGGCACTGGGATGCTTCGTCTGGTCGCTTCCGAACCTTCAGGCAGCCCCCTCCTCCCCCCAATCCCTTTCGATTGAGCCCGCCTCCATCCACTTGAGCGACCCGAGCGACCGCCAGCAGGTCGTCGTGACGGCGCACTTCGCCGATGGTTCAATCCGCGACGTCACGTCAGAAGCCACCTTCTCCGTCGATTCCGACGGTCTCGCCCACGTCTCACCGTCTGGCGTCCTCACGCCTCGCACCGGCGGCGGCTCGACCTCCTTGATCGTTCGCTTCGGAGCCGCCACCGCCGAAGCGAGTATCACGGTTGCCTCCACCGAATCCCCTCGGCCCATCAGCTACCGGCAAGACGTGGCCGCGGTCTTTTCGAAAGCCGGATGCAACATGGGAGCCTGCCACGGCAATCTCAACGGCAAAGGGGGCTTCAAGCTCTCGCTCCGCGGCGATGACCCCGGCCTGGATCTGCTCACGATCACCCGGGGCGTCTTCGCCCGTCGGATCGACACCGTGGCCCCTGAGTCCAGCCTGATCCTCCTGAAGGGCCTCGGCCAGCTCCCGCACGAAGGAGGCCGTCGCTTCGGTCCGGAAGATCTCGAGGCGCACATCCTCCGCTCCTGGATCGCCGGAGGCGCCCGGGACGACCTTGGCTCCGTCCCCGAAGTCGCCTCCCTCTCCATCTTCCCGAGCGATCGGATCAACGCCGCTCCCAGCCTGACTCAGCAGCTCGTCGTCACGGCCACGTTCACCGACGGCTCCACCCGAGACGTCACGCGTCTGGCCGCCTTCGACCTGGACGATCCGACTGCCGTCGCCGTCTCTCCCTCCGGCCTCGTCCGCCGCAATGGTTCGGGAGAATCAGTCGTTTCGGCCCGATTCCTCGGCAATCACGCTGTCTCCCGCCTGGCCTTCCTCCCCGATCGTGCCTCCTTCGCCTGGGACGGACCCGCGCCGAAAACCCCCTTCGACGAGGCCGTGTTCGCCAAGCTCGAAGCCCTCAAGATCCACGCCTCCCCCCCGACCCCCGATCACGTCTTCCTCCGTCGTGCCTTTCTCGACGCCATCGGCGTCTTGCCCACTCCCGACGAGGCCCGCGCCTTCCTCGATTCCGACGATCCCGACAAACGGGCTCACCTCGTCGATGCCCTCCTCGATCGCCCCGAGTTCGCCGACTTCTGGGCCTTGAAGTGGGCCGACCTGCTCCGCAACGAGGAAAAGACGATGGGTCCGAAAGGCGTCTGGGCTTTCCAGCGCTGGCTCCGCGACCAGATCGCCGCTGATGTCCCCCTGACCAACTTCGCCGAGGCCCTGCTCACCGGCTCCGGTTCCTCCTGGGGCAACCCCCCGGCCAGCTTCTACCGCACGAACCGCGACCCCGAAACCTGCGCCGAGAGCTTCGGCCAGATCTTCCTCGGCGTCCGCCTGCAATGCGCCCGATGCCACAACCACCCGTTCGACGTCTGGACGCAGGACGACTACTACGGCATCGCTGCCGCCTTCGCCAACATCGAGCGCAAGGAAGTCAACAACACGCGGCGCGACCGGCTCAACTCGCACGAGATCAACGGCGACGTCCTGGTCCACCTCAAAGGCACTCCTCGAATGACGCATCCGGTCACCCGCGAGCGGGTCGCGCCGACGGCTCCCGGTGGCGTCTTGCTGGAGTTTGCCGACGACAACGACGCCCGGGCCGCCCTCGCCGACTGGCTCACCCGGCACGACGAACAGTTCGCCCGGAACATGGCCAACCGCGTCTGGTTCCACCTGTTCGGCCGGGGGGTCGTCGATCCGGTCGATGACTTCCGATCTTCCAATCCCCCGAGCAACCCCGCCCTCCTCGACGCCCTGACCGATGCCTTTATCACCGGTGGTTACCGGGTCAAACCCCTCGTCCGCCAGATCATGACCTCCGCCGTCTACGGGCTCGACTCCACCCCCCGACCGACCAACCTCGACGACGAAGCCAACTTCGCCCGGGCCCGAATCAAACTCCTCCCCGCCGAGGTCCTGCTCGACGCCATCGCCTCGGCCCTCGACCGCCCGGCCGACCTCGACGGCGTTCCCCCCGGCACCCGCGCCGTCTCCCTTGCCGGCGCCAACACCGGGCCCGAATTCCTCGACGCCTTCGGCAAACCCGACCGCCTGCTCACCTGCGAATGCGAGCGATCCGAGGAAACCACCCTCTCCCAGGCTTTCCAGCTCATCAACGGCTCGTCCGTTCGCGCCATCCTGGAAGATCCCAACAACCGCCTCGGTCAACTCCTCGATTCCCAACTCAGCAACGAGGCCAAGCTCGACGAGCTTTACGTCGCCTCCCTCTGCCGTCCGCCGACCGACGAGGAGGTTTCCGGAGCCCTCGACTACCTCTCCTCCGCCACCAACCCCCGAGCCGCCTGGGAAGACATCGCCTGGGCCCTGGTGAATAGCAAGGAGTTCCTCCTCCGACGCTAGGAACTCAACCGAGAAGACTCTTGGCCTGCGCTCAACGACAGTCGCTCAACCGGGAGAACGCCCCGATGAACCGCGGATGCCCCGATTTCCAGGCCACTGCTCTCCTCTCGCGCCGAAGCCTCCTGCGCGTCGGGAGCCTCGGCCTCGCCGGCCTCTCCCTCCCAAACGTTCTGCGGGCGGCCTCCGACCCGAGCAAGTCGTATCGCCCGGCGACCGCGAAGAATGTCATCTTCCTCCACCAGTTCGGCGGGCCGAGCCATATCGACACGTTCGACATGAAGCCCGACGCACCCGAGGGGATTCGCGGCGAGTTCTCGCCCATCGCCTCGACCGTGCCGGGGGTCAACGTCACCGAGCATCTCCCCCGCTTCGCCCAGGTGATGGACAAGGTCGCGCAGATTCGATCGGTCCACCACCGAATGAAGAACCACAACTCGGCCAGCTACTACAGCCTGACCGGCCACGCCCCCCCGCTCGACGATATCCGCCTCCGCGACACGCTCGAACTGTTCCCCTCCTACGGCTCCGTCGTCGCCAAGCTTCGCCCGAGCGACGACCCAGCCGTCCCCTCGTACGTCTCCTATCCGCACGTGATGCGCGACGGCAGCGTGACCCCCGGCCAGCACGCCAGCTTCCTCGGCAAGCCGTACGATCCGTTCTTCATCGGCCAGGACCCCAACGAGCCCAGCTTCCGCCTTCCTGAGCTGGACTTGCCCGAGTCCACCCCCCTGTCCCGTCTTGACGACCGCCGCGGCCTGCTCGAACTGATCGACCGCCAGGCCCAGCTCCTCGAATACGACGCCACCGCCCGAGGGATCGACGACTTCTACGGCCGAGCCCTCTCGATGCTCGCCTCCCCCCGGGTCAAGGGGGCGTTTGATCTCAGCCAGGAACCCGACGACCTCCGCGACCGCTACGGCCGGACCACCTACGGCCAGTCCTGCCTGCTCGCCCGCCGCCTCGTCGAGACTGGTGTCCGGTTCGTGACCGTCTATTTCTCCCGATCCATCGGTGGCAACGGCTCAAACGGCTGGGACACGCATCAAGACAACTTCAACGACCTGAAGAACCGGCTCCTGCCGATCACCGATCAAACCGTTCCCACCTTGATCCAGGATCTCGATGCCCGCGGCCTGCTCGACGAGACCCTCATCGTCTGGATGGGCGAATTCGGCCGCGGCCCGAAGATCGGCGACCGCGACGGCAAAGGGCGCAACCACTGGCCCAGTTGCTACACCGTGCTGTTTGCCGGTGGCGGCACCACCGGAGGCGCCGTCTACGGCTCCAGCGACCGCATCGGCGGCTATCCTGCCATCGACCCCGTCCCTCTGGAGAGCATCGCCGCCACCATGTATCATGCCCTCGGCATCGACCCCGAAACCGAGGTCTCCGACCGCCTCAACCGCCCTCTTGCCATCGCCTCGCAGCGTCCGATCACCGAGATCTTCTCATAAAGTGAATTGGGGAAGCCGGAGGGGAGTATATGCCACGGATGAAACACAGATAAGAAAACACCACCAAATAGAACAGAACCACAGCGAAAAGTTCCGGTAGAACAAACCGACCAATCCAAGCACTCCCCTCGAATCGTCTCTTCGCTCGATCTCTCTCGTTGCGTTGGTGCACTCTTCCCTCATCTGTGTTCCATCAGTGTTTCATCCGTGGCTCAATTTCCCTCTCGCTTCTGCCCTTCCTCTCCCTCGCCCCCGTAAACTCCCATGAGCGACCCACCCACCAACATCCGAGCCCACCAGGCCGACCAGGCCCTCGAACTCTCCTGGATCGACCTGGGCACCTCCAGGGTTCCTTACCACTTCATCCGGAGCGAGTGCCCCTGCGCCTCCTGCAAGGACGAGTGGACCGGCGCCCGCATCCTCGACCCCGCCACCATCCGCCCCGACCTCCGCATCGAGGCCCTCGAACCGATCGGCAACTACGCCGTCCGGATCGCCTGGAACGACGCCCACTCCTCCGGCCTCTACACCTGGGACCACCTCCGCGACCTGACCCAGCGGCACGAGCGAGACGCGACCCCCTCCTGAACCTGACCTGATCCCAGACCTTGGTATCGCTCAGGCGGGGCGATTCCCCCCGATCGAACCCTCTATTGAAGTCGAATGGCCGGGATGTCTCCCTCCTCTGTCCGCCTGACCGTGGCCCTGCCCACCTACAACGGGGCTCGCCACCTCGCCGAGGCACTCCGTTCCATCCTTGACCAGTCCTCCCCACCGTTCGATCTGCTTGTTTGTGACGATCGCTCCGAGGACGAAACCCTCTCCGTGATCCAACAACTGGCCGGCGACCGAGCCCGGATCGTCGTCAACCCCGAGCGCCTGGGCCTCGCCGGCAACTGGAATCGCTGCGCCTCTCTGTCCCGAACACCCTACCTGGCGATTGTTCATCAGGATGATGTCCTCCTCCCCGGACATCTCGCCTTGCTCCTCCGCGTCTTCTCCCAGCATCCCGACCTCGGCATGGCCTGCGGAGCAACCCAGGTCATCGACGAATTCAGCCTGCTCATCCCCCCCTCGGTCATCGAGCGTCCCGACCTCGGCCCGACCGACCGTCTCTATCCTCCCGGTGCCTTCGTGGCCGAGCTGGCCGAGCGGAACCCGGTCCGCTGTTCCTCGGTCATGCTCCAGGTCGACGCCCTGAATGACGTCGGCGGCTTCGACCCCTCCTATCGCTACGCCGTCGACTGGGATTGCTGGCTCCGCATCGCCCGCCGCTGGCCGGTCGCCTGGCTGACCACTCCCACGGTCGCCGTCCGCTGGCATTCCGAGAGCGAAACCCACCGCTTCCACCGCGGCACGGCCGATCTCGACGAAGTGGCCCGCCTGCTCGATCAGTTGCACACGCTCGACTCGGCTCTCTTGCCCGACCCCCTCGCCTCACGCCGGGCCGCCGATCGTGCGCTCTCGGCCGCCTACCTCAACCGATCGCTCGACGCCCTTCATGCCGGTGACGCCCTCCTGGCCCGCTCGAGCCTCGGCCGATCGTTCTCCCTGCATCGCCCGATCCTGGGACGAATCCTCCGCGATCCTCGCCTCGCCCTTCAGATGGCCGCCCTCGTCCTCGCCCCTCGTTGGGCCTCCCGACACTTGCAGCATCCCGCGGAATCGCCCAGTGTTCCACCTCGAAACGAACCGCCCGCCGAGCCTTGAGTTCGGCCCCCCTGGACCGATCACCCCCCGCCCGAGCCGCCTTCTTGAGCGGTTCCGAAAAAAATGTGACTACCGAAGTGAGAATTCTCGATCATTTTGGTGTCAGGCGATCCCCAACGAGGGCCACTTCCTCGGGAACCCCGCGACCGCGCCTGCTCTTGATCTTTGGCAAGCTGACCAGCCCTGGCGAATTTGATTCACCTTCGGGCTCCAACGCCTCCCACCCGCGCGAAACAAAGCCATTCCGGAGAAAATCTGCTGTGCGAAACGAGGCCATTCCCTCACGCCGATTCACGGAACGAACCCAACGAAAAACACTTAAGGTGCTTCCATTTTAAGCTTTACGACAACAACGCACCAGCGCTCCGGAGCGTTCCAGGAGTCGATCCGAGACGCTCTCCCCCCAGGCTTTCCACCACGTATTCCGGTCCGAGCCTGGTAACCGATCGTGTCGAGTTCGCGGCCCAGACGGTGCGCTTGCCCCTGAGAATTCAGATCGTACTCGAACTTCCATCACCCCGGACCGTACAATGATCTGCTCAAGAGTGAAGTTCCAGCCCTCGATTCGCAAAATCTGACCCTTGGCGGTCGCCGCTTATGGACCTCGTTCACCTGCAACTTGCCGACGCCGCTCGGAACGAGCCGAACCGGGCCATGACCCAGTTACCGGTTCTCGACGATCATGCGACACGCGCCCTCCCGCCGCTGCCCGCCACCCGGGCAGAGATGGACGCCCGAGGATGGGAGGCCGTCGACGTGGTCTTCGTCACCGGAGACGCCTACGTCGATCACCCCTCCTTTGCCAACGGCATCCTCGCCCGAGTCCTCGAAGCCGCGGGCTACCGCGTGGCCGTGCTCGCGCAGCCCGACTGGAAGAGCGCCGACCCCTGGCGGACCTTCGGCCGCCCGCGCCTGTTCTTCGCCATCAGCGCGGGGAACATGGACAGCATGATCAACCACTACACGGCCAACAAGAAGGTCCGCAACGACGACGCCTACAGCCCCGGCGGCCGCATCGGCCTGAGGCCCGACCGCGCTACCTTACCTTACTGCCAGCGTGCGCGCGAGGCCTTCCCCGGCGTCCCCGTCATCGCCGGCGGGGTCGAGGCATCCCTTCGCCGCCTGGCGCATTACGATTACTGGAGCGACACCGTCAAGCGCTCGATCCTGCTCGACTCGAAGGCCGACCTCGTCGTCTTCGGCATGGGAGAGCAGCCCATCCTGGAGATCGCCCGGCGTCTTTCCTCGGGAGAAACGGTCAAGGACCTCCGCGACATGCGAGGTGTCGCCTATGCCCTCGGCGCCAAGGAATCCCCCCCGTCCGACTGCCTCACGCTCCCGACCTTCGAGGAGGTCAAAACGGACAAGCTCCAGTTTGCCAGAGCCACCCGAATCATCCACCAGGAAACCAACCCGCTCAATGCCCGACGCCTGGTCCAGTATCACGACCGCCAGGCAATCGTCTGCAACCCTCCGGCCTTGCCCGTGACCGAGGCCGACATGGACCGCATCTACGGCCTGCCCTACACCCGACGACCCCACTCGATGTACGGCAATGAGCCGATCCCGGCCTTCGAATCGATCAAGGACTCCGTGACCATCATGCGAGGCTGCTTCGGCGGCTGCACCTTCTGCTCGATCACCGCTCACCAGGGGCGGATCATCCAGTCCCGCTCGAAGGATTCGATCCTCAAGGAGTTGCAGGCGATCGGCCAGGACCCGAGCTTCAAAGGGGTTGTCTCCGACATCGGCGGGCCGACTGCCAACATGTACCAGATGAAATGCACCCGTCCCGAGGTTGAAGCCGTCTGCAAGCGCCAGTCCTGTGTTCATCCGAAGATTTGCAAGCTACTCGGCACCGACCACGGCCCCCTGATCGAGCTGATGAAGGAGAGTCGAGACATCCCCGGCATTCGGAAAGTTCTAGTCGCCTCGGGCGTTCGGATGGACCTCGCCCAGCAATCTCCCGAGTACCTGCAGGAGCTGGCCGCCCACCACGTCGGAGGTCACCTGAAGGTTGCCCCCGAACATACTGATCCCGAGGTCCTCAAGCGGATGAAGAAGCCGGAGATCAACGATTACGAGTCGTTCGACACCGCCTTCCGCGCCGCCAGCCAGCGGGCCGGGAAGACCCAGTACACCGTCCCTTACTTCATCGCCTCGCACCCCGGCAGCGACCTGAAGGCGATGATCAACCTCGCCCTGTTCCTAAAGCGCAACGGCTACAAGCCCGATCAGGTCCAGGACTTCATCCCGGCCCCGTTCGACGTGGCCACCTGCATGTACTACACCGGCCTCGACCCGTTCACCGGCGAAGAGGTGTTCATCGCCCGCCACCTCCGCGATCGGAAGCTCCAACGGGCCTTGCTCCAGTTCTTCAAGCCCGAGAACTACTTCGAGGTCCGCGATGCCCTGCTCAAGGCCGGCCGATCCGACCTCATCGGTGCCGGTTGCGACTGCCTGATCCCGTCTCAGCCTCCAAAGGCCGCGCTTCGAGCCCGGATGGAACGGGCCAACAAGGCCGTCGACGAAGGTCGCTACGTCCATCAGATTGACTTGAAGTCAAACGCCTCCGGACCGCCCGCCGCCACGGCCAGTACCGATCGCACCGGCCAGGGGCCGCGAGCGGCCGGCTATCGCCCGGGTCGCTCCGGTGCTCGGAGGCGCAAACGATGAGACACCCCCGACCCACGCGCGGCCGACGCTCGGGCCCCTCCCCCTCCGTCAAGCGTCCTCCTCGATTCGATCGTGATCAGGCTCCCCCCCAAGACGACCCCACAGCCTCGCTCGTCGAACACGCCGCCCCCGCCGTGGAACTGGCGAAGGCAACCGCCTCGATTGCCTTGCAGGTCGAGTCCGCCCTGTTCGTCGACCGGAGAAGGCCGGACGCGCTCATCGCATCAGCCTTGAAACGACAACGGGCCTTCTCATTGGTCGATCGCCTGTTCGTGTCCCGTTCGATCGACGCCCTGTTCCGCTGGTGGGGCTGGATCGAGCCGCTCCGCCTTGACCCGATTGAGGCGAGACTCCTGATCGCCGTCCTGCTCGATCGCTCGGACGTGCCCGAAGCCTGTCGGGTTTGGGCGCGACAGATTGGCGTCGATTCTCGGTGCCTCTCTCCCATTGGCAACGCCCCAAGCTGGGCTCGGCGCGCCGAAGCCTTCCGACGCCTCGTCGAACAGCCCCGAGCCACCACCGAACCCTGGGCCTTGTTCCCCCGCTGGCTCCGGGACGAACTGCTTGAACCGCCCGGCACTCAGCCACTCAAACACCGGATCGCGGATCTCCTTCAGACGCTTCAGCAGCCGATTCCCTCCTGGGTCCGTGTGTTCCGAGGGCAGCCTGAAACCGTCTGGAACGAGCTCCGAAGCGCCGGCTGTCCTCCTCGCATCCACCCTCACTATCCCGACGCCGCAACACTCGATCCCGGCACGATCCTCCAGACACTCGAACCGTTTCGCCGCGGTGACATCGTGTCACAAGATCTCTCATCACTGGCCGTCATCGCCTCCTGTGACGCCGATCCTGGGGAACGATGGTGGTACGCAGGCAAGCCGCGCGGAGAACGCGCGGTCCTCCTCGCCGATCGCATGTCCGGCAAAGGGACCTTGATCGTCGCCGAACTCGATGCCCGCAACCGCGCAAGAACCGCCAAAATTGCCCAGAAAGGTCCTTTCTCGAACGTGGCCACGCGTGTCTGGGACGGTCGCCACGTGGTCGGAAAAGCAGGAACCTATCACGGGGTTCTCCTCGAACCTCCCAGCTCCGGGATGGGACTCTGGCGTCGGGAACCGGCCCTTCGATGGCTCATCGATCGGCCCGAACTGGATCGCCTAATCGAGCAGCAAACCGGACTGCTCCATGCCGCGGCCTCCGGAGTCCGTCCTGCGGGCGTCCTGATCTACGCAGTGCCCTCCCTTGTTCGAGCTGAGACGACGGCGCAAGTCGAACGGTTCCTCTCAGAGCACCCTCAATTCCAGCTCGACCCGTTTCCCGATCCCATCGATGGAACACCAACCGATGGAACCTTCGTTCTCTGGCCAGATCGGGCCGAGACCGAAGCCTGGTATATTGCTCGAATCATTCGATCCTCTGAGTCCCGTGACAGCGAGTCGCCCACCCTCACCCAGGAGTAATCAACCCAGTCCATCACAACGTAACCCGCGAGAGCATTCGCTATCATTGCCCAATTCAAGCAAAAGAAAGCCGGCTACACCATCTCTTGATTGAGCAAAGCCATTCATGGAATTGGATGAGACTTGACAGTGTCCAAGGTTTCACCTCATAGTGCATGAGGTTTGCCGGATTCCTGATCAACTTTCGATCGAACCAGGTCGGATCTTACGGAGCCATCTGATGCCGCTCTTCGCTCCTCAAACGCCACCTGAAATCCGCTTTCATCAACTGCTCCGAGAAGCTCGTGATGGCTCGACCGAAGCACGCTGGCTCGTTGTTCAACTCTTTCGGAAGATGATGCTTACGATTGCGAACGAGGAGGTCGATCAGGCGGTTCAGGCACGCGAAGCACCGTCCGACATCGTTCAGGAGACCATCGTCGAAGCGCAACGCGATCTGGACCGCTTTCATGGAATGACCGAGAAAGAGATGCGCGGGTGGCTGCGAAGAGTCTTGAAACGGAATATTCAAAACCTTCATCTAAAATACCGGACTATCAAGCGCGACCTGAAACGTGAACGATCAATCGAAACTCCAACTCAGAGTCACGATCTCAGCATGACCGATCCGGGTCCGTCACCAAGCACGGTGTTGGATCGTCGTGAGCGACTGCAGGGGATCGATCGGGTCATCAAAACATTGCCCGACCACTATCGCCAGGTCATTGAGCTCTACTATCGAAAAGGTTTCACCTTTGCTCAAATCGGAGAAGTCATGAAGCGATCGGAAGGGGCGGTTCGACAGCTCCACGCCCGATCGCTTCATGAACTCAGCAAACGTCTCAAGTAACCTGAGTGCCACTTCTCTCTGAGTTCGAAGCGACGTTCTGGTCAATGGAACGTCACTTCCTTGAGGTACGCACCGCGATTCAACGAGTTTCCTGAGCCTCGAGCTGGGCGAGTTCGTCGGTGAGGTCTTCGTTTGAAGGAGCTTCGACTCGTACTGGAGAGGGTTGATAAATCGCTGAATCGGCAGCCTGACGGCTTGCAGTTTGAAGCGGCCCTGGAATGCAACCGAGGACCAGGCTCAACACCGCACAGGTACCAACTGCCGCGACCACAGGCCAACTAGGGCGAACTCGGTCGGTCGAATCGGTGACCTGCGCGGGAGTACCGTAATACATGGCTGCGACGATTCGCAGATAGTAATAGGCACCCACTGCCGCGTTGATCACACCGATCACCGCCAGCAGTCGAAGCGAGGGAATCCCCTGGATCGGAGCCGCGTTCCAGGCGGAAGCGAAGATCAAAAACTTGCCCCAGAACCCCGCCAGCGGAGGTACTCCCGCAAGGCTGAACAGGCAGAGTGCCATGGCGAGGCTCAGCAGCGGCCGAGTGCGGGAGAGACCGGACAGGTCGTCGATCGTTTCAGCACGCTCCCCGACCCCTTCGAGGAGTAAGATGACTCCGAAGGCACCAAGGGTCATCAACGCGTAGGCTGCGAGATAGAAGATAAGACCTTCCGCCCCGGAGTTGGGTCCGAGGTTCGAGGGATCCTCGACCGTGGCAAATGCCACCGCGATGCCAATCATTAAGTACCCTGCGTGGGCAATCGATGAGTAGGCAAAGAGTCGCTTGAGATTGGTCTGGACCAGGGCCACGGTATTGCCAAGCACCAATGTTGCCGCCGCAATAATCCAGGCCAGGAAGACCGCCCGCTCCGACAGCATCGGATCACCCACACTGACGACCGAGGTGAGCACTCGGATCATCGCCACGAAGCCGATCCCCTTGGGAATCCAGGCGAGCAACGCGGTGATCACCGTCGGAGCTCCCTGGTACACGTCAGGGGCATAAAAGTGAAACGGGACTGCCGCCACGCGAAACCCGAGGCCGGCGGTGATGAACACCACGGCGATCAGACCGAACGCAACGTTCCCCGAGGTGATAATCCCTTCCCCTTCGTGCATCAGAAAGGCGAGTGCTTTCAGATTCGTGACCCCGGTCAACCCATAAAGGTAGGCGAACCCAAAAAGGAGTAAACCGGTCGAGAAGACACTCAGGAAGAAGTACTTCGTCGCTGCCTCTTGAGCCTGCCGATCGCGTCTCGGCAGGTACAGCAAGAGATAGGTGGGAATCGAAATCAATTCGAGCCCGACAAAGAGAAATACCAGTTCATTCGCGGTGCTGACCACCATCGAACCGGCAATCACGAAGAGGATTGCCCCAAAGAACTCGGGAGCTCGATCATCTCCGATCTGATTCGATCCGAGCGCCAGCAAAATCAACCCGGTGAGGAGGAACGCGAGCCTCGCATAGAGCGATAGCGCATCGTTCAGAGCCACCGTGCCATAAGCGAAGTCGGTCGTTTCTAACCGAGCGATCGCAAGCAGGGTCACGAGCGACGCAAGGATTGCAGCTCCTGAGAGTCCAGCCCAGAGTGACCGCCCCCATCGTACGAAAGGTCCAGCCACCATGATGGTCGCGGCGGAGATCGAAAGAACGATTTCCGGCAGCAAGATCAGGAGTGTCCGGGTAAGCGTTTCCGACTGATCGGGAGTCATTGGGCGATCACCTGCGCCGGTCCGGCGAGAAAGGCCCGAGGCGGCACAGTGTCGCGCTCGGCCGAGACGGTCTGAGTCGATTCATCGGACCGGTCCGCCCCAACCTCGGGGAATCGAGCGACAATGGGCTCGACCGAAGGAGTGATCCGGTCAAAGAACGGTTTGGGATAGACACCAATCAGCACAATGAGGACCAGCAGGGGAGCAAGCCCCGCGATCTCATACCATTGCACCGGAGGCACCTGCGTGTCGTGAGCGTGCCCGTGCTGCTCGGGCTCACGAAGGGGGCCGAAGATCACGCGTTGCAGCATCAGGAAGAGGTAGTAGGCGCCGAGGATGATTCCGAACCCTGCAAACACGGCAGCCACCGGGAACCGAGCGAAGCTTCCGACCAGAATCGGAAACTCTCCCACGAACCCATTGAGGCCAGGAACCGCGGCCGAGCCCAGTGAAGCAAGCATGAGAAAGAAGGCGAGCAAGGGCATCCGGTTCCAGATGCCTCCCATCTGACTCATCTCTCTCGTGTGATAGCGCTCATAGAGAATGCCGACGCAGGCGAAGAGAGCCCCGGTGGTCAGGCCGTGATTGATCATCTGAAGCACGGCGCCATCCACACTGACCAGCGTCATGGAAAAGAGTCCGAGCGCGATGAAACCCATGTGACTGACCGAACTGTACGCCACAAGCCGTTTCACATCGGACTGGGCCAGTGCGGTAAGCGCTCCGTAAAGAATGCCGATCACCGCAATGGTGACAAGCATCGGAGCCAGGGCCGCGGCCCCCATCGGCGTCATGGCCAGATTAAAGCGGAGGAAGCCATATCCGCCAACCTTGAGCAAGACACCTGCGAGCAGGACAGAGCCCGCCGTGGGAGCTTCCACGTGAGCCAGGGGAAGCCAGGTGTGAAAGGGGAAGAGAGGAACCTTGATCGCAAACCCGGCAAAGAGCAGCAAGAAAATCAAGACCTGAGGTTGGAGCAAGAAGGCCCCATAACCCTCTGCCCCAACGGTTGTGCGGGTGTTGATCCACTCCTCCCATCGCAAATTCGCCAGTCCGGACGTTAATTCCGGGATCGAGAACGTCAACACACGCTCAGGCGAATACTGGTAATGCACGACAATCAGTGCAATCACACCGAGGAGCGTGAGCAAGCTGCCGGCCAACGTGTAAAGAAAGAACGTGATCGACGCACGTTTTCGTTCGGGTCCACCAAAGAGCCCCACGAGAAAAAAGAGGGGGATCAGGGTGAACTCGAAGAAGATGTAGAACAAGACGACATCGAGGCTCGCGAACAGACCGAGCAGCCCCGTTTCGAGGAACAGCAGCAACGCGTAATACGTTGACGAGCGTTCGACGATGGACGACCACGACGAGAAGACGGCCGTGATCATCAGCAACGCGGTCAGGGTGAAGAGAGAAAGCCCCAACCCATCAAGCCCCATTGCGAAACGGATGCCCGGCCCGTCGCCGACGGCAACCCAGGGCAGACCGTAGTGTCCCTCGCTCGACTGGGTCGAGAATTGCGGGTCTGCGGAACCGACCTGAAAGGCAAAGGTCAAGATGAGCGAGAGGGCAAGGGTGACGAGGGTCGTCACCAGAGCACCCGATCGGGCGACGGTATGGTCAAGCCTGGGCGCGAGTAAGAGCGCGAGGCCCCCAAACAGGGGAAGCATGACCGTGATTACCAGGAGCGTTGCCATCTCGAATTCCTTCTCACCTCGGATCGATGCGGGGGGCTTGAAGCGGGGCCAGGCGATCGGTTTTCACTTGGATTAGCCGACGAACATCAAGAGGATCAAAAGCGCGGCAATCCCCATGGCGGTCACAATCGCGTAGGACTGGACCAAGCCGTTTTGGAGCGGTCGAAGCGCGTCTTGACCAATCAGTCGAGGCACAAAGGCCACGAATTTCACCAGGCCATCGATGACATAAACATCGAAATACCGGCTGATGGTAGCAAGAAGTCTCGTGGGAGCAACGACGAGCACGGAATAGGCTTCGTCCACGTAGAACTTGTTCCACGAGGCGTTTGCCAGGGGACGAATGGCATTGAACAGCTTGCTCGGAAGTTCGGAAGGTCGAGCATACATGATGATGCTCAGACCGAGGCCGATGAGGGCTGCCAGTGTTCCCGTGATTGCGGTGGCCCAGTCAAACTCATGCTTGCCATGTTCGAGCAGATCGAACGTCGGGGTTGCCTCAACATGGTGTGCGAACCAGTGAGTCGTGGGGCCGAAAATGACACCGACCAGGACCGCACAGACGGCCAGCACCATTAACGGAACGGTCATGATCGGCGGTGATTCGTGACCGAAATGGGAATCGTGACCGTGATGGGAGTCATCGCCGTGTCCGTGAGGAGCGTGGTGCCCCTGAGACTCCGGTTCACTTCGGTGAGACCCCATTGCAGAATCGTAGCGAGCAAGCTCGGGAGAGTCTGGGGCAGGCGTATCGACGCCGAAGGCCGCTCCGCCTGAAACAGCATGTGCGTCCGAAGCGGATCCGGAGGTCGAATGATGGCCATCCGGAGTCGGTAATTTCTCCGGACCCCAGAAGGTCAGGAAGAAGGCTCGCCCCGTGTAGAAGGCCGTGAGCAACGCAGTGAAGGTCGCGACCCAGTAGATTCCGAGATAGAGTCCGGCGTAGCGGACACTCTCGTCGTGAGATGCGGCACTCAATGCGGCAAGAATCTCGTCCTTACTCCAGAATCCCGCCAATGGGAACAGACCGCAGAGGGCCAGGGCACCGATCGCGAAGGTCCAGCACGTATAAGGAAGTCGGTGGCGAAGCCCACCAAACTGTCTCATGTCGATGACGCCACCCATCGCGTGCATGACAGAACCGGACCCGAGGAAGAGCAATGCCTTGAAGAACGCGTGGGTAAACAGATGAAACACCGCGGCGATCACAGCGAACTGTGCGATGTGACCCACCGCCGCGCCCAGGCCCATGAACATAAATCCGAGTTGGCTCACGGTGGAGTAGGCCAAAACACGTTTCAAATCCGTTTGCGTCAGCGCGATCAACGCGGCGAGCAGCGCTGTTGCGCAGCCGATGGTCGATACGACAGCCTGAAGACCGGGTTCGGCTGCGAGCAGGAGACTGGATCGAGCGAGCAGGTAGACCCCGGCCGTCACCATGGTTGCGGCATGGATAAGGGCGGACACCGGCGTTGGGCCTTCCATGGCGTCGGGCAGCCAGACATAGAGAGGAATCTGAGCACTTTTCGCGGTCGCCGCCCAGAACAGGAGTAAAACGACCCAGAACAGGGCCGACTGCCCGAGAAACAGCGGTGTTGAGGAGAGAAGGTCCCGAGTCTCCAGTGTCAGGATATTCGAGTAACTCAGGTCATGGTTCGGCGCGTAGGTCCAAAGGATGAACAGGGCGATCGCAAACCCAAGGTCGCCGATCCGATTGACGAGGAACGCTTTCTTGGCTGCTTCCGCGGCCTCTGGCTTGGCGTACCAGAACCCAATGAGAAGGTAGCTACAGAGACCGACGCCTTCCCAGAAGGCATAGGTGAGCAGGAAGTTGCTCGAAAGCACCAGTCCCGTCATCGAGAAGACGAACATGCCGAAAACAAAGAAGAACCGTGGATAACCAGGGTCTCCAGCCATGTAGCCCGCGGCAAAGACGGCGACGATCGATGCCACGAATGTCACCATTCCGAGCATCATGGTCGTGAGGCCGTCCACCCGAAACTCGATCGGGATCGTCAGGGCGGCATCTCTGAGATCAGTCTCGGCGGCCTCCGCGGAAGCGATCGTCTGATCGATATTGAACCAGGAATAAACCTGGGTGACCTCGGCCCCATCGGTGCCGAGGAGGATGGTCAAACTGAGCAAAAAGGAGAGGGCGATTCCAGCGATGACCGGCAGGTGGTTCCAGCCCTGCAATCGCCGGCCGCCGACGAAGGCGATGAGCCCGCCCAGAAGGGGCAGTAGCGGGATCAGCCAGACGTTGCGGATCAGCGACTCAACCACGACGTTGCTCCCAGGGCTGGCGAGGGTGCGGCGGTTCCACGCCGGACGGGGTCAGGTTCGGATAGCTTTCGGGTCCAGGCAGCGGGACGTACGGCTCGGCCTTATCCGTATCGAGCGACTCAGGCAACCCAGACTCGCGGAGGCCTTGCCAGAGCGAAACATCGAGCGAGCGGTTTCGATTGAACAGGACCAGAATGAGGGCGAGGGCCAGGGCGGCCTCACTCGCGGCGACGGTCAGCATCACGATGGTGAAGACCTGCCCCGTCCAGTTCCCATGAAACCGACTGAACGAGACGAGCGTCAGTGCGGTCCCCTGGAGCATCATCTCGGCCGAAAGAAACATGACGATCAGGTTTCTCCGGGAGAGAAACCCGAGCATCCCCAACGACATCAGCGCGGCGCCGATGATCAGGTAGTTCGAGAGCTGATCAAAAGAAAAAGCGTAGTCCGTCATGGATTCAAGGGCCTCTGTCGAGTTCTCGCTCCGTTCAGAAGAGAATCAGCTCACGCGTCAGGCAGTTCCGGCAGGGGCAGACGAAGATCCGGGCGCCGAGCCTCCAGAGCGATCGGGGCGAACCGGAGTTCGGGGTGTTGCGATGGCAACGGCTCCAATCAGGGCAATAAACAGGAGCAACCCGATCACCTCCACCGTCAACAAATGGTCGGTGAAAAGAGTTCCTCCCAGGCCTGCGACGTGGGGCGGACGCTGGCCAAACTCAACCGGTTTGGGCAGGCGAGCCGTTTCGCGAACTGCGGAGGACGCCACCAGAGCCACCGGATCGATTGAGGAATTCTCAACCTCAATCAAGTCCTGGACCGACACGACGGGCGAGGGAGTTTCGGGAGTCACGTCAGAGCCCGTGGCGATGATTGAAGCGACTAAGGCACCCAGGAGCAAGAGGCTGGTGAATGACGACGCCAGAGGACGCCGGGCACTTCGGTCGTAAATGGCTTGCCCGTGGGATTGAGCGAGCATCAATACGAACAAGAAGGTGACGATGATGGCTCCGGCGTAGACGATCACCGTCCCCGCCGCCAGGAACTGTGCTCCCGCCAAGAGAAACAAACCCGAGCTGGAGAGCACGACCGTGGCGAACCAGAGTGCCGAGTACACCGGATCGCGAGCGGTGATCATCAGGACTGCGCCCACGAGCGCTAGGATGCTGAAGGCGTAGAAAAACAAGGTCGGCAGGAGGGGGCCCGGAGGCGTCAGGAGGGGAAGGATCAGCAATAAAGTGATCCCGGCAAGGAGTGCACCGACCGAGGTGGCGCGGGTCGTCCGAGCCCCTCCGTGGCGATGGGGCAACAGGAGCCACAAACCCACCCAGCCGAATACGACGATCGCCAGGATCCAGCCGAAGTCGCGAGTGTCGAGCAGCGTCACGGGGTCAGCTCCTGGAGGGCATGTCGGCGGAGGAGGAGGATCGAGGGCCAGGCCCCCCGGGTTCAAGCGGCGAAGTAGGCAGGGCAAGGGTCGCCGGGGGATTTCCCGACTGCATCGGCTCGGCATCCTTGGTCATGTCAAAGACCGAAAGGAGCTTGGTTTTGTCGTAGATCATCTCTTCCCGACTGAGACCGGTGAGGTCGTACAGGCCAGTCAGTTCAATCGCATCGACCGGGCAGGCTTCCTCGCACATGCCGCAGTAGATGCACCGCAATTCGTCGATCACGAAGCTTTCAGGATACTTCTCGCGATCGTCCCACTCAGGCGGAGCGGTGGCCCCGACGATGTCGATGCAATGCGCAGGGCAGGCGGTGGCGCAGAGCATGCAGGCGACGCATTTCACGCGCCCTTGCTCGTCTTTGTTGAGACGGTGAACCCCACGATAGTTCGCCGAGGGAACATGCTGCTCCTCAGGGTACTGGACCGTGATGGCCTTTCCACCAACAGCCGCCCCGAGAATGTGACGTCCGGTGACCGCGAGCCCACCGAGAATTTGAGGCAGGTAGGTTTTTTCGAAAAGCGTGAGCTTCGGTGGCTCAACACGCTTGAGGTTGGGATCATCCAGTTTCATGAGAGTCCTCCGGGAGTGAAACAATTCGGGAGTGTCTGCTGCGCTCAGCCGATACCCCGGAAGATTTGAAGAAGAATCATGGTCACGATGAGATTTAACAAGGCCAAGGGAATCATCGCCTTCCAGGCGAGGTTCATGAGTTGGTCGTAGCGGAAACGGGGCAAGGTCCAACGAATCCACATGATGAAGACGACCATCAGGAAGACCTTGAAGAACAGGACTCCCACCTTGATCACCGCCGGAATCCAGCCATTCGAACTAAGGTCGAAGAAGAGGGGATCCCAACCTCCCAGGAAGAGGATCGACATCAGGAAGCTGACCGTGATCACATGCAAGTATTCGCCAAGGAAAAACATGCCGAACTTCATCGCCGAATATTCGGTATGAAAGCCACCAACAAGTTCCTGCTCAGCTTCCGCAAGGTCGAAGGGCAAGCGATTCGTCTCGGCGAAAGCGCTGATCAGAAAGATGAGGCATCCAAGCGGTTGGACGAGAATTCCCCAGGCAGGGATGAATCCCAATCCATTTTGCTCTTGCCACGACATGATCTCGCCGAGATCAAGGGAGCGGGCCATCATGACCATCCCGATCACGGAAAGACCGAGCGGGATTTCGTAACTAATGATCTGAGCGCTGTTACGCAACCCACCGAGAAACGAGTATTTGTTGTTTGAGGCCCAGCCGCCGAGGATCACCGCATAGACCGCAAGGCTGCCGATGGCGAAGACATAAAGAATTCCAATATCGACATTCGGAGCAATCTGGAATTCAATCGCATGCCCGTTGACTGTCGGAGCGTCCGAACCGACCGGTCCGAACGGCACGACCGCGAAGCCGATGGTGGCGGCAACAATGGCAATGGCCGGAGCGAGCACGTAGATCGGTCGGTTGACGTAGCCGGGGATCACATCCTCCTTCAGCAACATCTTCGCACCGTCGGCGAGTGGCTGAAGGAGGCCGAACGGGCCGGCCCGATTGGGGCCAACGCGGTCCTGAGCCCAGGCCGCGATCTTCCGTTCGAGCATGATCATGTACGCCACGGCACCCTGGAAGAGTCCGACGATCACGAGGATCTTCACCAGGATGACGAGAATCTGCCAGGTCGCCATTGCCCGAGTCTTCCTTCAATTGGCATCACGGATTGAAAGTCACTGCATGCCGTCAGTTCTGACGGTCCATCATCGAGCCAATGTGACCTTACCCCGAGGAGCATGCCAGGGGTCAACATAGAGTTCCATTCCCGGTGCCGGTGACTCGTCCTCGTCCAGGAGGAGCCCGAACGCGGGGAACTCACCTTCGAGCCGGGTCACGGCCTCGAAGCCGGGAACCTGAGCGGCCAGTTCCGCAAGGACTTCACCGGAGGAAACGGGACCGCCACCGGGCCGCTCCATCAGGATCGCCAGGATGTCGAGGTCAGGGAGGCTTCCGTCCCGAGGAGGCAAAACCGCGGACGCGTACTGCAGACGACCCTGTGCATTGACGTAGCAGCCGGCCTTTTCGGCGAAGGTTGCGGAGGAAAGGATCACGTCCGCCAGTCCCGCCAGATCCGTCGGCCAGACATCCTGAACGACGAGGAACTTAGTCGCGTCTCGCAAGGCCGTCATCTCGGGGCCTTCGAAGACCGGATCATGACCGCCGCCGGTCACCAACAGGGCGTCAAACGGTTGCTTCGCCGCGTCCGTGCGGAACTGGTCGAACGGAATCACCGAGCCCTGGAAGTGGGTCAAGATTCGCTCAACGCCGTTTCGGTTTGGACACTTCTCGGCGTGAATCGTGAAGGGGCGAGGGACCACGAACGACGTGTCTCCTGTCCGCCCGGCGCGCTGATCGGGAGAGAAGACAACATCGTCACCCACAACCGAATAAGGGCCGAGCACCAGTTGAGCCGACGCACTCAGTCCCTTGACATAGGAGCAGAGGAGATAAGCCTCTTCGACCGTCAAGAACGGGGAAACGATCGCGGCGATTCGTCCGCCCTGGGCGGCGACCTCCTTCAATCGGGTCCGGGCCACGTCGAGCGCTCGGTCCGCCGGAGCTTCTTGAAGCGATCCCGAGTCGCGAAGGTACATCGCAGGCAGGAGATTCTTGTCGTTGGCCGACTTGTAGCTGTAACGACCCTCGTCGCAGATCCAGTAATCATTGACCTTGGGGTTGTACCGCGCCCGAAGGCGCCAGATCTGCCCACGATTCTCCTCGGCCGTGATGTTGCAACCGGTCGAGCAGCGGGTGCAGAGCGACTTGTGCTGGTCGTTGAACCAGAACCGTTGCTTGTGCAGAAAATCCTTGTCGAGCAGCGCACCAACGGGGCAAAGATCGACCACGTTGCCGGCGAGCGGATTGTCAAGCGGATGATCGGGGAAGGTCGTGATCTCGGCGTGGTTGCCACGACGTTCGACTTGCAGCTCGTTGGTTCCCGTAATCTCTCGGGTGAACCGAACACAGCGGGTGCACATGATGCACCGGTCCATGTTCAGTTGAATTTGGTCCGAGACGTCCTTGCGGGGGTTAATGGTCCGCTCTTCCACGAACCGGTGGACCGACTGACCGTGCTTGAAGCTGTAATCCTGCAAGCCGCACTGCCCTGCCTGGTCGCAGACGGGGCAGTCAAGTGGGTGATTGATCAGAAGGTATTCCATGATCATCGACTGATGCGCCTGAACTTCAGGGCTATCGGTGACGATCACGGTCCCATCCTTGGCCGGTGTCTGACACCCGGGGACCATCTTGGGGATCATCTTGATCTCCCCGGTCTTCGGGTCCTTGGCACCGACCTGGATCTCGCACATCCGACAGTTGGCCACGACGGAGAGGGCGGGATGCCAACAGTAGTACGGGATCTCGATCCCGAACCGCTGCGCCGCCTGAATGGCGTTCAGCCGCTCGCCCTCGGGCAGCGTGTACTCCGTACCGTTGATGATGATGGTGGCCATCGAAGGTCCTGGGCGTCTGGGAACCGTGCAGAGCGTGAGCGGTCAAACCGGTGTGTGGATCGGGTTGGGCCGTTAGGGGCCGGGCGTGAGGCGAGGGTTGTCCCCGGGAGCGTCCGGCAACGCCAGCGGCTCGGTCGGATCGGGCATGCTTGTCCCGAAGCGAGAGGGGGAGACACCCTGGAAAATCGCTTCTTGAAGCGGGTTCGGTCGCGCTTCGGGTCGTTGATGCGTGCGAATGTAGTCCTCCAGTTCGGCCCGGAACTTGGCCAGGGCATTCTTGACCGGCCAGGCGGCACCATCAGCAAGACCGCAAATGGTCGTGCCGGGGGTCAAACCCATGTTATTCGCCAGTTGGCCCATCACCTCGAGGTCTTCCAGGCGACCGCCACCGGCCTTGATGCGCTTCATGGTTTTGTAGAACCATGTTGTCCCTTCGCGACAGGGAGTGCACTGGCCACAGCTTTCGTGAGCGAAGAAGCGGCACGTATTGTAAAGGACATCCATGATCGGGGTCTGGTCATCGACCACCGTGACCGCAGCAGTTCCGAGTCCGAGGCATCCGGTTTTGCGAATTTCCTCGAAGTCGAGGGGAACGTCCAGTTCCTCGGCGCTCAGTAAACCCATACTGATGCCGCCGGGAACCGCAGCCTTGACCTTGCGTCCTTTCCAAACGCCTCCTCCGTGATCCTCGATCAACTGACGAGTGGTTACCCCGAGCGGGAGCTCGACGCAGACCTGCTTGTTGACGTGGCCGGAAATCGTGTACAGCTTCGGTCCGTAACTCTTGGGAGTCCCGATCGACTTGAACCAGTCGACCCCTCGCTCAACAATGTGGGGAACGCAGCAAAGCGTTTCGATATTATTCACCACCGTCGGCTTGCGGAAGGCTCCCTCGACGGCCGGAAACGGCGGTTTGATCCGAGGCCAACCCCGCTTCCCCTCAAGACTTTCGATCAACCCTGTTTCTTCACCGCAAATGTACGCCCCGGCGCCTCGGTGAACGTAGATTTCCAGATCGAAGCCCGATCCGAAAATGTTTTTCCCGAGGTAACCCGCCTTCTTCGCCTCGGCGATTGCCTTTTCCATGATGCGGGTGGCGGTAATGTACTCGAAGCGGTTGTAGAGGTAGGCGGTGCTCGCCTTGGTGGCGAAGCAGGAGATGATGATCCCCTCGATCATCTGATGGGGATCACGCTCCAGAAGGTAGCGGTTGTTGAAGGTGGCCGGCTCGCTCTCATCGCCATTGACGCACATGAACGTCTGCTGGCGATCCTTCGGGAGAAACGTCCATTTCAGGCCGGTCGGGAATCCCGCCCCGCCTCGTCCCCGCAGTTCGGAATCCTTGACGAGTTGGACCACCTCGTCAGGCGACATCGAGGTCAACGCCTTCCGAGCGGCCTTGTAGCCACCCCGAGACTCGTAAACTTCGAGCGATTGGCTGTTCTCGACGGCGAAGTTTCGGGTCAAAACGGGTTCAAATGCTGCCACGGTCGTTACGCTCCCAGATCGATCGTTTGTGGGCGGCCAGATGAGTCTCGAGACGTCAGGAACAGTTGCGTCAACCCTCGGTGGCAGGAGCACGGGACGAGTCCCGAACATCCTGAATCATCTCGGCAACCTTCGCTTCGTCGAGAGGCCCGTAAATCCGTCCATCATCACAGAGAGCAGCCGGTGCATGGTCGCAGATTCCAAGGCACTCCGCGAATTCGACGGTCAAAGCTCCGTCCGAGGTCGTCTGACCCGAGCCCTCCACGCCGGCCGCCCGACAGGCGACGCCGAGCAATTCGTCCCCCCCGCGGAGCATGCACGAAATGGATCGGCAAATCCAGAGGCGCTTTTCTCCGATCGGCGCCTGAGGAAAGAAACCGTAGAAGCTCATCGTGTCATGAACATCCGACGGTTGGAGTTCAAGAATCTCCGCGATTTCCTCCATCGCCCGGTACGGAACGCACCGCAGATGATCGTGAACGATGTGGAGCGCGGGGAGCGTGACCGCCCGCTTGTCAGGATACCGAGGGATGTACGCGCGGATTTTTTCCCGGATCGACTCGTTGAGCAACGGGGCGGTGCTGGGACTCTCGGCAGCGGGCATCGGCGTCTTGGTCCTTCTTCGACAAGGGCGAAGGGCGAGGGCGTAGAGTAAGGATCCCGAAAATTCCTCAGCGATCCAGTTCCGCGGCAATGATACTCAGGCTTCCCAGAATCGCCACCACGTCGGCGATCAAGTGATCTTTGATCAGGTGCGGGAAGACGGCAAAGTGGATGAACGACGGCGGGCGGGTTCGGGTTCGCCAGGCAACCTGCGAGCCATCGGCCACGAGATAGTAACCGAGTTCGCCATTGGGACTCTCGACCGCCGCGTAAACCTCGTCGCGAGGACTGTCAGGCCCTCGATTGGGCATGATCAGCTCGAAGTGCTGAATCAGACCTTCCATGCTGTTGTACGCGGTCCCCTTATCGGGCAGTGGGAACTTCTCGGAGATCGGCACGTTCGCAGGACCGCTCGGCAGGTTCTTCACCGCCTGTCGAATGATCTCAAGCGATTGAACCATTTCTTCCATGCGGACCTGGAAGCGGGCGTAGCAGTCCCCTTCCGTGGCGTAAGGGACCTGGAACTTGAAATCCGGATACGCGAGGTAGGGTTCATCCTTGCGCAGGTCGTAGGTGACCCCACTGGCCCGGGCGATCGGCCCACTGCAGGAGAGGTTGATGGCCATCTCCTTGGTCAGGACACCCACGCCCCGCATGCGCTCCAGGAAAATCCGGTTCCGGAAGAGGAGCTTTTCCATGTCCTTGAGCACCTTGGGAGTCTGCTGGAGGACTCGCTCAATGCGCTGAAGGACCTTGTCGTCGAAATCGTAGAGCACTCCACCGACCCGGGTATATCCCGGATGGAACCGGTAGCCCGACATCTGCTCATAGATGTCGTAGATCAGCTCGCGGAGGTTGAAGGCGAAGAGAAACGCCGTGAAGGCACCAAGGTCGAGTGCGGCCGCCCCGGTGCAAAGCAGGTGATCGCTGATCCGGGACAATTCACCGATGATCACGCGGATGTACTTGCACCGCGGTGTGAGTTCGATGTCCAGCAGTTTCTCGACCGCGTGATGCCAGGCCACCTCGTTCATCGGGGGGCTGATGTAATTCTTGCGGTCGGCCACCGTCACGTACTGGTTGAACGTGAGGTGTTCACCCAGTTTCTCAAAGCCCGAATGCAGGTAACCAATGTGAGGCGTGGCTTTGACGATGCGCTCGCCATCGAGCTCCAGAACCAGGCGCAGGGTCGTATGGGTGGCCGGGTGTTGCGGGCCGAAGTTGAGCGTCCAGTGATATTCTTGCTCGCCCGTCCCGACGTTCGCGTCGAGGTCGTCTTCGAGCAGATTGACCGGCATTGCTGGACCTCGCGGGTAAGGTAGAAAGCTGGACGGAGCCGGGATCAAAACGCCCGGTCAAGCAGTCGTCAAGGGGGGAGGATGGTGTCTCAAGCGATCGCAACCCGCAGCAGCGGGAGCGAGCGAAACTCAGGACTGTTCTCGGGTGATCTTCGGGAAGTTATGGCGTTCCCCGCGACCACGAAGCGGGTAATCTTTCCGCAACGGGTAGGAGGTAAACTCATCGGGCATCAAGATCCGGCGGAGGTCAGGATGACCCTCGAACCGAATCCCGTACATATCAAACACCTCACGCTCCATCCAGTCAGCCCCTCCCCAGAGAGACATGACCGAAGGAAGGGTGGGGTCGGGGTCATCAACGCCAACCTTGATGATGATCCGCTCCGACGTCTCCTGCTTGAGCAAGACGTAATGGACTTCGAAGCGAGCCCCTTCCTTCCGATCGGGATACCCGAGGTAGTCGGTGCCACCCAGTTCGGAGAGAAAGGTATAACCGGCGTCGTTCTTCAAGAACGAAAGAACCTCGATGAGAGCCGAGTGATCGACGAGCACCCGCAGATTGTCCCGAAACGTCGACGATCGGATCACGGACGCACCGAATCGCTCGGATAATTGGTCGACGATCGGATGCGAGGTCACCGGGGTCTCAGCGCTCATCAACGGCTCCGAAAGTTCAGGCAATCATGCTCGCGGTCGATCGAGCAAGACGACGCGGAAGGTTAGCGGGTTTCGTCGATCCCAAGCAAGGCATCGCCACCCGGAGATTTGTAGCCGAAACGTCCCTCATCACCTCGCTCGGTGGCAGTGGCGAGGCCCGCGGGAAGGTTGCGCTTCTCGGCGAGCATCTTCTCGCGTTCGGCGAGTTCAGGAAGACCGGTGCCGAAGACCGAGCCACCCGCCTGAATTTTGGCCTGCATATCCATCAAAGCCCTGAGGATCTGCTCGGGCCGGGGCGGGCAGCCGGGGATGTAGACGTCGATCGGGATGAAGCGATCGACCCCTTGTACAACGGCGTAAGTGTCGAAGATGCCTCCGGTGCTGGCACAGGCCCCCATGCTGATTGACCACTTCGGCTCGGGCATCTGCAGCCAGATCCGTTGCAAGACCGGCAGCATTTTCATGGCGACTCGACCGGCGACGATCAGCAGGTCGCACTGTCGGGGGCTGAACCGCATCACCTCAGCGCCGAAGCGGGAGATGTCGAAGCGGCTGGCACCGACGGCCATCAACTCAATTCCGCAGCAGGCGGTAGCGAAGGGCATGGGCCAGAGGCTGTACTTCCTGGCCGCGCTGACGACCGAATCAACCGTCGTCATGATGACGTTTTCAGGAACCTCGATTCCGCCCTTGGTTGCCGGCAATCCTGCCGCAGGACGATTGGTCAGAACCGGGCGGGACGAGGCCGGGACGGAACCGCCGGTGTTCTGGTTCATCGCCATTCGTAGACCCCCTTCTTCCAGGTGTATGCGAATCCGGCGACCAGAATTCCGAGGAACGCCAGAACGCCGAAGAAGGCCATTGTCCTCAATTCCAGTGGCACACCGAACGACGCCCCGAGGGCGGTCGAGGTCTCGTCACGGTGCCACTGGCCAACGGCCCAGGGGTAAAGGAGCAGCAGTTCCACGTCGAAGATGAGGAACTCGATCGCCACGAGATAATAGCGAATGTCAAACCGTTGCCGAGCATCGCCGATCGGGTCCATCCCCGATTCATAGGGCATTTGCTTGACTCGGTTCGACTGCGTCTTGCGGCGACCGGGGCTTAGCAGGTAGCTCATGGTGAGCATGCCCACGGCCACGGAAATCCCCACGAGGATCATCAAAAAGATCGGTGTGAATTCCAGGCCCACACGTCCGCTCCCATTACATCGGGTGATCGTCAAGTCGAAGCGACCGGCGCCCGATTGTGAACAGTTTCACAAGAGGTTTGAAAAAAAAGCTCGGTCAGGCCAATCCTCGGACGAGGAACGTCCAAGCAGCGTGACCGAACAATTGGTCAAGCCGAGGTCGGAAACGATCGGAGATTCTCCAAAACGTTCCTCGACGCTCGGCATGATTGTAAGGTTCGAGGTTCGCCCGTCAAGACGCCAGCGACCGCTCAGTTCGAGTCAGGGCGAACGATTCCGACCGCAACAGCCTGTCGGTTGATGGCACGCGACCATTGGGCGAGGTCTTCGTAAGAGCGAACGGTCCGTGGGAAACCGTCACCGGAGGTACGATCGGGCTGCCCGGAAATCCGGGGCGCGGCACCCTCTTGACCTGTTCGAGGAGCCTGGGAGTCTCGACGACTTGTCGGGGACATGCCTAGACTGATCCGTCGGCTCAAATCCTGATACTGGCGCCGAAGTTCGGCCTTTCGCTCGGGATCGGTTTCTCGCATCGCCTGGAAGTAGAGTTCCTGCCGGGCCTCTTGCATGCGGGCGAATTGTTCGTCGGCTTCGGCGTTGGGCCGATAGACGCGACCAAATTCCGCATCGTAGCGACGGTAGACGTCGTTGGACGGAGAGAGCAAGTCGAGGTCCGCACTGAAACGTGACGTCGAGGGAAGCGGGTAGGTCGGGTTGGTGAACGAGGCATCCCAGGGAACCCCGATTCCGGGAACGCTTCCCATGCCGGGAGGGGTCACCACCCGGGCTCGCCCCGGCCCGAACTGCGTGGCCATCGGAATGGTGGAGGAGCGATACGAGGCTCGGTACGGATCAAACGGGTCGCCGTTGAACTGGGCCTTCAGAGAAGGAGCCAGCCCGAACACCGCCACCAGGAGGAAGCCTCCCGCGGAAAGCCGTCCCGTGTATGCTCGAAAGGCGCCTCGCATGGCGATAATCCTTGATAGACTGCCAGCAATGGAGAGAAGCAGGAGTGACGTCGATCCGTCGATCGGCCTGCAACTCGCGATCCGTTTTCGCGCACTCTCCTAAATCTTAGCATCGAGGCCCAATGAACGTCAGAAAATTCCCGGTAACGCTCCTGTGAGAAGCGGTCATCCGAGCACGACCAGATTATCCCGATGGATCACTTCCTCGTAGTCGGTTCGTCCCTGAAGTTCCTGAATCTGATCGGTGCGGAGTCCCCGGATGGCTCGCGTTTCTTCGAGCGAGTAGTTGCAGAGTCCACGCGCAAATTCGTGGCCTCGGAGATCCCTGATCCCGACCACATCCCCTTTGCGAAACTGCCCTTCCAGCTCGACAATCCCGATCGCCAGCAGGCTGCCTCGACCCGATTCGAGGGCAAGCCGTGCCCCGTCATCCACGATCAAGTAGCCTCGTGGGCGAGCGGTCAGACCAATCCAGCGGCGTCGGGCCTGCTGAGTGGCCCCGGACGCGGGGATGAGGGTTCCGATGGGACGACCATTCAGCACCTGTCGGATCGCGTCCGAGCGCAATCCCGAGGTGATAATGACGGATCCGCCGGCTCGGGCCACGAGCCGAGCGGATTCAAGCTTACTTTTCATCCCCCCTGACCCCAGCTGGCTGCGTCCCGGTCCCACGTGCTGTTCAATGGCCTCGTTGAGATCGTGAATGACCCGGATCGGCGTGTTCTCGATCGACGACGTCAGCGACTCGGCCTGCGAGGGGTCGCAGCGGAGCAGACCATCGACCACGCTCAGGATGACGAGTAACGGCGCCGAGAGCAGATTGGTCACGAGGGCGGCGAGGAAATCGTTATCACCGAACCGAATCTCGTCGACACTCACTGTGTCATTTTCGTTGATAATCGGGATCGAGCCGTATTCGAACAGTGTCAGCAAGGTATTCCGGACATTCAGATAGCGAACGCGATCGTCAAAATCCGATCGGGTCAACAGCAGTTGAGCCGCGCTGAAGCCATGTTTCCGGAACGCCTCATCGTACGCTCGGATCAGATGCGCCTGTCCCGAGGCCGCGGCCGCCTGCAAGTGTCGAAGGTCGGTCGGTCGCCTGGCCAGCCCCAGGCGACCAATCCCGGCACCGACGGCTCCCGAACTGACGATCGCAACGCGTTTGCCGGATTGAACGACTTCGGCGATCTGGTCCGAAAGACTGGCGATCCGTTGTTCGTCCAGTCTGCCATCAGGCGCAGCGAGAACACTGGTGCCGACCTTGATGACCCAGATCGGCGACGAGTGTGCAAGGTCTTCCCGGACCAGGTCCCGCTCCATCCTCATCTCTCCGTCTGGAGCATGCCGAAGCAGAAGACGATCCGGCAGGATTGGCCGAGTCGAAAGCGTCTCCCGCAATTGAGTCTCTCCAGGTGCCCGATTATAATGAAGTTCGCTTCAAGGCCCAGGGCACTCGAAGTCGATGCAAACGTTCCTTCCCCCCCAGGAGAGAACCGTTTGCTCGCCGGATCTCTCGAACGGCCAAACAGGGCTCTCTCCCCCGTAGGACCGGCAGGACTTTCGCGACCATGGGTGAACTTCATCACGAATGCGGCGTGGCCGCCATTGCTCACCTCGATCAGGAGCACGGCCCGCCGGTCGCGCAAACACCTCGCTCTCCGGAGCACGCGGCCCGCTTGATTCCTCGGATGCTGCTCGACATGCAGAATCGAGGACAGCTCGCGGCCGGGATGACCAGCTACCACCCGCGCCGTGACGCCATCCTGGAAACCTACAAACAGCTCGGCACCGTTGCCGAGGCGTTCCGTCTCAATCATCGCGCGAAGTTCGAGTCGATCATGCGCGGGATGGACGGACCGGCGGCCATCGGTCATGTCCGATATGCCACCTGCGGCGGCGATCAGCGGAGCCTGGCCCAGCCGTTCGAACGCGCTCACGGTCGCAAATCGAAGTGGTTCGCCGTGGCCTTCAATGGTCAGCTCACCAACTTCCAGGAGTTGAAGGAGGAGCTGCTCGCTCAGGGAGACTATCACCTGAAGCGGGACACGGACACCGAGATCCTGATGCACTCGATCAGTTACGAGTTGCAGAACGAAGGCCCCGAGATTGATTGGGTCGGGGTGTTCACCCGCCTCTCAAAGCGATTCGATGGGGCATACAACATCGTCTTATTGTCGGCGACGGGTCAGCTCATCGTGGCTCGCGATCCCCTGGGTCTTCGACCGCTCTGCGTGGCCCGCGAAGGGTCGCTCTTTGCGGCGGCCAGCGAGAGCGTTCCCCTGTCGAACCTCGGATTTACGCGGATCGAGTCCTTGCCGCCGGGTCATCTTGCGGTCGTTGATCGCCACTCCGTCCGGGTGACCAGGTTTGCGGCCACTCCGAGGCGAGCGCACTGCTTCTTCGAGTGGATCTACTTCGCGAACGTCGCCAGCACGCTCGACGATTGCTCGGTGTATCTGAGCCGCGCTCGGCTCGGGCGAGAACTGGCCCGAATGGAAGATGTGCCGCGCGATGCCGAAACCATCGTTGTCCCGGTGCCCGACACGGCCAAGGGGGCAGCCGACGCGATGGGCTTCGAGCTGAATCTTCCCTCGGTCGAAGGCTTGATGCGTAATCGCTATCTGGGCCGAACCTTCATTGAAGGGACCGCCGACCGCGAGGCCAAGGTCCGGTTGAAATACACCCCCCTGCCCGAGGTTCTGTCTGGTAAGCGCGTCCTCCTGGTTGAGGACAGTATCGTCCGATCGACCACCATGCGAGCCCTGGTTCATGAGATCCGCCGCCGAGGCGGAGCTCGAGAAATCCATCTCCGCGTGGCGTGTCCGCCGATCATCGCCCCGTGTTTTTACGGGATCGACATGTCGACGCGGGACGAACTGATTGCCCCGCAGTTTGCCGACCTGCCGGACGGCGGACTTTCGGAGGAGGCTCAGAACCGGCTCGCCCAGGAACTCGGGGCTGATAGCCTCCGTTACCTGCCGGTCGATGCGATTGCCCGGTCTATTGGCCTCTCCCCAAACCACCTCTGCCTGGCCTGCGTCACGGGACGCTATCCCACCCCGGCCGGCCAACGCCTCTACGACCTCGAACTGGAGGGGTCGGCCTGTCACCAAAATGGCGCCGGGGGGATTCGAGCCTACGAGACACCGCGTCGTGTCGAAGGAACCGTCTCTGGAGACTGAGGATGTCAAAGGGCGGCGATCACCGAGCCAGGGTTCCCAGAACTCGTACGTTTGGCAATCACCGCCCCCGAACATGAACAACTGGTCTCGTAAGGTGACCTGTCTCAGCAGGCGATTGCCAACCCCGGGCCAATCGGCTTCGGCGATTGATCCAGCAATCAATCCGCCGTTCCGGAATCGAGCGTTCGACGAGCGTTGGTGCCGGTTCCGGCGATGGCGGCCCGCATCTCGGTGTCGGCCTGGACATTCTTGAGCGAGTAGTAATCGCCGATGCCCAGCTGTCCCCGCCGGAAGGCCTCGGCAATTCCCTTGGGCACTTCAGCCTCGGCCGCGACGACCTTGGCGCGGTTTTCCTGGACGGCGGCGAGATTCTCTTGCTCCAGGGCGATGGCGGCGGCGCGCCGTTCCTCGGCCTTGGCTCGGGCCACGCGCATGTCCGCCTCGGCCTGGTCAGCTTGAAGCCGAGCCCCGATGTTGTCACCCACGTCGATGTCGGCAATGTCGATCGAGAGGATCTCGAACGCGGTGCCGGCGTCGAGTCCCTTCTCCAGCACTCGCTTGGAAATCATGTCGGGATTTTCAAGGACCGTCTTGTGGGTCTCGGCAGAGCCGATCGTGGTCACAATGCCTTCACCCACCCGGGCGATGATCGTTTCTTCGGTGGCACCACCGACCAGGCGGTCGATGTTGGTTCGAACCGTCACGCGAGCCTTGGTCTTGAGCTGAATCCCATCCTTGGCGACCGCGTCGACCGTTTGCCGCCCCTTGGCCGGATCGGGACAGTCGATTACCTTCGGATTGACGCTGGTCTGGATCGCCTCAAGCACATTTCTGCCGGCCAGGTCGATCGCCGCGGCCCGTTTGTAGGTCAACGGAATATCAGCCCGTTGCGCCGCGATCAAGGCCCGGATCACATTCATCACGTTGCCACCGGCCAAGTAGTGCGCTTCGAGGTTCTGCCGCGTGACCCCGTCGCGATCGGTCACCCCTGCCTGGACGGCCATGATCTTCGACCGAACAATGATGTTCGGATTGACCTTTCGAAACGTCATGCCGATCAATTCGATCAGCCCAATGTTGGCGTTGGTCGTTTTGGATTGGATCCAGAGGTTGAAGTACTTGGCAAACAGAATGAAGGCAAACAAACTGATAATCGAGACAAAGAGCACGAGAAACACGAGCAGAACGAAGGTATTATTCCCGTCCTGCTGGGCGATCAAGGGAGCGAACATCGGCGACTTCCTGAGGTTGAGCCCTGGTTGGGACGAACCGGCAGCATGGAGAAGACTCTCGCTATAGGGTGTGGACGAATCGACCTGATTTTCAAGATGCTTCTCTCCTCGGCCCCAGGAACGTCATGAGTGTGTGATCGTCCCGATCCCCACGATGCACAGATTCCCAGACCGTTCCTCTCGGGAGGTTTTTTTTGTACGGTCTTCAGCCACGAATCGCTCCCCTCTGAGCCGGTGTTCCCCGCGTGGCTGGGAGACACCCCGAACCTCACCAAAGTCGTAATAGCGTTCAGATATTGACCTTACGCTCGATTCATTCTAGACTTCGAACAGACTGTTGGGATCATTGCCAGGATCGGATGAACGCCATGGCCGAGTCGGATGACCTCCCGTTGGACCTGATCGCCGTCGGAGCGCACCCCGACGATCTTGAAATTGCCTGTGGAGGGACCCTGGCTCGGCTCTCTGACCTGGGCTACCGCGTGGGGATGGTCGATCTGACCGACGGGGAACCGACGCCAGGATCTGCGGGGCCTGATGTCCGGGCTCGTGAAGCGGAGCGCGCAGCGAAGATCCTGGGTGTTGCGGTTCGGGTCGGATTGAACCTTCCCAACCGTCGCCTCTTTGACGGGTTCGAGCAACGGATCGCCCTGGCGAAGGTCTTCCGACGCTACCGACCGCGGGTCGTTCTTGGATTTGGAGGGAAGACGATTCTTGCCTCTCCGGACCACTATCAGGCCATGCTCATGACCGATGCGGCGGTTTTCTATAGTCGCTTGTCGAAATGGGACGAATATTTCGACGGACTGCCGCCCCACACGATCACGAACCAGTTGAGTTTTCCGATCGCGCTTCATCGCCTGGATGCCCCGGATTCTTCCGGGTACATTGTTGCGGACATTGGCGAGACCCTCGACCGGAAGCTTGACGCGATCAGGGCCTACGAAACGCAGTTTCCCCCCTCGAAAGCGCGGCTCTTTCAGACCGTCGAGGCGATGAACCGCTACTTCGGTTTGACGGCAGGGTTCGAGGCCGGTGAACTGTTTATGCACTATCGCACCTTCGGTGTCGACGATTTGATGCGATGGGCCGCGCCTGCTCCGGCCGAGCAGCGACCGGCTCATCGATCGGGATGATGAAGGACCGACGTCTCGTCTGATCGTCTCTGCGTCTTTCCCTCGCCCTTCCCTCGCCGCGAGTTCGCAAAGGGAATCCGGTGTCCTTGAAGAACTGGTTGAAGCGACTCTGGCAATCCAGCCCATCGCGTGGGATGTCCTCGTCGTCGGGCACGCTCGCGGGAGGTTCCCGGAGCTCCGACCCTGCGGAACTCTCACGACGGCTCCGGCTGCGTGTTGGCGTCGTGACCACGACAGGGAACGTCCGCGAGCATAATGAAGACAACTTCTTCGTCCCTGGGCGCGGCTCCCTTTCCTCCTGGCCAGAGGGACTCGATTCCAGTGTCGAAGTCGTCTTGCAGCCGCTCTCGGAGGGTTCCCACGCCACCGACAATGGCACGACTCGCTCGGGGGCTCGCTCAGACATCGGCGGCCCATTCATTGTGGCCGACGGGATGGGAGGGCAACTGGCCGGCGAGCAGGCCAGCCGGATTGCCGTGGAGCTGATCCCCAAGGAATTGCTTGCGAGGCTCGACAGTCAGGACGATCAGGAGGCGATCCGCCAGGCGATCGCCGTGGCCAACCGAGAGATCATTGCCCAGGCTCATGTGGTTCCCGAATGCTCGAACATGGGAACCACAGTGGTGCTCGCCGTCTTTCGACCAGGACGAGCCCTGATTGCCGGGATTGGGGACTCGCGAGCCTATCGGCTTCGAGGAAAGGTGCTGGACCGGCTCACCCGAGATCACGACCTCGCCTCGGCCTTGATCTCGGCGGGGACCATCCGTCCCGAGGAGGCCAGGAACCACCAGTTCCGCCACGTCCTCTACCTCTATCTCGGGAGTCCCGAGGCCCGGGACGGCCCGGAGGATGTTCGTCTGGAAGACCTCCTTCCCGGTGATCGTTTTCTGCTGGCCTCGGATGGCTTGACTGGGGTCGTGACCGACGACGCGTTGACGGAACTGCTCGGCCGGGCGGACGACCCGCACCAAATCGCTCAGGATCTGGTCCGAGCGGCCTTGCAAAACGAGTCTCGCGATAACGTCACCTGCATGGTCATTACGGTCGAGGCGTTGAACGACGAGTCCGAGAAGGCACCATCCGTCGAGCCCGCCGGCTGACATGATTGAATCGTTGATTGACCCGCGAGGCTTGCCAGCGGCACGGTCCATGTTCCTGACCTCGACCAGGGTCATTCCCAAAGGTCCTCCGGCCCATGCTCCGGCTCGACACCTTCGTCCAATGCCTGATCAAAAGTCGCTTACTCTCCTCGGAAGAGATCGACCGCCTGCGAACCTCGCTTCCTCCGGGAACCGAGACTGATGCCGTTGGCTTCGCCCGGATGCTCGTGGATCGCGGCCTTCTGACCCGATACCAGGCCAATAAACTGCTCAACGGGCGGACCTGGGGATTCTTCCTGGGCGATTACCGCATCATGAAGCGGCTCGGCGAAGGCGGGATGGGTAAGGTCTACCTCGCTCGTCGAGAACGCGACCATCTCCGCGTTGCCATCAAGGTTCTCCCTCCAAAGAAAGCCCTCGAAGATGAGCAGGCGCTTCGTCGGTTCTATCGAGAGATGGAGTTATCCCGGCGGGTCCACCACCCGAACCTGACCCGAACCCTCGAAGTCGGCTCGGTCGGTGATGCCCATTACATGGTGATGGAGTACGTGCCGGGGGACAGTCTCTATAACCTCGTCAAAGGCATTCACGGAGGTTCCGGTCCGCTCCGATTCGACGAGGCTGCGCGCTACTTCGTTCGGGTCCTTTCGGGATTGCACGCGGCCCACGAGGCAGGCCTCGTTCATCGCGACATCAAACCCTCGAACCTGATGGTCACTCCCGAGGGAGACGCCAAGATCCTTGACCTCGGGCTGGCCAAGTCGATGGGTGAAGAAGGGGCCTTGACCCACCCGAACGCAGTCGTCGGCACGCTCGACTATGCCAGCCCCGAGCAACTCGCCGACGCCTCGCAGGCCGATCGCCGCAGCGATCTGTACAGTACCGGCTGCACCATCTATTTCTCCCTCGCCGGTCGGCCGCCGTTTGAAGGGGGAGACATTGTGAGCAAGATTTTCCGCCACCGGATGGAGGATCCCGACCCTCTGGAAAAGCTCTGCCCCGATGTCCCCCCCGCGTTTGCCGCGGTGATCGCCAAGGCCATGGCCAAACAGCCCGAAGACCGCCACCAGTCGGCCCTCGAACTCCAGGCCGATCTGGCGCGTTGGACCGATACCCGAGCGCTTCGGCAAGCGACCTCAGGAACGAAACGGACCTTCCGCCCCCCTCCTCCCGAACTGGACGACGACGACTTCCGTCTCGACGGCGATCCCAGCCAGTTCTCCGCCCTCGGGGCGCTCCGCGATCTGGGCGAAGCGGAAATCTCGGCACCCTTGAGCAAACCTCCCGTGGTCCCCCGCACGGCGGTCATCCTCCGTGATGAGGACGTGACGGACGATGATCCTGATGAATCCGGCTCCTACCCGAACATCCCGGCCATTCCCCTTCCCACCCGATCCGACGATGATCGCGTGGTGCGGATCGCCTTCACCATTCTGGCAATCGTTGTGGTCCTGATTCTCCTCGCGGTCATGATCTCCAACTTCTGAGGAAGGCAAGGTTGGAGCTCAAGCGCTCGCCGCAATCGCAGGCTCGTAAACCCGTTCTCCACCGAGTAAGCTGGCGAGAAATGTCCCTCTGAAGGACCGCTCAATCCCTGAGGTGCTTGAGGGTCGGTCCTTGCGGGTTCAACGACTCGGAGCGATTCCCGATGGTTCACCGATCAGCGTTGCTTCTCAGTCTCCTGGCATTCAGTCCCTGCGTCATCGAAGCCAACGGGCAGGAGAATGATCCCGTGCGGATCTACGTGGGAACCTACACGGAGGGAGACGATCAAGGGATCAACCTCCTGGAAATGGACCCCGAATCCGGCCGAATCACCCTGAACGGGGTTGTTGCGACCACCGAGAACCCCTCCTTTTTGGCATTTCATCCGAGCAAACCCCTGCTCTACGCCGTCAACGAGGTCGGACAGTTTGAGGGGGAATCCAGCGGGGCCGTGAGCGCCTTCCGCATCGACCCGGAATCCGGCACGCTGACCCTGATCAATCAGCAAGCCTCGAAGGGTGGCGCTCCTTGCCACATCATTGTTGATTCCAGTGGCAAGAATGTTTTGATCGCCAACTATAGCGGTGGCAACGTCGCGGTCTTGCCGATCAACGACGACGGCTCGCTGGGCGAGGCCAATGCGGTTCAGCATGAGGGTTCCGGCCCGAATCCGAGGCGCCAGGAAGGGCCGCACGCCCACTCGATTAACCTCGACGCCACCGAGAACTTTGCCGTGGCCGCCGATCTGGGGATCGACAAATACCTGGTCTACCGCTTCGATCCCGAATCCCACACCCTGACCCCCAACGATCCCCCCGCCGCCTCGGTGCAGCCCGGCGCAGGGCCGAGGCATTTCGACTTTCATCCCAGCAATCGGCTCGCGTTTGGCATCAACGAAATCGACTCGACAGTCACCGCGTTCCTCTTCGATCCCGACGCCGGAACACTCACGGAAACCCAAACCGTCTCGACCCTTCCCCCCGATACCGACGTCTCGAATTCCACGGCCGACATTCACGTCCACCCTTCCGGTCGGTTCGTCTACGGATCGAACCGCGGTCACAACAGCATCGCCATCTTCCGGATCGACGAGGAGGCAGTCACCATCGCCCCGATCGGGCATCAATCGACCGGTGGTTCCACGCCGCGCAACTTCGCCATCGACCCGACGGGCCGGTTCCTGCTCGCCGCCAATCAGGCGACCGGCTCGATTGTCGTCTTCCGGATCGACCAGGAATCCGGAACCCTGACACAAACCGAATTCCAGGTTGAAGTCCCCTCTCCCGTCTGCCTCAAGTTCGTGCCCCACGGGGATTGATCCGTCGAACATTCGAGGTGCGGCCCGATCGATCGCCATTCGCCAACCGTTTTCCTCCTTGCCCGAGCGGAAACGGTTGGCGCCACTTCATGCTCAGAACCAGAAGCCTCTCAAGCGTCTGAGGCTTCCGTCTCGGCTTGAACACAGCGGAACATGATGTCCATCATTCGGTTGAGCTGCTCGGTCGTAATGCTCAACGGCGGCATCACGACCAGAACATCTCCGAGCGGGCGGATCAGGAGTCCCAACTCCCTGGCCCGGCGACAGACCCGCGGGCCGACCTGGCGATGCCACGGATACTCGGCCTTCGACTCTTGATCCAGCACCAGTTCAATGCCCGCCATCAGCCCCCGCTGGCGAATGTCGCCGACATGCCGGAGCGCGGCGAACTCCTGCAAACGCTCCGTCAGGAATTCGATTTTCGGACCGAGTTGTTCCAGCGTCCGCTCCTCATCAAACACCCTGAGGGTTGCCAACGCCGCCGCCGCGCCGAGGGGATTGCCGCCGTAGGTATGCCCGTGCTGAAAGGTCTTCCCCTCGGCCGCCGTCGCGTCAAAGGCTGAGAAAACCTCCTCGGTCGTTAAGGTCGCGGCCAGAGGCAGGTAGCCGCCGGTGATCCCCTTGGCCAGACAGAGGAAGTCGGGCGTCACCTCCTCCTGTTCGCAGGCAAACATCGTCCCGGTGCGACCAAAGCCCACCGCGACCTCGTCGGCAATGAGGAAGGTCCCGTGCCGCTGGGTAATCTCGCGCAGTCCCCGAAGATACCCCTCCGGATGGACGACGATTCCGGCCGCTCCCTGGACAATCGGCTCAATGACCACCGCGGCGACCTTTCCCGGATGCGCACCGAGGAGCCGGTCCACCTCATCGAGGCAGGCAATCTCGCACTCCGGGCGCTTCAGACCCAGTGGGCATCGGTAGCAGAACGGAATGGGAGCCCTCAGCACGGGAAAGAGCAAGGGCTGAAACATCGTATGGAAGCGATCGACGCCTCCGAGGCTCACGTCTCCGAGCGTATCCCCGTGATAGGCCCCCCCGAGGGCGACGAACTTGGACCGCTCCGGCTCGGGATTGGTCTTCTGCCTCCAGTACTGGAAGGCCATCTTCAGGGCGACCTCAACGGCGGTCGCTCCGTTGTCAGAGTAAAAGACGCGGGTCAAGCCTTCGGGAGCCCGCTCAACAAGGTGCCGGGCCAGTTCGATGGCGGTCGGATGCGTCAGGCCGAGAAGCGTTGAATGAGCGATCGCATCGAGTTGGTCTCGGATCGCGGCGTCAATCGTCGGATGCCGGTGGCCGTGGACGTTGCACCAGAGGGAGCTGACCCCGTCGAGGTAGCGATTGCCTTCCGAGTCAATCAGTTCGACACCCTCTCCGCGCTCAATGATCAGCGGCATTCCCGATGCCCAGTCGGCCTGAGCGGTGAACGGGTGCCAAAGATGCTCGATGTCCCATCGGCGAAGGGTGTCGGAGTCCGGGCGAGAGGTCGGCATGGTGACTCGTGAGCGGGCAAGGGCCTCGCCGTTCATCCTTTCTTTCGGAACCAGACCGTGGCTCCTGCGCCACAGTCGAGAAACCGACCGGCATCACCGTTGACGAGGGAAACTTCGAGCCAGCCCGAACTGCCCACCAGGCTGACCAGGGTTCCGGGGGGTTGCAGGCCGTAGGTCCGGGTCAGCCCGTGGATGCGATGCCCGGCGATCTCAATATCCCAGTCTTCCGGAGACGTCTCACCGAGCATTTCGACTGGAACGTTGGTAATCAGGTTGCCGAACGAGTCGCCGAAGATCACCTCTCCAACCACCTCGGAACCATCGCGACGAGGCTCGACGGCCGGGAGTCGCGTGATTCCGTGCCTCGGAGGACCGAGTTCCTGCGGCGGCCGACCGAGCAACAGATGGGCCGCCGCGGGAGCAAGCAGATCTCGTCCGTGAAACGTGTTCGAGATCGGCTCTCGGGCAATCGCCCGGTTCTCCAGTTCAAAGACCTCTTGCACCGAGAAGTTGCGGGCCACGTAGGTCAAGAATCCATTGTCGGGAACCACAAACCACTGTTCGGCCAGCCGGGCGGCGATCAGCCGACGCTGGGTTCCGACTCCCGGATCGACCACGCCCAGATGCACGGTGCCCGGTGGAAACGTATCGACCACGCAGGCAATCACAAAGGCGGCTTCGAGGACATTTTGAGGGCCAATCCGATGGCTGACGTCCACGAGTTGCACGTGAGGGACGCGGGCCAGGACGACTCCCTTCATCGCAGCCACGTAGGGACCGTCGCCGCCGAAGTCGGTGGTGAGCGTGAGGATGGGCGGTCTCATAAACGGTCCCTCTCGATTTCCAAGGGCCGAGTTGACTCAGCTCAGCCGGGCGAGGAGGACGAAGCCGCCTCATGGTACACGGTGATTTGAGACGAAATCCCCCCCCGAGGGGTGAACTGCCCGATCACGGTCATGCGTCGGGGCTCACAGGCCGCCACCAGATCATCGAGAATCACGTTGATCGAGTTTTCGTAGAAGATGCCACGATCCCGATACGCTTGAAGGTACATCTTCAACGATTTCAGCTCGATACAGCGTGTGTCAGGGACGTAGCGAATCGTGATCGTCCCAAAATCCGGCTGACCGGTCTTGGGACAAACGGCGGTAAACTCCGGGCAAACGATTTCGATCTCGTAGTCCCGTCCAGGAAATTGGTTCTCGAACGTCTCCAGCGACATGCTCGGCTCCCAGCAGGACCCGTCGTCTAGGGACGGTTGGCGGGTCCTCGTTGATCAAACACGATCACGGTTCTGACGAGCAATTGTACCCAAATTCACCCATCCTCGTCCCCCCTTCCCTCCCCGACACCTTGCGACCGATTCGAGGGGCTGGATAACGTAGGGAACACTTCGCGATCCGAACGCCGATGACCTCTCCCCCTCTCCCAAGGTCTCGCCGCCTGTGTTCTGACTGCGCGACTTCTTGGAACATCGTGGCCCTTCCCAAGGATATTGAGACACACATCATGACTCGACCCCCGCAACCGCGGCCTCCTGCCAGATGGGGCAGACGTGCGATGACTGCCGCGACGTTGATCGTCATGCTCGTCGCTCCGGCAATCTCTCGGGCGCAAGGCCTCGAACGCCGCCCCGACTATCGCCCCGCCGCCTTTGCCATCACCGGAGCCACCATCGTCGCCAGCCCCGACCTCACCATCGAGAACGGGACGGTGATCCTTCGGAACGGTCTGATCGAGGCCGTGGGCCCCACCACGGACATCGAAGTCCCCTACGATGCGGAGACAATCGACGGAGAGGGACTGTTTCTTTACCCCGGATTCATTGATCTCTACACCACGATCGGCCAGGACGAGAATGTTCCCCGTTCCGAGACCGGACTGAGTCGGCCGATCCCGCTCCGTGAATTTGCTCAGGCGAGCACTCCTCCCGACAACCGGAACGGCCTGACTCCGGAATTTCGGGTCGCTTCGGCGCTCAAACTCGACGAAAGCACGGTCAGCGCTCGCCGGAACCTCGGCTTCACCACCCTGATCTCCGCCCCTTCCGGCTCGATTGCCACCGGCCAGAGCGCCCTGGTTTCCCTCGGTGGCCTCGGCCGACGGGAGTCGATTATCAGTGAGTCGGTGGCGCTTCATCTGAATCTCGCCAACCCTCGCGGACGAGAATACGGCCTCTTTGACGCCTTCGGGATTCGTCACGACGAACACTGCGCAGGCCATACCCACAGCCCCCAGGACGAGGTCTTGATCCATCTGATCGAGGAGGCGATGGCCGCCGCCGGCCCTCCCGATTCCGGTGGATATCCGGGTGCCTTGATGGGTGTGGTTGCTCACTTGCGCCAGGCAATGCTCGACGCCGAGTATCATCACAAGCTCCTGGAATTCGCCCGTGACAAGGGTGGGCCTCTTCCTCCCTTCGACCCGAGCCTGGAAGCCCTGTACGCCGCCCGCACCAGAGCCTTGCCCGCCTGGTGGCAAGCCGACAGCCGAGACGCCATCCACCGCGTCCTCGACCTCGCGGACGAGTTCGGCACCAGCGCGGTCCTCGTCGGTGCTCAAGAGGCATCCAAGGTTCTCGATCGCCTTGAAGCCACCAAGACCCCGGTGGTGCTTCGAGTCGACTTCTCGAAAGAGCCCGAGGTTCCCTCCGAGGCCGAGTACCGCGAGAAGCCCCTCGCCGAGCGCGATCCACCACTCCGCGAGCTTCAGCAGAGCAAGGCCCGATGGAACGATCGGGTGGGACTTGCCGCCACCCTGGCCGAGGCCGGGATCCCTTTTGCCTTCTCCAGCGATGGCCTGAATCGCGTCGGCGACTTCCACGCCAAGGTCCGCGAGGCGATCTCCGCCGGCCTCGATGAAGCCGATGCCATCAAGGCCCTGACTCTCGACGCGGCCCAGATCGCCGGGGTGGCCGATCGACTCGGCACCATCGAGCCCGGCAAGCTGGGCCATCTGGTCGCGTGGGACGGATCGTACGCCTCGAAGGATGCCAAGCTTCGTTACCTGTTCGTCGATGGTGCGAAGTTCGAAATGAACGCAGGAGAGCGTTCGAGCAACTCCAATCGAACCGCGGAAGAACCCTCCGATTCGTCTGACGACGATGAGTCTGAAGACGACGCAGAGACAAAGCCCGAAGACGATGCCCAGGAGGAGCAGGAAGCCGAGGATGAGCCCGCGTTCGTCGATGTTGCAACCGAGTTCGATGAGGACCGCGTGCCCTCGCTGACCACGGGTGGGAACGTCCTGATCAAGGACGCAACCATTCTCACGGTGAGCAACGGCACGATCCCCAAAGGCTCGATCCTGATCAAGGACGGCAAGATCGCGGAGATTGGCGCATCGGTCGAAGCTCCCGAAGACGTGACCGTCCTCGACGCAAAGGGCATGGTCGCCCTTCCCGGCATCATCGACACCCATTCGCACATGGCGATCGAAGGAGGCGTCAATGAAGGGTCGCTCTCAATCAACCCCGAGGTGCGCGTCAAGGATGTCGTCACCGGCGACGACGTGACCATCTTCCAGGCCGCGGCCGGAGGCGTCACCGCGGCCCGATTGCTTCACGGTTCGGCCAACACGATCGGTGGCCAGGACGCCGTGATCAAGCTCGTCTACGGCAAGGCTGCCCGTGACCTGATCATTCAGGACGGTCCCCAGGGGGTCAAGTTCGCCCTTGGCGAGAACGTGACCCGCAAACGGGACTCTCGCCCCGATCGGTTCCCCTTCACTCGCCCCGGTGTCGAAGCGGTCCTGATCCGAGCCTTTGAGGAAGCCAAGGATTACCAGGCACGCCGCAGAGCGTTTGCCGATGCCGTTGCGGCTGGCAAAGACGTTTCTCCTTTCCGCCGCGATCTGCGGCTTGAAGCCCTCGCCGACATGCTCGACGGCACGATCAAGATTCACAGCCATTGCTACCGGGCCGATGAAATCTTGATGCTCCTTCGCACGGCCGAGCGCTACGGCATGAAGGTCCAGTCACTCCAGCACGTGCTCGAAGGCTACAAGGTCGCGGCCGAGATCGCAGCCCACGGCGCGAGCAATTCGACCTTCTCCGACTGGTACGCCTACAAGGTCGAAGCCTACGACGCCATTCCGCACAACGCGGCCTTGCTCACCGAGGCCGGCGCGGCCGTCTGCATCAAGAGCGACAGTGGCGAGGAGGTTCGCCACCTCTACGTCGAAGCCGCCAAGATGGTCCGCTATGGGGGAGTCTCCGAGGACCAGGCCCTTGCCATGATCACCCTGAACCCCGCCCGAGAACTGGGGCTCGATCACCGTCTCGGCTCGATCGAGGTCGGGAAGGATGCCGACATCGCCCTGTTCAACGCGCACCCGCTCGACGGCTTCGCCCAGTGCCAGCTCACCCTGATCGACGGCGAAGTCGCCTTCCAGCGTTACCACGGTGAGGACAAGCCGATCCTTCGCCCTCGACCGGGGAGCCACGAGCAGATGCCGCAAGCGCCCGAGGCCATTCGCGCCCAACAGGTCGAGATCGCCACAAACGCGGATGGGCTTTATGCGTTGATCAACGCGACGATTCACCCCGTGACCGGCCCAACGATCGAGGGCGGAACGATCGTCATCAAGGGCGAGACCATCGCCGAGGTTGGGGGTGCGGAGACAGCCGTTCCTGAGAATGCCACTACCATTGACCTCGGTGGTCTCGACGTCTGGCCGGGAATGATCGACTCGGGCAGTGATCTCGGCCTGAACGAGATCGGCAGCATTTCCGCCACCCAGGACGCCCAAGAGCTTGCTCCTTACCAGCCCGAGCTACGCGCCAGCGTGGCGATCAACGCGGATTCGGCCCTGATCGCAGCGAACCGGATCGCCGGCGTCCTCTCCGGCTTCGTCCGACCGACCGGCGGCACGATTTCCGGACAGGGAGCCTTGATCGATCTGAACGGCTGGATCTGGTCTGAGATGGTCCAGGGTGACGAACTGGCCCTTTATGTCAACGTCCCCCCTGCCCCTCCGGCGAACCTCGATGACGTGCTCAGCCGTGTGTCGGCTCAGTTTGCCGAACGATATCGGGAACGGTTCCGGGATCGAGAAAAGCGTCTCGATGAGTTCAAGCAACTGTTTCGGTCGGCGACGCGGTTCGATGAAATCCGACAGGCCGCACTCGATCGCGGCGAATCCCCTCCGGTCGATCCTCGTCTGGAGGCCCTCGCACCCTTCGCCAGAGGGGAGAAGCCGGTCGTCTTCGCGGCCAACGGCCGGGGAGAAATCCTCTCTGCCCTCGATCTCGCCGATGAACTCGGCCTGAAGGCGATTCTTAGCGGCGGTGCGGACGCCTGGAAAGTCGCCGATCGGATCAAGGAAGCAGGTGTCCCCGTTCTGATCGCCGGAACCCACCGGAATCCTGGTCGTAACGACCCCTACGACGCGGCGTATGCGAATCCGGCCTGGCTCGTCGAGGCCGGTGTCACCGTCGCGATCAGCTCGACCGGCGATGCCTCGGAGGTGCGCAACCTGCCGATGGAAGCCGCGATGGCCGTGGCATATGGCTTGTCCGAGGAAGACGCCATCAAGGCAGTCACCCTCGTTCCCGCCGAGATTTTCGGGGTCGCCGATCAGCTCGGCTCAATCGAACCCGGCAAGCGAGCGAATCTCGTCATTGCCGCCGGTCACTTGCTCCAACCAACCACCGAGGTCAAGCACCTGATCATCGGCGGTCGGCCTGTTGCTCCCGAAAGTCGCCAGACGGAACTCTATGAGCGTTATCGTCGCCGCCTTTCTGAGATCCGAGACGGCATCAGCCCCATCGGTCTCGTCCGTGATGCAGCCGCCCCACCCAGCACGGTCGGAGAGACCGATCCGTCACGGGATGAGCCGGCAAAGATCGAGTCACGCTGAGTGACTGAAGATCTGGATCAGAGCCGTCACCCCGGAGAAGTTGCTCGGGGTGACGGCTCGTTCTGCGTTCAAGGGTTCGGAAGTGCACTCAAAGGAATCGACTGATACGCAATTCCAGACCATGACACCTCGGGACTCCAGTCATCGTTGATTCGACCAAGTTGGTCTGCCGAACGCTCGCCTTCAGTCGCTCCATCGCGCAGAATCGTTGCGGGAAGATGGCGACGGACCTCCGCAATCTGTTCATCGCTGAGTCGGTCTTGCTCACCAAGCGTCCCGAGTATTGCCGAAATTCGACCGGGTGGTGAACCTGCTGCCGTCGGTTCAAGCACGAGTCGCAACAGTTCAAGCAATTCGTACCGCGTTACCAACACGCCAAACGCTTCCGAGGGAACCTCCTCGATTCGAACCCAGCCCGTAACTTCAACCTTGCTCCAGAGTGCGCTGGGGTCCCAGACCGCGACGTGAACCTCCTCGGAGTTCCAATCGAGGACCGGCAATGGCACCGAGCCAAGATCCATGAGGGTGCCTTGCTCATCTCCCGAATCACGCCGAAGCCTCAAGGACCTCCCCGACGGATTGAGGACGAGGCGGGTCTCCCAGGGAAGAACCGATTCGGCCTCGACCCAGCCAATCGGACGACGATTGCCGATTCGATAATGCGTTGGCGCACCACTCGACGGCCATACATCGTACACATCGGCGAAGATCCGTCGTCGAATCGTTTCGACCGGATCTCCCTCGGGGACATCCGTCGCCTCGACTCCTTCCTTGAGCAAGAGGACCTTCCGGACAATTGGCCCTCTCACCCGCATCGGCTCGGTCGACTCCGGGAACGGGGGACCGGATCGAATCCGATCAATCCCAGCCCAAACCGGAGCGGTAACCGTGGCGAGCCAGGTGTTTCCTCGCCAAACCAATAGACACAAGACCACCAAAACGATGATCGTCGGCAGTGGATAGCGGAAGGGAGGAGGCGTCATCGGTTCACTCGCAACCGCGCTGCCGATCGTCGGCGCATCAATCCTGGGAGCAAGGCAAGCCCCACCAGAACCCCGATCAGCCCCAGAAACAATCGCGGCCAACCCGAGGCCGGCACCACCATTCCCCGGATAAACACCTCTGTTTGTGCTCCCACGGTTGCCGATCGGAAATACACCGCCACCGGACGCAACGTTCCATCGGGCAAGGGCCGCTCGGTTTGGTAAACCAATCGATACATCTGCCCAAGTCGTGTGGCAAGTTCCTCATAGATGGCTCGAAGCTGGTCGGCATTCCTCGCGGGCAGATACTGACCCCTCGTCTCGGCGGCCAGGCGTCGAAGATCGTCGCTGGCAATTTCCTCCTCGCTGCCCAGACCAAGTGTATGGACCGGCAAGCCAAGCCTTCGAGCCGCCAGGATCGTCGCGTCGAGGTCTGCCGTCCTGCTGAACGTGTCTTCTCCGTCAGTCATGGCGAGCACGGCTCTCCGCCCCGATTGCGAGGCAATCAACTCCAGGGCCTCGACTACCGCATCATAATATCGAGTTCCTCCCATCGGTTGCAATTCATCCACCGATGCCTGGACACGCCTCACATCCGTCGTGAAGGGACAAATCACCCGAATCTCATCACTGAAGGCGATCACCGCCACGCGAGACCCAATCGGCATGACGCTGAGAAACGTTCGCACGGCCTCCTTCAACGCGCCAATCCGGTTTTCTTCTTCCATGCTCCGGCTCTGATCCACCACGAGGACGACCGTTGTTTCCATCACCTCACGAGAGGTTGGGGCCTCGAACCGGAGGATCTCGACCGGCTGGTCATACTCCGTCACTCGGAAATCGTCCTGATCCGCATCAACCAATGCCGCTCCATCCGGCCGCGTCACCTCAAAATCCAGGGTAATCTCCGGGAAGCCTGACTCGTCCACCTGGCGAACGACGACCCGAATGTCGTCGTCGCCGGTCGTTTCTGCTGCCTGAACGATCTGAGACTCGATCTCCTCAGGGTTCTCTCGCTTCGGACCTGGCAGCCGCAAGACCCGATCCAGTTCGAACGCGAGATTCGACTTCCTCAGGAACAACAGCGCCAGGCAGGTCTCCGGAAGCGACTGCCAGCTCCCCGGCGGCCAACCGCCGTTCGGGAGTTGTCGGTTGAGCAGCGACTCCGCACCGATCGCGTACCAGTCGAGACCGTTCAAGTCACTCAACCCAAGGGCCACGCAGACCCGTTCGAGCGACCACAAATAATAAACATCGGTGGACGACCCGATGAATCGAGCATCGGCCGAGACTTTCTCAAGAGCCTTTGCAAACACCGGATCGGCAACCAGGGCTTCTCCCCGAGCCAGCGATGTCAATCGTTCGGCGAGCGAGGGACGAGACGCCGCGATCGCAAGCCCCATGAGCCCGGCGCAGGTCATCGCTGGAGCACTCGCAATGCCTGGCCGATAGCCCCACCCTCCGTCCGGATTGACCGTCGAGCGCAGGTGATCGTCGAGCGCCTCCAGCGCCGCGTCGGAATTGTATTCGTGCCTTCCCCCCGTCCAGATGCCGAGCAGGGCAAACTGCGTGTTCGACAAATCGCCTGGCCCACCAAGAAACCCTCCCGAATCACCCGGTGGCCGTGTTCCTCCCGGTCCCGTCGATCCCGCTTCATATGAGGTTCCCAGCGGAACTCGATACGACCAGAATCCCCCGTTGTGCCCCCCCTCCAGCCGTCGAGCGAGACGCTGAATCAAGCCGTCCAGCTCTCCTCGATTCGTCCCCTGCAACCGAGACAAAAAAAGAATCGCAAGTGCCAGGTCATAGGTCTGATCCGACGAGATCGCCAGTTCCCGCACGACCTCGCTGGCCCGAACAATCGCCTCGTCCTCAGACGAAACCCCATTCTCCATCATTGCCAGACCACACAACGCCGTCATGCCCAGCCGATGGTCATGAGCGAGTCGATAATCCCAATGCCCCGCACGTGATTGCTGCCTCCTGAGGTACTCCACTCCGTTGGCCGTCGCCGTATCGATCCTCGGATCCAAGGCCGCCGGCTGCCCCAACGAGATCGCCGGAACCCCACCGAGCACGATGATCAGGACACCCACTCGAATCAGGATCATGACGTGCCTCCTTGGGTCCGACGGCCATCAGGCACTGTCCACAGCGATCCAGCGCCAACCACAGCCCCGAGTACCCCCCAGATCATCACAACCGCAACCAAATTTGAGGAAATGCTTCCCCCGAACAGGGGCTCCACCGCCTGGCACATTGCAACAAGAAACGCTGCCATCAACATGCCCGCAAATGATCCGGAAAAGACTCCTGGAACAACGTCCCCGATGCCACCTCGCTTGACACAGCCCATCCCCCCAAGAATTCCTCCGAGCACCGCAAGGACCGCCGCAGGTCCTGGCAACAGTGCAATCGATGAGAAACCACTCGCGGCCCCAATGCCCAGCCGCAGCAGCATCGCGATGGCCGCCCCTCCGACAATTCTCGATCTCCCTCCTCGGCGAGCCAACCAGGCAGCACATCCCTCCCGAAGGACCTCTGGAGACCAGTTTCCCTGCTCCTGCCCCTCAAAGGGTTCGGAGGGCTCCGTCACCCGGGGACTCGGCGACTCTACCACAACCGCGACGCGAGCCATCCCACCGTTGCTCTCCACCCCAATCGACGCATCGAGCCGACCTGGAAATGGGTCCGGAGTCACGATGGTGAACGACACTTCCGTTTCATCAATGGTGGTGAATTCTCGATCAAACTCAGGTGTTATCGTCAACCACTCGAGCCCCTCCGGCTCCACCTTCAGCGTTGAGCGTAGCAGGCGGAACCCAATGTTCGACACGCGGAAGGCCTGGCGGGTCGTCGCGCCGGGTGTTGCTCTGACTCGCACCGATCGGGGATGAACCTCCAGCTCGGGATGGCTCGGTTTGGAGGTCGGAATGGAATTGAGCCAGGCATCCAGGCGATCATCCGGCGAACCCGGAGCATCGGCCCTGGGCGCCATCTCGCTTCGTCCAACCGAGATGAGGTACGACGCCAATCGCCCGGACGTCAGCTCCTCTCGGAGCCCCTCCCAACGCTGGGCCGAAACCGTGATGAAGTCGTCCCAACTCCGGCAGACCGGCCCGTTTTTCAACGCAAATGCCAGCGGAGCCACCGGCCCGCGCGAAGGCCGAGGGGGCTCGGCTGGGCGCCGGATCGGTGTCGCGTTTCCCTTCTCCTCGGGTCGTGCTCGATCCGCAACACCCTGCGACGGTGCCTTCGACGAAGTCGGAGTGATCTTCGGATTCTCAACCACCACGCGCAATTGAACTCCGCCGAGCTGTAGCACGTCCCCCTCGCTCAGGGGCTGGGCTTGCCCGGAGAGCACCCGCCGACGATTGAGAAAGACTCCCCCGGGACTTTCCAGATCCATGAGAACCAGTCCCGATCGCGACAGTTCGACCGCGGCATGCCGCCCCATCATCTTTCGGGGTGAATTGGCCTCCTGCTCAGAGAGATCGAGTCCCTCGGCCTCTCCCGGCGCATTGCCCAGAACCACACGTCCCGGACGCAGGGGATACCGTCGACCCACGTCTCGACCGCGAACAACCTCCAGCAACCAGTTATTGGACTCGGGGGGACCGTTCATCATCAGGTTCACTCATCATCGACAGTGCGCAATTTAATCCCTGAGCAGTTCGACATGCTGAGTTCAACCCCGGGCTCGGAACAAGAGAGCCGTGCGACCCAGCTCGATCCGGTCCCCATCGCTCAGGCGAGCCTCACCGGCAACCGGCCTGCCGTTCAGACGCGTTCGCCCCTGAGGATCCAGGTTCCGAAGCACATGTCCCTCCGCGGTCCGCTCAATCTCGGCGTGACGTCTCGTGATGGAAGCATCACCGAAAAGTCCGATTTCCGCTCGTTCATCAAGCCCGACTCGCGATCTTGATGTCGCCAGCAGGTAGGTGCGTCCTTCCTGACGACCATTGAGCACCATGACCCACGATCGTCTCAGCACCTGTTCCACCAATGCCAGGAAAACACCCAGCCCGGCTCCCAGGATCGCCACGCCCAGCCCCTGGCTCAGATCGTAACGGTTCCCGAGCCCTTCACGGAGCACCTCGAAGAGAAATCCGCCGATCAGTCCACCCAGCCCCCCGCCGATCAGTCCGTAACCGAGTCGTTGCCGAGATCGCGACGCGATTCCCTGACTCAAGCCGATCCCAAGCCCCAGAATCGCCCAGGCAACGGCACGCCCAAACGGCCCCCCGCGCAGCCCTCCCAGCACCAGTTCGCCGAGGACCAAGCCAACCATCCCTCCCAGGGCTCCCGCGATCGCTCCCCAGGTCGCCGCTCGGGCGAGTTTCAGGGGAGCCCCATCCCGCAGTGGGTCTACCGCATTCAGAAAGAATCCGATGGTGCCCCCCAGCATCCCCCCCGCGAGCAGGTTTCGCAGCCACCACAGACGATCCACTTGACGAATCAGATCAAACGGACGAATCAATTCGACATAGCAGTACAAACCCACCACTGCGCCCAGCGCGCCGGCCACGGCCATTGCGTGGACCTGTCGGGCGTTGCTGCGAAGGGTCTGGGTGAGCGATCGCGGCTCAGCGGCGGCTGCGTGAGACATTAAGGGTTATCCGTCTCGTTCCATCAGGCGGAGGGAACGCCCCCCCTCGGCGATCACGCGGGCAATGTGGCCGAACGCCTGCACCAGTTCGCCACGCCGAGCGAACATTGAACCTTCCTCGGTGCTGGCCAGCCGTCGAAGATAGTCCAGATCGGCCTCTCCCGTGCCGATTGCGACAATTTCAACCCCATCCTGTTTGGCAAGGTCGGCCTGTTCCACGGCCGACTCCGGCGCATCCGGATAGCCATCGGTCAAGAGGACGAGGTATCGGGTCCGATCCAGCTCAGTCAAATGGGCATGGGCCAGTTCGATGGCTTCCGTCAGATTCGTCGTCCCCTCTGCGACCAGGCGATTGATCGCGGCCAGTACCCGACGCGCATTGTCGGTGGCATCGGCCTGGAGATCCACCTGATCCGAGAAGGAGATCAGGCCAACTTCCGTGTGGGTGAAATCGCAACGGTCCAGAAAGGCCCGAGCCGCCTCCTGCGCCTCAACGAGGGGCTCACCCGCCATGCTCGAAGACACGTCAATCAGCAGGAAAATGCGGATGGGTGACGGATCACCCTCGACCGACCGCGACTCCGGAGGCCTCCCCAGCCATGAGAGATCATCCGGGACCGGTTCCACATGCACGGTCAAGGCGTGTCGCGTATCGCGTTGCTCTCCCGAAACCTGCACCACGCCATCGCGGTCATAGGAGAGCGAAACCTCCACATCCACCTCAGCATCGGTCGCCTGAATTCCGGTGAAAACATATTTTCCCAGGATGGTGCAATCCAGCGGATCGGGGCTTTCTCCCTGGGTCAGGTACACTTCCATCCGATCGTTTGCGCCGCCGTGCGTGGCAAGCCGGTACGATCGCGTCTCGCAGGCTGGAATCGGCAGGTTCCGAGGAATGACCAGATCGTTGACATATCGTGTGCCGTCGGGGCTAATGGCTACTGTCCCCAGGCTGTGCGACATCACATCCTTGATCCGTTTGGCTCCCGGCAGGGTCAACGTGGGGCGAGGGGCCGTCGTCGTCCCTCCCAGGGTGAACCGAGGGCGAGCGTCATCGGGGCTCTTGTCTCCCGCAAGGATGGCCGCCTGGATCACGGCTCCCAGCGCAACCACTTCATCGACATTCACGCCCGCCCGAGGAGGCTGGCCGCTCATCTCGGTCACAAACTTCCGCACCATCGGCATGCGCGTCGAGCCACCCACGAGCAGGACCCCCGCGAGGCCCGACCAGCCCAGCCCGGCCGCCTGAATCGCCTCCTGGGTCAAGGCCCTCGTCCGATCCATCAACGGGAAAGTCATCCCTTCAAATTCATCTCGGGTGAACTCAAAACTCCGACGCTCGGCGCCGAGTTGGAGCGTGACCCGAGTCGCCGACCGTTCCGACAGCTGCCACTTTGCCTGTTCACTCCGCACCAAGACCTCATTCAGGGCGATCGGATCGTCCAGGGGATCGAACCCCGTCTCCGCCTCAAACCGCTCGGCCAGGAACGTGGCGATGCGGTCATCCCAGTTCTTTCCGCCGAGGTCATGGTCCCCCGCGGTCGCTCGAACGACAATTTCCTCCGGGGTGATCGTGGCAACGGTCACATCGAAGGTTCCCCCGCCGAGGTCATAAATCAGAACCGTTTCCTCGACCCCGCTGCGCTGGAGGCCATAGGCAAGAGCCGCGGCGGTCGGCTCGTTGATAATCCCCATCACCTCCAGCCCGGCCTGTTCTCCGGCGTCGATGGTGGCCTTCCGTTGTGCATCGGCGAAGTAGGCGGGAACGGTAATGACGGCCTGGGTGACCGGTTCGCCGATCACCGCTTCGGCATCCTCCTTCAAGCGAGCCAGGATGAGGGCCGAAAGCTCCGTCGCGCCGAATTCACGGTCCCCGAAGCGAAGGGAGAACAGCGGATTGCCCATTTGCGGCTTGAAGAAACTGGCGATCTGATCGTCGCCGAGTCGAGCGTATTCCTTCGCTTCCTGCCCAATGCTCGGAGGATCGGTCCCAAAGTAAAGGACAGAGGGAGTGATGGTCGCTCCGTCTCGATTCGGGATCACTTCCGGTCTGCCATAGGCGTTGCGTCGCGCGACGACGGAATTAGTCGTTCCCAGGTCGATTCCGACAAAGGCGCTCATGTCATCAACTCCGCAATCGACCCCGATCCCGCCACGCCAATCGGCCTGAACCTCAAAAGGCTCCCTAAACTTGCAGCGCCTGTGTTCCCATCAAGAAGATGACAAACCCAAGCGTTGATCCCGCAAAGAACGGCCAGAGATCGTCAAATCGCGTCACCAGATAATAACCCGTATAAATAGGAATAAACAGATACAACATCCCATGAAGGAAGTCTTCGCAGAAGGCTGCGTAGGCCCCCACGAAGTAGCCGATCGCCGTCAAGACCAACCCCATGACGACGAGGGCCATCCCTCCCCAACCCCGGAATCCGGGAATGGCAAACGTGACCGCCGCGAGCACCAGGCCGACGACCAGAAGGCCCACGAGCACCCGAACCCGTACGTCGCTGCTCCACTCCTGGATGTCTTCTCGAGGGTTAACCGGTTTCCTCGGAACCGGCCGGAACCGATCGACCGGGACCTGTTCCAGGGAGCCCTCTCGATAAGAGGGCGTGAACGTCGAAGGATTTCCCTCGGAACGGGGAGCCAGGGCCACGGGAGCCGTCTCACGATCGGGGAGTTCCGCCAGCTCGTAGGCATTGGCCGCGGCCTCGCCGGGTTCCGGCAACACGAAGACCGCCTTGCAGTGCTTGCAACGAACCGAGCGACCGGCCCAGTCATTTCGAGCCTTTCCCGGAGCCGCGCACGAGGGGCAGGCAAACTCGAACGTGCTGGTCATGGGCAGGTCGCTCTCCGTCGTGTCTTCCGCTCCCGATCGGGTCTCTTGAACTCAATCGATCAAGACACCTGCATTAAGCGAAGGGCTGTCGACCGTTCCTCAACTTCCTCGGCGCTCATCACGGCTTCCGTCTCGAACTCCACGTCGATCGACCCGCCCCCGGTCAGGTCCTTGGCCGAAACGGTCAAGCGGCCATCCCGCGTAATGCCGAAGGTCACCCGGATCGGGCTCTTCGCGGGAAGCCCTTCGGGCAGATGCAGTTGCGCGACGCCAACCTCCTGACAATCCTCCGGCTCGGGGCTATCGCGCTCGCCGGCCATGACCCGGATATCGACCCCCGCCTGGTTGGCCTGATCGGTGCCGAAATCCTGAGTGTTCTCCATCGGCACCTCACCGTTGCGCGGCAAGAGATAGACGACGACATCCTGTCCCTCATCGTTGCGAGCAATGACGCCGAGGCTCTTGGACAGAACGTTGACAATCTGGGTGCTCACTAGTTCTCGAACCGGCCCGGTCAGGGTGAACCCGGTTTCCTGCTCGATCTTGTCGAGCGCCTCCTGCATCTCCTGCTCGCTGACGGCCGAGGGATCAAACGCTCCCGACTCGCTCCCCGTTCCTGGCAAGTAATTGACGACCTGTTGCTGGATCGACTCCTTGAAGCCGTACAGCGCGGCCCCCTTGGCGACCGCCTCGTCCGGATCGAAGCTGATCGGCTCAATCCCGAACTCGGCCACCAGGCGATCATGCACCTGGGGCATCCGCGTGGCACCACCAACCAGGATCAGCGAATCAAACGACTCGAATCCCTTGGCCCTGGCATCGGCGAGCATTTCTCGGGTCAGTTCCAGGGTCCGATCCATGAGGTGCCGGGTAATCTCCTCAAAGGTGCCCCGGTCGAGTTCGACGCGGGCCGATTGTCCCGAATGGGTCACCCGGAACGGTGCCTTTTCGCGCTGTGTGAGCGTCTTCTTGCCCCGCTCGGCCTGAAGGAACAGGTCGTTGAGGACCTCGGAATCGTCCATCGGGTCGCTGTCCAGACCGGTCTGCTCACGGAACTGATGGGCCAGAGACATCACGATCGCTTCATCCCAGAGCGTCCCTCCGAGTCGGTGATCGCCGCCGGTACAAATGACTCGGATCAACCGATCCTTGATCTCGATCATGGTCACGTCGAACGTGCCACCGCCCAGGTCGTACACCAAAACGACCTGATCGCGTTCTTGCTCCAGGCCATAGGCAATCGCCGCGGCCGTCGGCTCGTTCAGCACGGCCCGGACGTTCAAGCCGGCCAGCGTTCCTGCGTTGGCCGTGGCCTCGCGCTCCGCCGTGCCGAAGTAGGCCGGACAGGTGATCACCACATCAGTGATTTTTTCGTCATCTCCCAGACCGAGTGCGACCTCGGCATCACCGACCACCTTGCGCAGGATGAACGAGCTGATATCCTCGGGGCTGTAGGATTGCCCCTCGTACTCAAACACGTAGTGCGGGTCGCCCATATGCTGTTTGACCCGGCTCACCACCCGATCCGGCTCGACCTTCGCCGACTCCTTCGCCGTATTGCCCACGATAATCGCGTCACCATCGAACAGGACCACCGACGGCGTGATCCGCTCGCTCTCCTGGTTCGGCACGATCACGGGTTTGCCGTGCTCATCGACATAGGCGATGGCCGAATAGGTCGTCCCCAGGTCGATCCCGTAGACCCGTTTCATCGGCTCACTCACGGCGCATACTCCTCATTCTGCAAGAGCAATGGGAAATTCTGAGGAATCACGGAGGAAATGATCGAAGCCCAATTTTGGAATATTCGCCGCGTTCGTTCTCCTATTTTAGTAGATGTCCCGCGACGTCGCAGTAGAAGCGTTCAAACCGTCTAAAGACTTGTCGCTGCTGCCATCAATCCACACAGTCCATCTTTGATGGGGATCAGTTCTTGATCGTACTCGATCCGTGTGAGAAAATCCATCATAGCAGTTGTGGAGAATTTCGCCCAACTTCCCATTCTAATTAAGGTTAGACCATGGACCTCATTGATCACCTTGCACAAATTGCTGCACGAATCCCTGCGCATCGTGTTCATCTCGCTACCGAAGAAGCAACAAAAAATGCTTTGGTTCTCCCTTTGATCAACGCTCTTGGATACAATGTCTTCGATCCGACCGAAGTGGTTCCAGAGTTCATTGCGGACGTAGGAACGAAAAAGGGAGAAAAGGTCGATTATGTAATAATGAGAGATGGAAAGCCCGCAATCTTGATCGAGTGCAAGTCGGCCGGCTCTAAATTAAGCATCAACCACGCATCGCAGTTATTCAGATATTTCACGACAACAGACGCGAGATTTGCGGTTCTCACAGATGGCATCGAATATCAATTTTACACGGACATTGAAGCACCCAACAAAATGGATTCGCATCCATTTTTTGAGTTCTCCATGCTAAGCCTTGACACAAAAATTGTCGAAGAAATTAAAAAGTTCTCAAAGCAATCGTTTGACCTGAACAATATTCTATGCAATGCGAGTGAACTAAAATACAAGAAACAGATCCGTGGACTTCTGGCGAATGAATTGAACTCTCAG